>CAYZVX010000009.1:0-35455 GCA_964482055.1 uncultured Acidiferrobacteraceae bacterium
CTGCGCGGTGAGCGCGCGCTGCGTGCCCTCGCTCCAGAGCCGATAGCACACGCCCGGGGCCTCGCGCCCGGCGCGGCCGGCGCGCTGCTCGGCGTTGGCGCGCGCGATGCGCTGCGTGACGAGACGGGTGAGCCCGCAATTGGGATCGAACTGCGGCACGCGCGCGAACCCGCTGTCGATTACGACCCGCACGCCTTCGATGGTGAGGCTGGTCTCGGCGATGGGCGTGGCGAGCACAATCTTGCGCTTGCCTGCGATCGGGCCGATGGCGCGGTCCTGCTGCTCCCACGGCAGGTCGCCGTACAGGGGCAGCACCTCTGCATCGCCCCGCGCCACGAGCGGCTCGACCAGCTCCTGGGTGCGACGAATCTCCCAGGCGCCCGGCAGGAACACGAGCACGTCACCGTGGTGCGCGGCAAGCGCACGCCGCACCGCGTCGGCCACAACCGGCGGTAGCGGCCCTTCGGGATCGCGCGGCGCATACACGATGTCGACCGGGTAACTGCGGCCGCGGCTCGTGACGATCGGCGCCCCGTCGAGCAGGCGCGCGACCGCCTCGCCGTCCAGGGTCGCGGACATGACCAGGATCTTCAAGTCCTCGCGCAGGCCGCGCTGCGCATCGACACACAGGGCGAGCGCCAGGTCGGCGTGCAGGTGGCGCTCGTGGAACTCATCGAAGATCACCAGGCCCACACCCTCAAGTGCCGGGTCGGACTGCAGGCGGCGCGTGAGGATGCCCTCGGTGAGCACCTCGATACGCGTGCGCGGCGACACCCGGGCATCGAAGCGGATGCGATAACCCACCGACTCGCCCACCGCCTCGCCGCGCAACTGGCTCATGCGCGCGGCCGCCGCGCGCGCCGCAAGCCGCCGCGGCTCCAGGATCAGGATCGAACGACCTGCGAGCCAGGGCTCATCGAGCAGGGCGAGCGGCACGAGCGTGGTCTTGCCGGCGCCGGGCGGAGCCTGCAGTACCACCGCACGGTGCGACGCAAGGGCCTGGCGCAGCTCGGGCAGGACTGCCTCGATCGGGAGCGTTGTCATGACGCCAGGGGGCATCGCGCGCTTGCCGCTGCCGGCGCGAGCCCGCCATGACGCGGCGCTGCGCATGGCTTGATCGAATCACGCGCGCACGGAACCGGCGCGGATGGTCCGCGGGACTGTTGTTGCCTGCAGGTAGCGCCGAGGATGCCCATACCGAGCACGAAGTCTACTCGATAAGGACCGGTCCAGAATCCCGGCGCGACCCCGAGACAAGGCGGCAGGACCGCTGTAGCCTCCAGCAGATGCAAGCCGTCGAACAAGCGCTGCTGTCCTTCTTTGAGCGCGTGGCCCGAAGAGACGGGCCCGCGCTGGAAGGGCTACGCCGGGAGCAGTGCTTCTGCGTGGATGAACGTTGCTGGAGCTTTACCTTGCCGGATCTTCATCGTTTCCTGCAAGCTCAGGATGAGGTCTTTGGCCGCGTTGACTACCGGCAGTTTCGCCGCGCGATCTTCAGGTGCCCTCTCAATCGGGCCGTCCAGTCGCTTGGCGCCGAAATCATCATCGCCGACAACCGGGCCAAGGTGGACGAATCGCGCTACGCGCTGATTTGGCGACCCAAGGCCTAAGGTGCGCGCCGCGCGTAGGCCCGCCATGCCACGCAGGTTCCCGGGAAATACGGCTAAGTGGTCTAAGCGGGCGTTGACGGGCGCACCCGCCGACACCGGCAGATTCCGAAGACCTTAAGAGGTACGCCCGGCAGGGGTCCGCGCAAGCCTCGCCCCGGCACGGCGTGGGCGGCGCAACCAGCGGCGCCACGAGATGCCCAGGCTCATTCAGCGCCCGCCGTTGCGGTGCAGCTCCCGCAGGCTGTCGCTCCAGTACTGGCCGAGCAGCGACAGCGACCGCAGCCCTTCCTGCGTACCCGGCTGAAGGGCCAGCCGCAGCAGCCCGGCGATGCCGCCCTTGGCGGGCGGCGCGATCGCCAAATCGCGGCTCATCGCCGAGATGGCGTCGCTGAAGCTCATGAGATGGTATTGCATCTCGGGCCGGTCGAGCACCTGAAGCAGGCGCATCAGCCCCTCGTTGCGTGTGAGGCGGTCGAGCAGCGCAATGGCCTCGCTCAATGTGCGCGCCAGCCGGATCACCATCTCGTCGGACATCGCGTCCCTGGCCGACGCCTGCAGATTCATCAGTTCGACGAGGCTGTTGACCGTGGCCTCGTCCAACGCCGGTGCAACCTTCGGTGTTTGGTCTGCCATCACGTTGCCTTCTCCTCAGAGCAGTCCACGCACGGTGGTCCAGTACATCTGGTTGTATGCCACCTTGAACCAGTGGATCGATTTGGACGGGGGTTTCAGCTCGGGCAGATTCACATAATCGAAGGCGTTATAAGTGGCGCGATCGAATCCGGCCTCAATGAAGCAATACACCTTGCCGTCGTATTGCCGAACCGGGGCGCCGATCTTGATCAGCGACGCGATATTCTCGGCCACCACCTCCGCCTCGAAATGGGCCGCCGAGCCGGTCTTGCTGACGGGAACGTTGCTGGCGTCGCCGATCACGTAGACGTTGTCATGACCTTCCATGGTGAGCTTGAATCGGTCGGTGGGGACCCAGCCGCCCTGCCCGAGATTGTTCTTCTCCGCCGTTTCCGAGCCGCGGTGCGGCGGGATCGCTATCAGCAAGTCGTATTTGACCTCACTGCCTTCCTCGCTGTAGACGATTCTCTTGACCGGATCGACCTCTCTCACGTTGAACAGGGTTTCATATTCGATGCCGGCCTTGTCGAATTCCGGTTTGGCCCAACGGGCTACGTTGGCAGTGGCGTGCACATGGTTGACGGGATAGTGGTAGCGCAGCTTAACCTTGTCGCGAATGCCGCGCGCCTTGAAGTAGTCGTGCAGCAGGAACATGGCCTCCACCGGCGCCACCGGGCATTTGTGCGGCACCGACACCACCATGGCCACGGTGCCGCCCTTGAACTCGGTGAGACGCCTGTACAGCCGCACCGCACCCTCTTCCGTGAAGAAGGTCTCCGCCCCTTCGCTCAGCCCCGGCACCTCCTGCGGCACGATGCGGCAGCCCGTGGCGATTACCAGGATATCGTATTCGTGGGTCTTGCCCTTCTTGGTCTTGACCCGGTTCTTGTCGAGCTGGAACTCGGTGACCGGATCCACTTGGAAGTCGATGCTCGCCTCGAGCAGGCTCGCCTGGTCGCGATAAAGCTGGTCGGGCGCCATTTGCCCGAACGCCACGTATAACAAACCCGGCTGATACATATGCCGGTCTGAGTCCGACAGCAAGGTGATCCTCACCTTTCCGGCACGTGTCTCGCTCGCCAAGCGTCGCGCCAGATTGTTGGCCAGTATGGTCCCGCCCGTGCCACCACCGACAACCACGATTCTCATTGCATTCTCCTCTGCGGCCTATCCCGAACGCTGCGGTTCCGCGGTCACCCGAACCGCGACGCCGCTTCCTGCGCGCTACTTGACCTTGCGAATCTTGATGTGCCAGACGCCATCGACGTTCTGGCTGCTCAGCAACTGGTGCCCGACCTTGTTGACCCATTCTGGCACGTCGGTCGCCGAACCCTCGTCCGTCGACAGCAGCTCGATCACGTCACCCACGCCGACCTGCTTCATGTTGGAGATGAGCTCCATGAGCGGACCGGGGCAAAAGGTGTTGCGCGCGTCTACGACCTTCTCTTGGCTCATTGAACTGCCCTCTTGCACGTTTGTAGCTGGTTGGCCCGCACCCCGCCCGCCGCGGTCAGAACGTGAGCAACTGTCCGCCTTCGGCGTCGCTCAGAAAACGCGTCAACCCCGTTGGTGCGCCCAGTTCCGGGTCGAGTTCGTTCCTGCTGACCTTCAGAAGATCGATCGCCATCGAGCAAGGCAACAGTTTCGCGTCCCCGAGCTCGGCCGCCTGTTTGAAAAGCTGCTTGAAGGGCGGAACGCCTTTCTGCGCCATGAGAGTGCCGAATTCCCCTTCGGCCGGCGCGTCGGCGGCGCTACCCTTGATGAAGTACGGCAGGGCATTCATGGAGAAGAATACCGAGACCTCATCTCCGGTCGCGGCCGCGACCGATGCAATCATCGCCGCCATCTGCAGCTTCTCGCGCGTGCCCGAAACGCACACAATGTGAATCTTTTGGCCCATGCCTCATCCGCCTCGCTCAAGGCCGCACTGCTTGCGCAATGCGGAACATCAACGGTTCTCCTGCAATCTCAGGTGCCAAGGCCCTTCCCGCACCGGGGTGCACACGCCTTCGGCGCCGCCGCTGCCGAATGCTTGTGCGGCGCCGGCTGCCGCCGCCGGGCAGACCGCGCGTATCGACCGGGCGTCGTGGCACAGCGCCGCGACGGTTACCATTTCTTGTCGACCACCTGCTTGAGCGCCTGGTTGGACAGGGTGAGATCGGCCACCAGCGACCTCAGTCGCCGATTCTCCTCCTCCAGCTGCCTCAAACGCGTCGCCACCGAGACCTCCAGACCCCCGTGCGTCAAACGCCACTTGTAAAACGTCGCTTCCGAGATCTCGTGCTTGCGGCAAATATCATCAACATTCACCCCAGCCTCGGCTTCCTTCAGCACCGCGATAATCTGTTCCTCGGTGAAATGTGGCTCCTTCATCATCATTGCGCCTCCCACCTGAAAGCCCGTTCTGGCCAGAACCATGGCTCTCCCCGGAGCCGTGCAAGCTCCGAGCTCTTTTACTGCACTGCGGCTGCCCATGCCCGCGCCACCCGTCGGGGCGGCGACCAGCGGGCCAACCTCATCGCCTCGCAACCCTGTCTTTCAACACCCAGCGGGCCGCCCAGACCGACGCCAGCCCCAGCGCGACCCAGAGGACGGCATTGGCCAGCGCCGTTGCCAACACGAACTGGCGCGCCAGCTCTGACAGCTCGGCCGCTACCGCCGGCGGATGGCCCGCGAACGGGCCGGCGGCAGGAGACGGCGCACCCACCAGATGCGGCACGACGATCAGTCCGAGGGCAGCCCAGCGCCAGGAGGACTTACCAAACACGGCGCCGGCCAGCCCTGCCGCCGTAAACAGCACGGCGAATATCCACCACAGCTGGCGCGCTTCCAGCGGTGCCGCCTCGGCGCCCGGAATCTCGGGAGGCAGGCCGAGCGCCGGCGCCACGAAGAAAGTGACGTAGCCGGCCAAGCCCCACAACAATCCGGA
Organism: uncultured Acidiferrobacteraceae bacterium; assembly: GCA_964482055.1. GTDB lineage: Bacteria > Pseudomonadota > Gammaproteobacteria > Acidiferrobacterales > Sulfurifustaceae. The sequence continues at coordinate 5,173 of CAYZVX010000009.1, forward strand.
CACCCAGTCAAGCCTGGTCACGGCGTTGCGCCGGGCGCTGGCCGCGTCGCGCACCGAGGCCGCTATAGCCGCCAGAATGACCAACGCAAAACCGATCGCGGTTAGCACGTTCGACAGCACGGTGAAGGCGATGCGCTCTGCCCCGTCGGCCGGTTGCCATGCCTCAGCGGCGTGGTCATGCCCCGCATGCACATGCGCGTGCGCGCCCTGCGGCGCCTGCGCCTGTTCGAAGCGCTCGGCACTTTCGATGATCGGGACGACCTGCCAGCGCTGAACAACGCTGAGCAACAAGCCGGCAAGCACCCCAACCAGCAGTGCCGACAGTACGACGCGGCGAAACAACATGGCGGCTTCAGTGGCAGGGAAAGCCGGCGGAATGGCGCATGTCGTGCGCGGCGTTATGCACCGCGGCCGTTTGCACGAAGCCAGCGCCGTACAGGATCAAGAGGCCGAGCAGGAACGCGCTCGCGAGCTGCAGTCCCCTGGAGATGGCGGTAACGCGGGTAGCCGATGCACTGACGGTAGCCTGGTTTTGCATGGTCTGTTGCTCCTCTCTGGTTGAACGACTGCCATTGAAACGCTCCAACTGAACCTCGGGGCGAGACGGTGCGTTTCCCCCCGCCCCTCCCCTCACCCGATCATGTCTGGCGCACCCAGCAGTAACGCCTGATGAGCTGCACACAGATAGAGTCGAGCACGTAGCCGATCGCGCCGATCACGAGAATCATCGCCATCAGGTGGTCGTACAGCAGGCCCTCGCGCGCATCCTCGATCGCATAGCCGAGACCCGACGAGACGCCGAAGAACTCCGCCGGGACGAGCACGATCCACGCCACGCCGATCGCCAGGCGTATGCCGGTCATGACGTCGAAGGCGATCGCCGGCACGATGATCGTGGTCAGCATGTGCCAGCGCCCGGCGCCGAGGTTGCGCGCCACCTTGAACCAGTTGGGGTCAACCTTGGCGAGCCCGGCGGCGGTGGAGAACATCACGGGCCAGACGGCGGCGATGGCGATCAGGAAAATGATCGCCTTGTCCCAGCCGGGGAACACGATTACCGCAATCGGCTCCCAGGACAGCGGGCTGATCATGCGCAGCAGCTGGAAAGGGGAGTTGCTGAGCTCGCGGAACATCCGGCTGCGGCCCATGATGATGCCGATCGGCACACCGATTGCGATTGCAATCAGCATGCCCATGCCCAGTCGATAGCCGCTTGCATACATCGCGGCCTGGATCGCCCCGTCCCGCCACATCTCGCCCACGGCCTTGATGGCCGGAATCGGCCCGAAGTCGGCGAACTGGGCGGTCGAAGGGTTGCTCGCGATCAAATAGATCCCGAACCACCACAGGACGAACAGGATGGCGAGGCCGGCGACGAAGTTGAACACGCCATTCCCCGTCGACTTGAGCACGCCCAGGGAGGCGTTGAGGCTCGATACGGCCGTAGCGGGTGCGGTGCTCATGGCGCGGTCGATCCCCCCACGATGTGATGCTCATCCCACATAACCCCAGTCGGGCCCTGTCGACGCACCGGCGATGCCGGGGCCGGCTGAATGCGGCGCTGAGACGTGCTTCGGCTCAACATTCGACCCCCCGGTGGTGCCAGCTGAAGCGCTTGATGAGCGCCACGCAGATACTGTCGAGGGCATAGCCGATGACGCCGATGACCAGCACCATCGCCGTGAGATGGTTGTACGACAACGTCTCGCGCGCGTCCTTGATGGCATAGCCGAGACCCGAGGTGACGCCAAGGAGCTCGGCCGGCACGAGCACGACCCAGCCGACACCGAGCGCGAGGCGGATGCCGGTGAAGATGTCGAAGGCGATCGCCGGCAGGATCACCTGCGCGAGCATGTGCTTGGGCCGGGCGCCGAGGTTGCGCGCCACCTTGAACCAGTTGGGGTCGACCTTGGCGAGCCCGGCAGCCGTGGCGTACGCCACCGGCCAGACCGATGCGATGGCGATCAGGAAGACGATCGCATGGTCCCATCCCGCGAACACCAGCACGGCGAGCGGCATCCACGCAAGCGGGCTGATCATGCGCAGCAGCTGGAACGGGGAGTTGCTGAGCTCGCGGAAGCGCCGGCTCCGTCCCATGAGAATGCCGATCGGCACGCCGAGCGCGATCGCGATCAGCATCCCGAGCCCCAGGCGCTCGCCACTGGCGTAAATCGCGCTCTGGATCTTGCCTTCTTCCCATAGCGTCGGGAACGCCTCGAACGTCGGGATCGGCCCGAAGGTGACGAACGTGCGGGTTGCCGGATTGAGGCTCAGCAGCAGGGTGCCAAACTCCCAGATCGCGAGCATGGCTGCCAGCCCCAGGGCGCCGAAAACGAGACGGCGCACCGCCGGGGACTTCAGGCGGGGGAATGCAAGAGCCCCGGCGGGTGCGGCGGCTGCGCTCATACCTTGATCACCTCCTCGCGCACGTAGGGGTCGCCCGTTTGTGGCACGCTCAGATCATTCTTCCACTTCGGGTTACGCTCGAGCGCGTTTTTGATGAAGTTGTAATTGACGAGGTCCTTCGCGACATGGTCCGCCGAGAGGTTGTCCATGAACGCCCGGTCACCGGTGAGAACGACCTTCTTGAGCTCCTCGGTGACGATCTTGGTGGCCGACGGATAGGGCCAGGCCTGGAAGTTGATGCGGCTCTGCTGCCACTCGACATGCTTGATCGCGAGCGGATTCTTGTAGTACGCGGGGTCATAGAAATTCATCGCGCGGTCGATCACCTCGACGGGGAAAGGCAGATAATTCTTGCCATCCTTCGAAAGCAAATGCGCGGTTTCCTTGCGGTTCTCCGCCATGTAGATCTGCGCGGCGACGATGGCATTGTGGACCCCTTGTGTCCAGGCGGCGCGCGCCGGGTCCATGGCGTCGGCCTCATGCATCACGACGACGCAGCAGGGATGGCCCTTCCAGACGTCCCCGGTAAAGCGCAGCATCTTCGCACCGGCCTTGATCTCGCCGAGCGCATTGAACGGTTCGGCGACGATGTAGGCGTCGATCTTCTTCGCGGCCAGCGCCGGCGGCATGTCCGGGGGGTTGAGCACCAGGAAGTTGCACTCGTTGGGCCCGAGTTTCGCATCCTGCGGACGTATGACCGGCGTGATGCCGGCGTCGCGCAGCAACATCTGCGCAATGATGTTGTGGTTCGAGTACCAGAACGGCACCGCCAGCTGCTTACCACCGAAATCCTTGAAGCTCGTGATGCCGGTATGGGCGCCGACCACCAGGGCCGATCCGTTGGTGTGATCCCAGGCCGTGATCTTGACCGGGAACTTGTTGTTGTAGCGCATCCAGATCGGGATCGGGTTGAGCATGTGCGTGAGGTTGAACTTGTGCGCCTGGAAGGCCTCCACCAGGGGCGCCCAGCCCCGGATGAGGGTCGGGCGCTCGGATTCGATGCCCTCGTTCTTGAAATAACCCTTCTCGTGGGCGACCAGCAACGCCGCCGCGTCCGTGATCGGGATGTAGCAGATGCGCACCACGGGGTCGAACTTCTTGTCCGCCATGGCGCGCAGCGCCGGCAGCGCGCCACCGAATGCCGCCAGCGCGCTGACGCTCGCCTTGAGCAGCGTGCGTCGACTGATACCGGTTTGAAGCGCGGAGCCGAGATAATCGAATTCGGTATCGCAGATGAGCTTCGGATCTGGTAGACCCTCGGCGAGTGTTGGGTTGTCGCGCAGCAAGACCCGGTTCGGGTCGTCATGCTTGTCGCTTCGCTGTTTCTTCATTGCCAGTCTCCTATTGGTTAACCGGTTGTAAACCCAATATTCCTGACATACAGCAACCGCTTTCCTTGACGAACCCCTTAAATCTTCGACTTCACCCCGACGGATCTGCTGTCGGACACCACTCGGGGCTTGTTTGAATCGCTTTCTTCTGCCTCCGGCGCGTCGGCGCCGTTGCCACCGCCCTCGCCGACCGGTGGGGCCCCCGCGGCCTTGTGGAAGGCCTCCATGAGGCGCGCGCGCATCGCCTGAACCGCGGGATTCTGCCGTTCGCGGGGATTGGGCAAGTCGATCTCGAGCTCGTCGTAGATCTTGCCGGGGGAGCCGGCCATGATCAGTGCGCGGTCGGCCATCAACACCGCTTCGTCGATGTCGTGGGTGACGATCACCAGGTTGATGCCGAGCCGCTTGGCGATGGAACGCACGTCACGCTGCAACGCCGCGCGTGTGAACGCGTCGAGCGCCGAGAACGGTTCGTCGAGCAGCAGCAGCTCGGGCTCCATGACGAGCGAACGGGCGAGTGCCACGCGCTGCTGCTGGCCGCCGGACAGATCCTGCACGTTGTTGTCGGCGTAGTCCTGAAGCGACACGAGGTTTATGGCCTCGGCGATGCGGGCGCGCTTGCGGCCATCCTCCCAGCCGGCGAAGTGCAGACCGATGCCGACGTTTTGGGAAACCCGCATCCACGGAAACAGATGCGGGGCCTGAAACATCATGACCCAGCGCGGGGAAGGCTTTTCAACCAGCTCGCCGTCGAGGTGCACGGTGCCGGACGTTGGGCGCATCAGGCCCGCCATGATGTGCAGCAGCGTCGATTTGCCGCATCCAGACCGGCCAATGATGGCGAGCGCCTCCCCTTTCTTGGCTTCGAGGTTGACCTTCTCGAAGGTGACCGGACTTTTCGGGGTGTAGCGGTGAGTCAGATCCTGGATCTTAATATGTACTCCACGGACGCTCATCGAGCTTCTCTCCTCTCTCCACAAGACCGGGGGTCGGCCTTCGATCCCTGCAACAGCCGCAGCCACCCGGCGGGTTGCGCCGACCGTTCAGCACAGGACGAGGCCAGCGTGCTGAGCGGCCTGAACACCCCGCACGTTTCTTGGAATGATGACTTACACGCTGGTGAGCTTCTCATGCACCTGTTTCATTCGGCGGGCAAGCTCGTCCTCATTGATCAGTCCGTGCTTGATCATCGAATGCGCCAGCGCCAGAAGCTGTCGCTCCGGGAACGGAACGTCCGCATAGATCGTTGCGGAAAGATCGTCTTCTTCCGCCCGGCGTTCCAGATTGGGCAGTGCGCAGGAACCCGGAACGACCCGCGCCGCCGGCAAGACCAGAGAATCACCGGCCAGCAGATCGCAGGTCGCGTCCATTGAGACCTTCCACGGCGGGTCGGGGTTCGTCACGCCGTACTGCGCAGCGAGATCTTCCCATACCCTTCCCCGGCTCTTGATGGTCTCCAGCAATGCAACAGGCTGCACGTCCATTTCCGATTGTTCGCCCGCAGAATCGCCTACAATCTTATCCGCCTCGGCCATGGTTCGCTCCTCGGGTCTAGTGCTCATGATGCACCGGATGCACTGCCCGGCGAATCGGCCGCTTGGCATTGGACGTAACGCCCGGCTTGGGTACGGCCACGCCGATCAGGCAATCGCGTGTCACAATTTCGGCCAGCTGGTCCTCGGTCCAGCCTTCCGTTCCTGCCGGCCGAACCGGCAGCACAATGTAGCGGGTCTTCTGGTTGGAGTCTGCCACCCGGATCTCGACGTCCGGGGGCAGCTGAAGACCAAACTCCGCAAGCACCTGCCGCGGCCAGCGCACGAGGCGCCGGCGGTAATTCGGTGTGCGATACCACTCCGGCGATTGGCCCAGGATCGGTCGGGGATAGCACGAGCACAGCGTACATACGACGACGTGCTTCAGTTTGGGTGTGTCCTCGAGCACCCGCAAGTGGCAGTAATCGCTCGGCGTGCCGAAGCCGGTCGGCGGACTGTTGATCCAGTCGACGCCAACCGCCAGGCTCGCCTTGACGCCGTCGGTTACCGCCAGCTTCTTGTACTCGGGATCGAGCCAGGCCTTGGCGACCAGACGCGCCGCCGGCGCCGGACCGAGGGAATGGACGTATTCCGTCCAGCGCCGATGATCCTCCGCCGAGAACAGCCCCTTCTCGATCGCTAGCTCACGCACCGCCATCTCGAGGATCTCGAAATCGCTGACCTCGTCGACCATCGGTGCGGGTTTGTGTTCACGGTGTTTTTCTGACATTTTCTCATCCTCTCTGTTCAGCGTCGCTCGTCAGGTCAGGCCTTCTCCAGCCAACGCTCGGAGAACTCGGTTTCCACCGTGTCGTTCGCGTAGAGGTCCTGATATTCCGGCCACAGGTCTTTCTGCCGGAACTTGACGCTGTAGAACCACTCCGGCTTGTCGGTGTTGTCCCATGCCTCGTCTTCCGGCGCGGGGCTCTCGTATACCGCCATGGTGACGACGCCGACGGCGCCGCGCGGGTAAGTTTGCGTCCGCGTGTAGAAGATGTCGGGCAGGTCCTTGACGCGCACGCGGTCACCGACCTTGAACTTGGCGGGACCCGCCTCGCCCTTGAAGCACTGCGGGTCACCGATGCCCGTGGCCTTCTTCGCGTGGTGGGTCCTATCGTGATGAACTTTGCTCATAGCGCTTTTTCACCTCATCGATCTTGTTGACCAGCTCAGTGAGCGTGACGTATTGCTTGTCGACCATGATGCGGGCAGCGGTCAGCAGCCACCGGCCGTAATACGGCAGGCCGAGGTAGGCCGTCTGACCGATGTCGACATTTTGCCGACGCCGGCGCTCCTCGGCATTCCAGACGCCGCGCCACGCCAGGCACTCGCAGGTGGCGAAGGTGTTGAGCTCCCATTGCTCTTCCTCCTTCTCCTCCCAGGTAATGGGAACATCGCGCTCGCCGCCGATGTCATGGACCGATCGGGTGTACGCCCGGTACAAGGTGTGATTGATCTCATCGGGCGACGGCGCGTGCGTTTGCTTATGCAGCGCCGGCTGCAACTGGCTCACGAAATCGATATGTCGCAGCACTTCGTCTCGGGTACTTGATGACATGGTCTTGGGCTCCTCCTCATCAGTTGGCGTTGGACAAGCCATCCGCTGCACAACAGTCAATCAGCACTTTCGAATATGCTAACTATTCCAGGATTCCAGCTTCTCCGGGTCGCGCCCATGGGTAGACATACGGTTGCTTACCGGCCGGGAGTCACTATCCAAGATAAAAAGCAATGCGTCCAAGTTTTTGTTGTGATTCAACGTATAGGAGTTTCCTATAGATCCCACGGCGGGAGTGCCATTGCGTTTTCCGTGCGACTTATGCGGGTCGATCCGCGCCGCGCTGCCCAGCGTCCATGTCATGGTCGGCTGCGCGCCAATCGATGTCCGAGACCGGCGAGCAGCGAGCGCCTTAAGCGCGGCGAGACTCCGGGCTGGCGCTCGCGTGGGCGCAGTTTGAATCGAAGTGCGCCCAGCGACCTGCAACATGGTGTACGAAAGCCCTAGCCCTTTCGCCACCTCTCCACCTCTTTTGACCGGCGTCTTGAGAGCACCGCCAATCCGCGCCGTCATCACCGGTGCGTACCGAGGAACAAACCAGCAGCACGCCTGCGATCCTTACTGGATCGCCATCACCGCAACCCGCTTCGGCGCGGGAGCGGCATTGAGGCATAAGCGCACGCTATGCTTTACATCCGAAAACGATATTGGAGCGGAATTCGCACCGGGCTCTACACTGCGCGACGCCAAGAAGCAGCAAGGCGTTTACCCGGGCCCCACTACAGCGACCCTTCAATGAACAACACCGTGCCTGCAAAGCACCCGATTGGAAGAGGGCCCCACGCATCCGCGAGCATGCTTGCGATTAGACCAGGAACGCGGTCGAGACAGCGGTCCAGGGCCACGCGCCGGCCTGGACGATGGGCTCATGGCTAAGCCGCAAGTCAACGTCACATGGGCCGGCGCGCTGCTCGCCTGCGCGCTCAGTAGCGCGCCGGTCTTCGCGGCCCACCCGCTCATCACCGAGGACACCGGCACCCAGGGGCAGGGACGATTTCAGCTCGAGCTCACCGCAGAGCTCGGCTCCGATACCGAGCGCGGGGTCGAGACCCGCAGCGCCGGGTACGCGACCGTTCTTACCTACGGGCTGCGCGATAACCTCGACGTCCTCGTGACCCTGCCGTATACGCGAGTGCGCACCGAAATCGACGGATCGGCGACGAGCGCCGCTGGCGTGGGCGATGTGGGACTTGATGCCAAGTGGCGCTTTTTCGAGCGCGCCGATCTGAGCGTCGCGCTCAAGGCGGGGCTCAGCTACCCGAGCGGCGAGGAGACGGAGGGCCTGGGCGCTGGCTACTGGAACTACAGCGTCAACCTCGTCACTTCCTACGCGCACGGGCCCTGGGGCTACCACCTGCACCTCGGCTATTGGCGCAATCGCAACACCCTGGGCGAGATCCCTCAAATTCATCACGCCTCGGTCGCCCTCACCTACCAGGCGTCCGACGCCTGGCGGCTCGTTGCCGATATCGGCAACGACACCAGCCCGGACCGCAGCTACGAGGAGGACCGCGTGTTCCTCACGCTCGGCGCTATTTTTTCACTACGCGAGAACTTCGACCTCGACCTTGGCCTGCGCCGCGCCTTGAGCGATCCCGAGATCGATAACACGCTGCTGCTCGGCATGGCATGGCGCTTTTGAGGCGACTCGGCCCGGAGGCCTCAACGCGTCATTTTCCAGAAGCATTGAATGCAGCACTGCGGCTGCCCTGCCCCGCCATGAACGCCACCGGCGCAACGGCGGCCTGATCGATGATCACGTCGATGACCGCCGGCCTGGCCGCATCGATCGCCTGTCTCACGGCTGGTTCGATATCTCTTGGGTCAGTCACGCGGACACCCCAGGCGCCCATCTCCCGGGCGACGCCGGCGAAGTTCGTTCCCCCGAATTCCGACAGCTTGTCGAGATCGCGCGAGCCCGGCCAGAGGCGCCGCAACAGATGCGTCTGGAACGCCATCGCCTGGTTGTTCAACACCACCGTGACCAGGTTGATGTCGTTGCGTACCGCCGTCTCGAGCTCGGCAAGGTGGTAAAAGAAGCCGCCATCGCCCGTGAACGCCACCACCGTCCGCTCGGGCACCGCCGCCTTCGCCCCGATCGCCGCCGGGAACGCCCATCCCAGGCTCCCTTCGCAGTGCAGGAAGTTTCTTCCCGCCGGCAGATCCATGTAGACCCCGGCCCACGTGCCCACATATCCCGTGTCCGTAACGAAGAGCGTGTTCTGCGGGCACGCCTTCACGAGCGCGACCGCCAGCTGTTCCGGCCGGATCGGGACCGCGTTCCCATACATGTGCTGCCGTTCGCTTTCACGCCACTCCCGCAGCTCGTTCTGCGCCTTCGCGATCCACGCGCTGTGCGCGCCGGCTCGTCCGTCTGGACGCGCGACTTCCAGCATCTGCCGCAGAACCGTGCGCGCGTCGCCCACGAGCGGCAATACATTGGGGTAGTTGGCGCCTGGCTGCGCTGGATTGATATCGACATGAATGGTGCGCACCCCTGGTCTTGGCAACTGCCGGAGGTTCGTCGTCGCGCCGCCCTGATGTCCACCTAAATAGAGCACCAGGTCCGCTTCGGCGATGACCCGGTCGGTGGTCGGCCGCCGGTAGGAGCCAGTCACACCCAACGCCAACGGATGCCGATCATCGATGCTTCCTTTGCCGCCCAGGGTCGTAGTGACTGGAATGTCCAGCCGCTCGGCCAATGCCGTCACCTCTTCCCAGGCCCCTGAAATCACCGTTCCACGGCCACAGACCATCACTGGACGCTCGGCGCGGCGCAGCTCCCAGACGGCCCGCTCCACGAGATCGTCCTCCGCCCGTGGACGGAACGCGGGATAGGAAAAGTAGCGCCGATCGAGAAATCGAAAGTCGAACTCCGCCTCGCCTGCTTCCAGCGCCCCGTCCAGGTACAGGTGCACCGGTCGGGGCGTGCCCGTGGTCATCTCGCGGTAGGCCTTGCCGAAGAATTCCGCCATCCGGTCGATCGACCGGATCTCGGCGTCGTACTTGGTCACCGGCCGGAAGTCCACGTAAGCTTCCTGATAAGAATTGCCGTGGTAGCGCGAGCTTGGAATGACCGGAGTGATCGCCAGCAAAGGTGTATTGCTCTGCCAGGCATCGACGAGGCCCGCGTAAAGGTTCGTCGCGCCGGGGCCACCCTGGGCAATTACGATTGTCGGCCTGCCCGACGCCTGCGCGTAGCCGTCGGCCATATAGCCGGCGGCCTTCTCCGAATGACACAACACGCGCTTGACCGGGTCCTCCGCCAACTCCACGAGCGTCGGATACAGGAACGTCGGAACGAAAAAAACCGCCTTCGTGCCCGACCGACGCACCAGCTCCGCCAGGAACTGCTGGCCCTTCATTCTCTGCACGCTCTCGCCGCTTTCCCGTAGATCGCTGGAAGACTCTTCGCGCTCCGCGGCCACAGGTCTCATGAGGATCTCCACCAATCGTCTTGCACCGGATGTGCTATTTCGACATCTGCCACCCGCATGGCCCGCCCCGTGTCGCCTGTGCAAGGCGCCGACCATGTTTCCTGCGTTTTCGTCTGCGTGCTCGCCACGGCGAGCGCGCGGCCGGCGCCCCGGCTCCGACGGGCATGCGTTGCAGCAGCCGCGCCCTCCGCCGCGGAAACGGGCCCGCCGCCTAGTTGACGCCTTGCGCAGGCCGCGGCTGGCCCAGCGGCTGATAGCGGTCCGGGCGAATCTCCCGGGCCAGCTCCACGATTCCTGGATAGAGACGTTCCACGTCCTGCGCCGCGGCATCCTGGCCGTAACGCTTTTTGACGCCGTGCATCTGCAGTTGCACATAGCGGTCGGGATACACGTTGTGCCGCTTCAGGCTGTTGCGGACACAGGCCAGCGGGCAACCGTCCAGCGCGAGGATCGGCCGGCCGGAGGTCGCCTGTTGCACAAAACTCGGCAAGTCGGCGCCTACCCCGGCGATGCAGGACATCTGTGCCTCGCCGTCCCGATCCAGGCGCAACGCCAGCGTATTGGCGAGCTGAGCGGCGCTGGAGCACCCGGAGCAGCTGTACACCAGCGGGAGATGGGCGATGTGTCGAGCCATATGGCACCTCAATGCAGAAACTTCTATTGCTACCGTTCCACAAGAAATTGCCGCGCCTCACGCCGGCTCCAGCCAGCGCTCGGAAACCTGGGCCTGTATCGTGTCGTTTGGGTTCGCGTCGGGTGAATCGTCGTCCCATATGTCTCCTTGCCGAAAACACAGGAGATAGAACCACTCGACCTTGTCGATATGTCCCCAGGCTTCGTCTTCCGGCGCGGGGCTTTCATAGGCGATCTCGACAACGGTTCCAACGACCCCGCGTATATAACCGGGCGTCTGGTTATAGAAGAGATCCGGCCGGTCTTTGACGCGCAAGCGGTCGCCCACCTTGAACTTGGGCGGGCCTTCGGCCTTGCCCCGGTAGCACTGTGGGTCGCCCACTCCCTTGGCGATTTCAGCGATCCGAAGATGGTTGTACATCGGCGAACGAGTCGCCTTCCCCGATCCTTCGTCATCGATCTCAGCGTGGCGACTTCTGCGCATGACGTTTTCTCACCTCCTCGATCCTGTCGGTCAGCTCGGTCAGTGTGATGTGCTGCTTGTCGACCAGGGCCCGCGTGGCGGCGAGCAGAAAGCGCGCGGCGTAAGGCACTGCAAGGTATTTGTCGCCCAGATCGGCGCTGCGGCGAAGCTTCTCCACATTGGTCCAGACACCGCGCCAGGAAAGGCACTCGCATATCGCATAAGTGTTGACCTCCCACGGCTCCGACTTTCTTTCTTCCAGGACAATGGGCCCGCCCTGCTCGCCGCCAAGATCGTGGACGATGCGCATCGACTCCTTGAATCGAGCGTGATCGAAGCTGGCTGGGGTTGGTGCCGATTGCGCGTGATCTCGAATGTCGCGCGTCGTCATGGTCTTCGTGCCTCCATTGCAGTGTCTCGGAACGAATCGATTGCGTCTCCAAATGGCCAAAACTCGGTCTCGATGATGTGGACCCGCGCCTTTCGTCTTTTCTTGGGTCAATCACGACCGTGCCTCCGCCAGCAGAGATCTTCGGCCATGGCGCCGCCGATCTCTTTCTTGACGGTCAAGCCGCAGCGCGATAAAGCCGCGAATGGAACACCTTGCTGTCCGCGAGCTGATGCAGGGCCTTGGCAGCACCCAGAACCGCCAAATCCGCGAGCGGCTCGATGACGATGACGCTCAAGTAGGCAACGCCGAACATCCCGACGTTGGCGAGGTTCTCCGCACCGAAACCTTGGCCGTAAAAGGCCCAGAACGCCACCCAGGCAACGACACCGCCCTGGTAGGCTGTCGAAAGCGCAAGACAGTGCCGGTATTGCACGTCCTTGTAGGCGGTGCTCGGGGGTATGATGCGGCGCGCCAGAGCCCCGACAAGCAGCAGCGGCACCAAAAGGGTCGTTACGTTCATTCCGTATTGCGGCAAATCTTGAGGCGCAAAAAAAAGCCCCTGAATCAGCAGACCCAGCGCCAGGCCGATTGCGGCGGCTGGCGGGCCAAACATCAAGAACAACGTTGAACCAAGAATGAGGTGCACCTCGGACACGCCGACCGGGTAATGGGGGAGGATCTGGAAGAAACAAAAAACGAGAACCGTCGCAATGGCGCTACGAACGGCAAGCGCAGAAACCCCTTTATGCCTGATCGTGTCCAGCGCAAGCTTGGCCGCGTAGCCAATCGCACCCGCTGCCGCGACATAGCTCAGCGCCAGCTTCGCACCGCTAACAACGCCTGGTTCAATGTGCATTGAGTGCTCCTCCTATCGGTTGGTTCACCAGACAAAGTTCTGCCAATCGGTAAGCCAACCATAAAGACGACGTGCCAATCTGTCCAAAATTTAAATTGGATGAAACGAATAGGATTTTCCTATCCGAAATAAGACTCGGTATAAACAGAACACAAGAAACTGTTGCCAACGAATTTCTTGCGCGCACCAGGCTCGAGCACTTGATGTAGATCGAGAGCTGCGCAAGCGCCTTCGAAGCAATCGTTTCTCAAACTTGACGCGGCCAATTGTCGCGGTGCGGACTGGCCATGCCACGCGGCCTGCTTTGGGCAGAGCTACACAAGCAAAAAGTCAGTGGAGTTTTTGCGGCGCGTCATTCGCCGCCCAGCATGCCGCGCCGAATCCCTGGGCAGGGCGGTTCATGAATGATTGGCGCGGCCATTTCCCATTTGCCTTCAGCGCATGGTCGTCGCGGCAGGCATTCGTCCCGCGCGATGCCGTCGTACGGTCGCCGAGGCGTGGATTCCCGCTAACGGATTCGGCCAACGGGCTGGAAACCGAATCGTGCCGAACCGGCTTTTTCATTCAGGACCTCGTCCAACATCTCGATCCAGTGCCTGACCGGCACCGGCGATTGCGCCGCCAGATGGGTCAGGCAGCCGATATTGGCCGTGGCAATTGCCTGCGGTCGACAGTCCAGCAGCGTCTGCAGCTTGCGCGCGCGCAGCGCCTGTGCCAGTGCCGGTTGCAGAATTGAATAACTGCCCGCCGCCCCGCAACACATGAATGCGTAGGCCACGGGCGCCAGCTTGAATCCGGCGCGCCGCAACAACTTCTCGACGACGCCATTCAGTTTCATGGCGTGTTGCAAGCTGCAGGGCGATTGAAAGGCGATGCGCGGTCCTTGCGGCCGCCCGGAGCTCGTGTCGGGCGCGAGTGGCGGCAGGTCGTCACGCCATTCCGCGTGCACGACTTCCGCAACATCCCGGACCATTTCCGAGAAGCGTTTCGCCTTGTCGCGGTATTTCGGATCGTCGCGCAGCAGGTATCCGTAATCGCGCACGTGCGCACCGCAGCCGCTGGTGGTCATCACGATGGCCTCCGCTCCGGCCTCGATCTGCGGCCAGCACGCATCAATATTCCGGCGCATGAAAGCGCGCGCCTCCTCGGGAGCGGCCAGATGAAAGCTCAATGCTCCACAGCAGCCGGTGTCAGCCGCGACCAGCCGGATTCCGAACCGATCCAGCACCCGCGCCGCTGCCGCATTGATATTTGGCGCGAGTGCCGGCTGCACGCAGCCCGGCCACACCAGCATGGTCCGGGCGTGCGCCCGGTCCGGCCAACTGCCGGACGGACGCCGTTGCGGAATCCTGGAACGCAGAGCGCCCGGCAGGAACCCGCGCAGGGCCTGCCCTACGCGCAATAACGCTGTGAACCGGCGCCGATGCGAAACCACAGCCCGCAGGGTGGCGCGCGCCAGTCGCTGTCCGAGCGGGCGCGGGATGGTCTTTTCAACCACCTCCCGCGCGATGTCGAGCAGGCGGCCGTAGCGCACCCCTTGGGGGCAACTGTGCTCGCAGGATCGGCAGGTCAGGCAGCGATCCAAGTGTAGCTGAATGTCGGCGCCCAGATCCTTTCCCTCGAACAGCTCATGGATCATATAAATCCGTCCGCGCGGCCCGTCGCGCTCGTCGTCGAGCAGTCGGAAAGTTGGACAGATGAAAGTGCACTGACCGCATTGCACACAGGGACGCAGGAGCTCTTCGGCTTCACGCCCGATATCGGTATCGCGGAAGGGCTCGGCCAGCACGGTTTCCATGTCAGACTTCCAGGTGAGGGCGCCCGTACCGAGGGTTACGACGGCGGACCGGGTTCCAGGTGGCTCGAGCCGCTGGCATCAAGCAGACGTTCCTTTGCATCGGGCGCGCTAGCTGCGGCGCGCCAGGTACGTATAGTAATTGCACGACGCGAAGAACGTCCCCTTGTCCATTGCCTGTCCTTGCTCGGCGAGCCAGGCTTCCACGACCTGCGCCGGCAGCAACCCCGTCGTGGTGACGTACGGCGCGTAAGTTTCCGCGAAAGACTTGAAATAGCTGCCGCGGCCGATTTCGACCACGGCGTCTCCCCACCCCTCGATCAGCTTGAGCCCCATCCCGGGCAACAGGCGCGGCAACTCGCGCATGATCCGCGGGTTGTTGAACGCCGCTGCGGCCAGGGCGGCATCCATCTGGCGACCGAGTTCGTGATCGGGGAGCGCGTAGGTCAGGGACGCGTAGTCGCCGTCGAAGATCACTACGGTTCCGCCTGGGCGCACGACACGGGCCATCTCCCGCAGAACCGCCGTCGGCTCGGTGACGTGGCTGATCAAGGTGTGGGCGATGACCGCATCGAACGATGCGGCGGGAAGATCCAGGCCATGCGCGTCGCCGACCCGAAACTCCACGCGCTCACTGACGTTCTCGTCGCGCGCAAACCGGCGCGCGGCCGCGATGAAGGCAGGACTTTGATCAACACCGACCGCCTTGCCGGCAAAATCGCCGCGCCGCGCCAGGGATCGCAGCGTCGCGCCCGTTCCGCAACCGACTTCAAGCACTCGGGCCGAGGCGGGCAGGGCCAGCCGCGCCACATATTTGTCAAACAACCGCGTAAAGACTCTGTCCTTGGCACGGCTTTCGAGCCGCGCGATGAGCCGTTCGATGGCGTGCCCGTCGAGCTCATTGACGAAACGGTGCGGATCGCGTGCCGTCACACTTCACTCCCATCCGGATACCGGCGCGCCGATGAAACGCCAGGGTCGCGTCTCAGCCGATGCGCGAGGTGCTGGCGCGCCGCACCAGGTCGTCCAGAACCTCGGCATGGCAACGTCACCCCGTACCGTCGTTACCACGACTTGTACGGCAGGAACTTGCCGTTCAGCTTCACCACCACGCGGTCGCCCTTGGGATCGGGTTGCTTGTCGATCTCCATCGTGAAGTCGATCGCGCTCATGATGCCGTCGCCAAACTTCTCGTGGATCAGCTCCTTGATGGTTTCGCCATACACGCCGACGATCTCGTACCAGCGGTAGATGACCGGGTCGGTGGGTATCACCTGATTCCAGGTCTTGTGGGGAAAACGCTGCAGAGCCGCTGAGACCTCCTTGCCGAGGCCCAACAGCTCGGCGACCGCGTCGGCCTGCTGCTTATCGAGATGGTTCATGCCGAGACACGCCGAGCAGGTGTATTCGGCGGACAGGCCGGCGGCTTTGGCGATGTCGCTCCACTTCAGGCCCTTGGCGAGTTTGGCCTCGAGGATGGCCTCTTTCATAGCAGCTTTGTTCATAGGCTTTGCTCCAAAGTTGGCGGTTCAAGTTAGGTCCGTCGGGTACGCATGGGCAACCGGACGCCCCCTTTTGCTACTCCTTACACAGCGAACCGGGACGGCGTGCGGCCCCCGAGTCGAAACCCAATGCCGGTCAGGCAAGGCTCATCGCGAGGAACAGCCCGCCGGTCAGCAGCGCGGCAGTGCTGCCGATGCGCGCGGGCACTGAGCGCAACGACTCCGAACGGCGCGCAAGCCGCTCCAAGGCGAGCATGCCGCAGACGATCAGCGCATACTGGATCGTCGCGAAGCCGGCCAGGTAAGCCAGTCGGGGCGTGGTCTGCGCTGCGCCGATGGGTTCGCCGTAGGCATGGCCGTGCGGGATACCGCTCGCGGCAAGGATGACGATCAGGACGACGGCGCCGGGATGAGGACGAGTCAGCGCCAACACACCGGGCAGGACCCCCTGGCCGAAGGTCTGCGCCGTCACCCTGCCGATTGCATGAGGCGCAAACGCGGGGAAAGACGCGCTCGCCAACGGCAGGGCGGCCGCCGCCGCAATGCGGCGCGACACGTTTTCAGCTCCGTATGTGCCGATTGACATGTCCGGTCTCCGCGCTCGTGAATGGGCGGTGCTCGGCTGGCAAGCCGTTTTTCCAGTGCGTGTGCGCCAGGACCCTGCCGTCGGAGGCTTTCGATTCCTCGTAACGATGGCAAAGGCCGCAGGTTCGCGAACCGGAGTCCATAAGCAGCTGTCAATATTCAATGAAATGCCATGCGCAGCCCACGGCCCATCTTGCCAAGTGAGTTCGGCGCCCGGTGACAACTATTGCCTCAGAGGACACAATAGGTCCAAGACGTTGTACCGATTGTCTTTATAGGAATTGGCTATGGATCGAAGTGTTACGTTCCCGCGCGCCCTTCGGTACCTGCTCGCCGTTGCCGAACACCGCAGCTTTACGCGCGCGGCGGAGGTCCTGTATGTCTCGCAGCCGACCCTGTCGCAGCAAATCAAGCAACTCGAGGAGCTGCTGCAGGTGCAGTTGCTGGATCGCTCCGGGCGAAGCGTGCGTCTGACCGATGCGGGCGAGGTCTATGTGCGCCATGCGCGGCGCGCCCTGGTTGAGCTCGATGCCGCCAAGCGCGCCATCCTCGACCTGCAGGATCTCACCCGCGGTTCGCTACGCCTGGGAATGACCCCGGTCACCGACTACCTAGCGAGCCCCTTGCTCGAGAACTTCAGCTCGCGCTATCCCGGCATCACCGTAAGCACGCTCGAGATGCCCCAGGATGACGTCGAGGCCGCGGTCATCGAAGACCGCATCGATGTTGGCATCGCCTTTACCAACACGCTCGCAACCGCGGGGCGCTCGAACGAGATCGAGGCGCACATACTGTTCATCGAAACGCTCAACCTCGCCGTCGGCAAGGATCACCCCTACGCCGGCCAGGAGGGGCCGGTCAACGGGCAGGTACTGGCGCAGGAACCGCTGGCGCTGCTCAACTCGGCTTTCGCGCTGCGCCGCCATGTCGACCTGTATTGCCTCGAGCACGGCATCACGCCGCGCATCGCGATCGAGACCACCTCCCTTAGCGTGATCGTCGAAGCCGTGCGCCTGGGTCGCCTCGTCACGGTGCTGCCGCGCAGCATTGCCTGCTCGCAGGCCGGGCTGCATCCGGTCATGCTGCTGCCCGAGCTGCCGCACCACACGATCACCCTGATCTGCCGCAGGGGCGCCTACAAGAGCCCGGCCTGCCTGGCCTTTGCGAGGCTGGCGGCCGAATGGTCCGCCCACCAATGTCATGTGACGCCCGGTGAGCGGTTCCAGCCGTGCCCGATGTCAGAGGTCTGTGATCTCGACAAGAGCGACTGAAGCCGATCGGCAGTTATCGATGCTCGCCCTCGAGGATCGCAAAGTGGGATCGCCGCATCCGCTCAGGCCCCGTCCAGCGCGTGGTTGGACGGCCGGCTGCAACCATGGCCGCGCAGGACGCGTGACAGTGGTACGGGCGCGGTTGTAAACACCGGACGGGCTTTCGGCACGAGGCGCAGGAGAATTTCTCATGGCTGGCGCAATGGAGAGCTTCGGCTTTTTCCTGACCCGCACCTTCGCCACCACCCGGCCGGTGCGCCGCCACTGGCCCCATGTGCCCGGCAAGTACTTCGTGGTGGATCCGGCGGCGCCGGTGGCCGTCACCACGCTGGGGAGCGTGGCGCTCGCGCAGGAGCTGGCCAGCTTCGCCCCCGAAGGCCTGTGCATCGCCGGAAAGGTGGAGACCGAGAACATCGGCATTGAGAAGATAATCAAGAACGTCATCGCGAATCCCGCCATTCGCTACCTGGTCTGCGCCGGCACCGAGCCACCGAAACACCTCACCGGCGCCACGTTGCTCGCCCTGTTCAAGAACGGCATCGACGATGCCCGGCGCATTCCCGGGTCCCCCGGCATGCGGCCGGTGCTCCCTAACACTAAACCGGAAGAGGTGGAGTCCTTTCGCCAGCAGGTGGAGCCGGTCGACATGATCGGTTGTACCGACATCGCCACCATCGTCGCTCGAGTTGGGGAATTGTCCCGCCGCGCGCCGACTCGCGGCACGGCAGTCCCGCCCCCGCCGGCGCCAGACCGGCGCGATGCCACGCCCCATGTCGTCGCCACGGCGCCGCCCCCGGATCGCATCAAGCTCGACAAGGCCGGGTATTTCGTCATCCACATCGAGAACGGGGTGATCGTCGTGGAGCATTACGACTACCGGGAGCGGCTGCTCCACGTCACCGAGGGCAAGGACGCGCGCTCCATCTATTGGACGCTCATCCGCAACGGCTGGGTCACCCAGTTGGACCATGCCGCCTATCTGGGAAAAGAGTTGGCCCGGGCCGAGTTCAGCATCCGGCACGGCTTCGATTTCGAGCAGGAAGGAGCCTGAGTCACAGGTTCGCCATCGCACCCTCCTTGACTCGCACGGCCGATGAGGCGAGAGGCAGGAGAAGCCCGAAAAGCCGCAGTCGCATGATTCGACGGTAATCGCGCTGCGCCAGCGGATCAGATTGCCAGCAGAGCTGCGATGCCGATCGCCAGGATTGCGACCGTCGCCGGCAACAACCGGATTCGCAGCGCCGGGCTGCCGAGCGCGGCGACCAGTCCGCACTTCACGACGGTGTTGGCGAGTGCCGCCACCACGATGGCCCCTACCGCGGTCGTGGCATCGCCGCCGAGGCGCGCATAGTCGGCCATCGACAACGTAATGGCATCGACGTCGGTCAGCCCGGCGATGGCGGCAACGACGTAAAGGCCCTCGCCGTGCAGGTAACGCTGGGCAAGCTGCACCACCAGCAACACCACGGCGAACAGCAAGCCGAACTTGCTCGCCTCCCACAGGCTGAATGGGTTCTTGAGCGGCACCTCGGGGCGCGCCTCGCCGCCGGCGCGCGCGGTCCCGCTGCCGCGCCAGTAGAACCAGCCGACCAGCAGCGCGGTGACCGCGGCCATGGCGAGAAACGGCGCCAGTACCGCACCCACCAGGCCCATGTTGACGAACGCCACCGCGATGACCACGCGCACGAACATCACGACCCAGGACACCAGGATGCCGGCGGCGAACGCATTGCCCGCCGCTACACTGGCATCGGCCTGGCTCTGGCGAGCGAACGAAAGGCTCACGGCGGTCGAGGACACCAGCCCCCCGCTCGCCGCCGTCGCCAGCGTGCCGCGCGTGGGGCCGAGCCAGCGCACCGCGACGTAGCCCACAAGCGACAGTCCCGAGATCAGGATCACGAGCAGCCACAGCCGGTGCGGATTGATCGCCTGCCACGGATCGACCATGTGATCCGGCAGCAAGGGCAGAACGATGAAGGTCGCGATCAGCAGCTTCAGGCCCGCATACAGGTCGTCGGTGCCGATCTTGGCCACTGCCTCGTGCAGCGGGCGCTTGTAGGCGAGCACCGCCGAGGTGACGATGGCAAGCGCCACGGCGATCGCCTCGAAGCCGTACATCACCGCGCCGCCGAGCAGGCACACGGTGATGGCGGCGAGCTCGGTGGTGACACCGACCTCGGTGGGGCGCACGCGGCTCTCGAGGATGTAGCCTGTCACCACGATCGCCGAGATCGCGACCACCGTGGCCACGAAGATCCACGCATAGCCGAGACGGACCGACAGCCACGCCGACACCGCGCCAGCTTGCGCGAACAGGATGAAGGTGCGCAGGCCCCCGAAGGAGATTTCCTGTTCGGTGACCTTGCGCTTTTCGCGTTCCGTGCCAACCAGCGCGCCGATCAGCAGCGCGATGAAAAAGTTGCGGATGTCGGTGAGATCTGAAGTTTCCATGGCAGATCGGGCCAAATCATTGTGCCCGCGGGTCTTGCTCGTAACCATCCATGAAACGCGCATCCCCCGTCAACCGCATGTGGCATAGATCCACACCACGATTGCCACGATGCCGATCACATTCATGCCGAAACCGGCACGCATCATCGCCGGCAGCGGGATGAGCCCGCTGCCGTAGGCGATGGCGTTGGGCGGCGTGGCCACCGGCAGCATGAAGCCGAGGCTGCCGGTGAGAGTCGCGGTGAAGAACACCGGCATCGGCTCGAGCCCCGTGGCCGCACACAGCGCCGCCAGGATGGGCATGAGCGTCGTGGCCGCGGCGGTATTGCTGGTGAGCTCGCCGCTGAAGGTGACGAGAAAGCCGAGCGTGAGCAGCGTCGCGAGGAGCGGCACGCCGGCCATGCCGGTCAGCAGCGTCGCCAGGTAGCGATCCGCGCCACTCGTGCTGAGCGCCGCCGCGATGCTCAAGCCTCCGCCAAACAGGATCAACACGTCCCAGGGCAGCGCCTTGGCCGTCTCCCAGTCAACCAGCCGTGCGCCGCTCGCCTCCCCGGCGGGCAGCACGAACAGGGCAAGCGCGCCGCTGAGCGCGATGACAGCGTCGTCGAGCTGATCGACACCGGTAAGGGCGGCGAGCTGCGGGCGCAGGATCCAGCCGATCGCGACCAGAACGAACACCGTGGCAACCCGGCGTTCGGCGCGCGTCATGGGCCCGAGCGTGCCGAGTGCGGCACGCAGGGGCTCGCGCCCGCCAGGAAGGCGGCGCATGGGGAGTCGAAACGCCACCCGTGTCAACCACAGCCACGCCAGCGGCAGCAGGATCGCCACCACCGGAAGGCCTACGGCCATCCAGCCCAGCATGGTGAGCTCGATCCCGTAGTGCTGCCGCAGGAAACCGCTCATGATGAGGTTGGGCGGCGTACCGATGAGCGTGCCCATGCCGCCGATCGAGGCCGCATAGGCGACGCCAAGCATGAGCGCGGGCCCGAGCGCGCCGAGCAGGGGCGCGTGCGCCGCTTGCGCATCCGCACCGCGCGCCAGCGCCTCGCGCAACGTGCTCACCACGCTCATGGCGATCGGCACCATCAGCATGGTGGTGGCGGTGTTGGACAGCCACAGCGACAGTCCCGCCGTCGCCAGCATGAACCCACCGACCAGTGGCATCGGGCCACTGCCCACCAGCACGAGCGTGTGCAGGGCGAGGCGCCGGTGCAAACCTGAGCGCTGCATCGCAAGCCCCAGCAGGAAACCGCCGAGGAACAGGAAAACAATCGGGCTCGCGTAGGGCGCGGCCACGGCGCCGAGCTTGAACGCCCCGCTCACCGGTAAAGCCACGAGCGGCAGCAGCGCGGTGGCCGCGAGCGCGACGGCCTGGGTCATCCACCACACCGCCATCCAGGCGGCGACGGCAAGCGCGCTCACGCCCGCCGGCGTGAGCGCCCGGCCCGGATCGGGCGCAAGGAACAACCAGATCGCCGCCGCCGCGAGCGGCCCGGCCGCGAGGCCGATGCGCTGAATGGTCTGCGCCTTCATTCAGCCCGCGCTGGCGAGCCGGCGCGCTGCGACCGCAGCGCCCTGTCGTGGCTCACCGCCATTCGCTGCCAGCCATGCGCCGGCGCCGCTAGGCGATCGGCGCGAGCAGCGGCAGGCGGCGCACAAGAAATCGCGCGCGACGACGACAAGGCAACGCCCGGCGGCGTGGATGAGCGCCAACGCCTCGAGGCGCTTGTGCACCGGGACGCCGTCGCCGATGGTGCGATTGGCGATCGCACCGCGATCAAACGACAGCCACCGGAATCTTGCCGATCCTGGCCCGCCACTCGGCCGGTCCGCTCTGGTGCACGGCGCGGCCCTCGCTGTCGACCGCGACCGTCACCGGCATGTCCTTCACCTCGAACTCGTAGACCGCCTCCATGCCGAGCTCCGGGAACGCGACGACTCGCGCGGCGCGGATCGCCTTCGAAACCAAGTAGGCCGCCCCGCCCACGGCAATGCAGTACACCGCGCGGTGCCTCTTGATCGACTCGATCGCCGCGCGGCCGCGCTCCGACTTGCCGATCATGCCGATCAACCCGGTCTGAGCCAGCATCGGTTCCACGAACTTGTCCATCCGCGAGGCCGTGGTGGGCCCCGCCGGCCCGACTACCTCATCGCGCACCGGATCGACCGGACCGACGTAGTAGATGAAGCGGTTCCTCAAATCTACCGGCAGCGGCTCGCCGCGCGCGAGCATGTCGAGGAGGCGCTTGTGTGCCGCGTCGCGCCCGGTGAGCAACTTGCCGGACAGCAGCAGCCGGTCACCCGCCTTCCAGGTCGCGACTTCCGCGCGTGTGATGCCCTCGAGATTGACGCGTCGGCTGCCGGACAGATCGAGCGCGAGCTTCGGCCAGTCCTCGAGGCGCGGCGGCTCGAAATGCGCGGGGCCAGAGCCATCGAGCGTGAAATGCAGGTGGCGGGTGGCGGCGCAGTTGGGCAGGAGCGCCACCGGTTTGGAGGCCGCGTGCGTGGGGTAATCGGTCACTTTGACGTCGAGCACCGTGGTGAGACCGCCCAGGCCCTGCGCACCGATGCCGAGCGCGTTGACCTTCTCGTAGAGCTCGAGGCGCAATTCCTCCGCGCGGTTCTTTGGCGCGCGCGCTTTGAGCTCATGGATGTCGATCGGTTCCATCATCGCCCACTTCGCCATCAGCATCGCCTTCTCCGGCGTGCCGCCGATGCCGAGCGAAAGGATCCCGGGCGGGCACCAGTCCGCGCCCATGGTCGGCACCTGGGCGAGCACCCACTCGACCACCGAGTCGCTCGGCAGCAGCATCGCGAACCTCGACTTGTTCTCCGAGCCGGCGCCCTTGGCCGCGACGATGACCTCGGCTTTGTCGCCAGGCACCAGTTGCACGTGCGTCACCGCCGGCGTGTTGTCCTTGGTATTGGTGCGGCTGCCGTCCGGGTCGGCAACCATCGAGGCGCGCAGCTTGTTGTCGGGATCGAGGTAGGCGCGGCGCACGCCTTCATCCACCATTGCTTCGATGGTCATGCTCACGTCCCAGCGCACGTCCATGCCGACCTTGAGGAAGGCGATGGCAATCCCGGTGTCCTGGCAGACCGGGCGATGGCCCTCGGCGGCCATGCGTGAGTTGATGAGGATCTGCGCCATGGCGTCCCTCGCCGCCGGCGACTGCTCGCGCTGGTAGGCCTCGTAGAGACTCTTGATGTAGTCGACCGGATGGTAATAGGAGATGAACTGGAAGGCGTCGGCCACGCTCTGGATGAAGTCCGCCTGCTTGATCGTTGCCATCTCGAACCTCCTGTGTCCCGAGCGCAATCGCCGGCGGCTGCATGCCTGGCCATCGACGGCGCGGCGCGGGCCAACTAACTCTAACATGCGGCGTTGCTACGCCGCCTGTCCGTCCGCTTGGCGCCGCCCCAGACACCTGCCACAGACACGGTCGCACGAATCCATCGGGGCAGTGTCGGTGCGCGACAGCACCGAAAGCAGCAGCGCCGCTCGCTTCTCGCCAGGAGTTGGCAGCGCGCCCGTGGGTGAATCACCGTAAGAGCACCGCCGTGCCCCGGGCGGCTGCGGCGGCGAGGCTGGTGACAGCAACCTTGGTCAGTGCGCGGCCCCTGCCTGCCCCTGGGCGCGACGCCGCCCGGCGGGGCATCCGCCAAGGCCGTAGCGGCGCCGGCCGTGCGTCGACCCGCATCAGCGCGTGAGCCAGTAGGTCAATCCCGGCAGATCGGTGAGGCCGAGGATGAGGAACCAGCTGTCCCGCGCCGCTTCAAGGTCACGGCTGCCAAGCGCCACGCGCACGCGATCCTTGAACAGTCCGACGTGCAGGTCCCCGCCCAAGGTGTCGCGCTTGCCGGAAAGCGGTTTGTCGAAAACGTGGTAGACACCAGCCATGGCACCCCAGCTCGACAGCAACTGCCGGCCGGTAAGCCGGTTGAGCTCCGGCCCGAGCAACGCGTAGTTGCCGCGTTCCTGCTCGCCGGTGGAGTCGAGAAACCCGCGCGAGAACCCGAAGCCGCCGCGCAACGCGAGCAGGCTGTCGGGGGCGAGCGACCAGGTCGGCTGCCACACGATCAGGACGTCGCCTTCCACCGTGTCGAGGCCAAGCTCGTAGGGGATGACGTTGCGCCACCACCACTCCTCCGGCGCGGTCGACGGCGCAAAGGTGAACTCGGGGTACTTGTAGGTGGCCGAGCGCAACACGTGGGAGGAGGCGCCCATCACCCCCACCAGGGATGTCTCGCGCTTGGCCGGATCGGGCTCGCGCGCGACAAAGATGCGACGTGCATCCTGCTCCAGCTGCACGAGCCTGCTGGTGGCGCGCCGCACCAGCTCGTATTCCCATTGCTGCGGATCGCGCATGACCTGCGCCAGGAGCGGCTCGCGGCCGTCGGCCGTTGGTGTCGGAACAAAACCGGCGCTCTTTAAGTGATTGAAGAATACGTTCTCGACGAAGAACGCGCTCTGGCTCGCCGCTTCACTCAGGTAACCGGCCTCGAGCGTCTTCGCCAGACCCTCGTAAATGATGCGCATGTCGCGCTCTTCCGGCGGCATGGGCTCGTAGGCGTATCGCAAATGCCCGGTCGATTCGAACTCGGCGCGCGCGAGCCGCGCGAACACGTAGCGGCCGCGCGCATCGCGCGCGATGCCAAGCTGCCCATAGAGCTCACGGCTCGTGGCGTCAAGGCAGCGGCGCTGCTGCGCGCCCTCGCGCGCCTCGGAAAACTGCATGCGGCACACGGCCTCGCTCACGGCAACGACCGCGTCGTAGACGCCGACGTAGTAGTCGTACTCGCGGAACTTGCGCTCCAGGAACGCGCCAAACGAGCTGAGTAGCGAACCGGTGACCGGCGCACCGCGGCTCGAGACTCGCAGACTGCGGTCATTGTGGATGTCGAGCCGTGAACGCTGCACGCGCTGCATGAGCGGGTCACCGGCCAGTCCGGCCTGCTCGAGCGCGCTGCTCGCGGCGCGCGCGAGCCTGTCGCGCAGGCGTGCGGCGTCAAGCGCGCACACCTTCTGCTCGTCGCCCCCGCCCGCGCCGGCCAATGGCCGGCAGTCGCGTGCCACACCGGCGGCCGCGAGCCGGTGCACCGAATACGGTTTCGCCACGGGCACGGTACGCTGCGCGTAGGCGCGCTCGAGCAGCTGGGCGCCATGACGCAGCGCCTGCGCACAGGGCAGATCGGTGTCGAAGTACGGCAACGCCTCGCGGCAATCGGCCCGGCGCTGGCCCTCCTCCAGCCGCCGTGCGACCGCGACCGCAAGGTCCGGCAAGCTAAGCGTCCACTGGTCGCTCGTAAACTCGCGATACAGCTCGTAGCGGCGCGCCGTACCGAGCGCGCCCGCCAGCAACCGGCTTTCCGACTGCACACCGTAGTCGAGCTGACGGCAGGCGGCGGGCGGCTGCGGGCCCTCGCAGGCACTGCCGCGCTTGGGTGTAGGCGCGGTGTAGCGCGTGCGATCGGGATCGAGATAGACGTACAACACCGGCAGCGGGTTGGCCGCGGCGCGCGGATTGGACTCGGCCAGCAGGCGCGCCAGAGCGATCGGCAGGTTGTCGAACAGACCGCCGTCGGCGAACTCCGCCTCGGTGAGCTCGTAGCCCGGCGGACACAGCAGCGGCTGCTGAACGGTCGGCCCCGCCAGCGCCGAAGCGGCGGGCGCATCGCCGACGATCATCCCCGGCTTCAGTCGGCAGTAGCTCAGACGCCGGCGTCCGAACCCGAGGGGCACGGCGGAGCTTGCGAACAACGCATCCACGACCTGCTCGTCGGAGACCGAAAACGGCGGTGCATCACGCGCGCGCGGCAGCGGGATCATCGCCGGATCGACCAGTGTGGGGTAGTCCGCCGGGTCGAAGAAGAAGCCCGCACGCCCGTCCTTGGCCACACGCAGCTCGAACGGAATGTAGAAACGCTGGTTCTGGACGTCGACGTCCTCGACGCGCAGCACGTCCGGCACCACGCGCGTCACCGAGGCGCCGATCGGCGCGCGGCAACCCGGGCGGAACGCGGGCATGTGCCAGTGCCGGCGCAACAGCGCGGCGGCGTCGTGCAGGCTCTTGCGCGACAGCAGCGCGTCGTCCGCGCTGTAGGTCGGCGAATCGGCGCGGGGCGGAAGCAGCTCGTTGACGTCGATGGCGATCCAGACGCTGCGGAACAGGTTGTCGTCGATGCGATTGGGGAAACCGCCTTCGGATTCGGGGCGCGCGCACCACACGAGCCCCGACATGAGCGCATTGATGCTGCCGGCCGAGGTGCCGGCGAAACTTGCCGCCTCGAACGAACGCAGGCGTCCGCCAAGCGCCGTGTCGCGCTGCGACAATCCGCTCAGGATCCCGATGCCGCCCCAGTTGAGGCCGGCCTCGTAGGCGCCAAGGCTCGCGCCGCCGCGAATGGCGAAAGACAACAGGCGTGGCGCATCGTCGCGATCGGCTGCCGCCAGGGCCGCGCCACTCGCGAGGATGGCCGCCGCGCCGAACGCCCATCGCCGCCGTGTTCTTGTTGGTCTTGCCGCCACGCTCGCACCGTTCCGGCCCGGAAGTCGTGATCATTAAAGCAGAGTTGGCACCGGCGTACCTAGCCGCCAAGCATGCTCGCCGCCGCGCGCCGGTGCTGACCGCGCGCGGGGCCTAGACATACGGCTGGTAAGCGGGCTCGTACATCTGCGAGCGCACAAAGGCCGCGAGGTCCGCCGGCGGTTCGCGCGCGGCCAGGCCGCGCGCATAGGCAAGCTCGGCGACGCGCATTCCAACGGCCGCCGAGATGTCGCGGATGCGCGCGAGCGGCGGATACAGTCGCCCCTGCGCAAGGTCCTGGTCCGACACCAGACCGGCGACTGCGCGCGCCGCCACCAGGAACATTTCATCGGTGATGCGCCGCGCGCAGCTGACGATCACGCCGAGCGCAACACCGGGAAAGATATAGAGATTGTTGCCCTGGCCCGGCACGAAGGTATGACCGTTCAGGCTGACCGGCGGAAACGGGCTGCCGCTCGCGAACACCACGCGCCCGCCGGTGGCGGCATAGGCCTGCTCGGCCGTGCACTCGGCCTTGGACGTCGGATTGGACAGGGCAAAGACGATGGGTCGTGCATTGAGGCGTGCCATGGCCTGGAGCACCGGGCGGCTGAACGCGCCACCGGCCGCCGCCACCCCGATGAGCGCGGTCGGCCGCACCGCCTCGACGATCGCGAGCAGATCCTGCATCGGCGCGTGCGCCTGCGCGTAGCGACGTTTATGACTCGGCAAATCGGTGCGGCTGTCCACCACGAGCCCGTGGGTGTCGATGAGCCAGCAGCGGCGGCGCGCCTCGGCCTCGCTCAGTCCCTCCTGCACGAGCGCAGCGACGATCAGCCCGCAGATGCCGAGCGCCGCCTCGCCGGCGCCGAGGAACAGGAAGCGCTGCTCGGAGAGCTTGCCGCCGGTGACACGCTGGGCCGCATACAGACCGGCCAGCGCGGCGGCGGCCGTGCCCTGGATGTCGTCATTGAAGTAGGGCAGGCGCTCGCGATAGGCCTCGAGGAGGCGAAAGGCGTTGGCATTCGCGAAGTCCTCGAACTGCAGCAGCGCGTACGGAAACACCGTTTGCACGGCGCTCACGAATTCCTCTATGAGCGTATCGTACTGCGGCCCGCGGATACGCCGCCGGCGCGTGCCGATGTAGAGGGGATCAGCGAGCAGCGCTTCGTTGTCGGTGCCGACGTCGAACATGATCGGCAGCGTCTGCAGCGGGGGCACGCCGCCGCACACCGTGTAGAGCACGAGCTTGCCGACGGGTATGCCCATGCCGTTGGCGCCGAGATCGCCCAGGCCCAGGATGCGTTCACCGTCGGTGACGACGATGGCACGCACCTCCTCGCGGTACGGCCAGTTGCCGAGGATCTCGGCCATGCGTGCGCGGTCACTGGCGCTCAGGAAAATGCCGCGCGGGCGCTGGAAGATGCGTCCGAACATCTGGCAGGCAAGCCCGACGGTGGGCGTGTAGACGATCGGGATGAGCTCCTCGGCGTTGTCGCGCAACACGCGGAAGAACAGCGTTTCGTTGCGGTCGTAGAGCGCCGTGAGGTAGATGAATTTCTCGAGATCGCTGGTCTGGCGCCGCACGTTCTCGAGCACGCGCGCCTCCTGCTGCTCGATCGTGGACACGCCGGGCGGCAGCAAGCCGTGCAGCCCGAGCGCCTCGCGCTCCTCGATGGAAAACGCCGTGCCCTTGTTGAGCACCGGGTCGCGCAGCAGCTCCAGCCCGCGCGGGAAGTGTCCGCCGTAGACCTTGACCTTTATCTGGACGCTGTCTTTGGCCATGATCGGCAACGCTATGCGGCGCTGCCCGCGATTACCCTGATGTCAGGTCCATCCTCGCATGCGCGGCCGCCGCAAGGTAGAGACGTGAGCCGGCCGGTCGCGCTAGAACGATGCGGTCAGAAACGCGGTCGGGCCGCTGTAGGAAATCCGCGTCGCACCGCGCCAGTCGGGGTCCTCGATCGTGATGTCCATCATCAGGCTGCGCAATCCGAGGCCGAACCCGACGTGGCGAAACGGCTGGTATAGAACGTCCAGCCCGATGCTGCGCACCTCGCCGGTGTAGTTGTCGTACGTGAGCGACAACCAGTCGGCACGCATGCGCACCGCCCACTCATCGGTAAGCGCGAACATGCCGTAGAGATTCACCACCGGCAGCGGGGCGGTTACGTTCTTGGCCTCGACGCTCGAGCCAGACCCGGCGATGCTGGTCTTGATGCCGGAGACGTGCAGACCGAGGCCGACGCCGAGCTCCTTGTCGCGTCGCTTGAAAAAGGAGTAACCGGCACTGACACGGGCGTCGGAGAAATCGAAGGTCGAATCAACCGCCGTGCCGACCGGAAAGGTCTGGTCGCCCCACTGCACCTGCGAGGCGAGCGTGCGCGTCGCGTCTCGCGCGACGGCGAAATACTCGAGCTCGACGCGCCAGCGCGCGGTAGCGCGCCAGAAGAATCCGCCGATGGGCGTGCGGTTGCGCTTGTCGAGATCGAGCGTGTCCTCGAAATCGATGGCAACCCCGGTGCCACCACCGGAGGGGGCCAGCGCCGCAACCGTCGACGCGCGCGCGTAGTAGCCGCCGATCGCAAACACGAACGAATCGCGCAGCAGCGGATGGTCCGGGATCGCTTCGGGTTCCGCCGCCAAGGCCGGGGCGACGCCAAGCAGCAAGACTGTTGCGATGAACCCGTAACGCGGCGCTTTCATCTGTCACCTGCCCCTTTGCCGGCCAGCGTTCGGCTGACTACGCGGCATTGTCCCATAGCGCACCGGTCCCCGGAAGGCGAGCCGGGCGTCGTCCTCGCGCCGCCACAGGCATGCACGCTCGCACAGTTAGCGCTGCGTGCCGTGAACAATTCTCCTCCCGACATCAGCCGGGCAAGCCCCACTCGCCCTGAACTACCACCCGGGCGAGTGGGAATACCGGGTCAACGTGCGCCTACGGCGCCAGCGGCACCTGAGCGGCGAGCTCGTACTTGATCGCCGCGCGGATCTTGTTCTCGATCTGCAGATAACGGGCGACCTTCTTCGCCGGCAGCGCCTTGGCGAGCTTCGGCACATAGGACTTCTTGAGCTTGACCTCGTCTTCCTCGATGGCAAGCATCTCGTCGGTGAGCTTCTTCGCCTTGTCGTCGCTGAGCGTGCCGGCCCGGTAGTCGGCGGCATAGGACTCGATCAGCTTGCCAAGACGCTGGTTGAGCTTCTCGAGATCCTTCTGGTAGGCGTCATAGACGGGCCAGAAGCCCTTGGCCTCGTTATCGGTCAGCTCCATGTTCGCCGCTACCACCAGTTTCTTGTCGGCCTTGATCTTGTCGCGCAGGATCTGCATGTTGTCGGCCGGCTTGTCGCCGGACTTCGCATCCGGGCTCTGGGCGTAGGCCGGGGCAACCACGAGCGCCGCGACCAATGCGATTACCGTGTGGGAAAGTCTCATCGATGTTTCTCCTTGTTCAGTGTTGAGTTGAGGTTGTTGCACTTCTTCTTTGCCCGCGGTGCCCGGGCGTCTTGCCGCTCACCGGGCCGCCACTGGCCGGCGCTGTCATCGC
>CAYZVX010000009.1:35555-49007 GCA_964482055.1 uncultured Acidiferrobacteraceae bacterium
GCCTGCCAGGCATCCGCCATACCGGCTTCGACGGCCTTGCGCAACTCGGGCGAGAGCTTGGCCGGGTCGAAGTTCTTGCCCGCGCCGACGCCGATCCTGGCGAAGCGCGCCATGAGTTCCTCCTCGGAAGGGTGCGTGGGGCTGAAGCGCAGAACGAAATTCAGGATGTTGAAGAATTCGAGCGACGTTTTCTGCGTCTCGGGCGTGAGCGGCTTGATGAAGTCGATCGCCGGCGCGGCCTTGGGCGCGGGTTTGCCGAGGAACGCCGACAGGGTCTGCACCTTATAGCCGGCCTGGATTCTCTTCACGTTGTCAAGGTCGGCGGGATTGAAAAGCTGCGTGCGATAGGCGGCGAGGACGAACTCGGTCTCGGCCCGGATGACCTTGGTAATGCCCTTCGGCGTCTCGCCCTTCCAGCCCGGCCCGGCGATCAGAAAACTGCCGCCGCCGTTGCCGGTGGTGCGGCTGCCGATGTAGGCGAAGTTGTGGGTGTAGAGATCGATCAGCTGCACCGAGAAATAGCGGTTCTTCTCGATTGGCGGCACGGTCAGCACCACCGGTTCGGCCCGCAGGTCCATGCCGAGCATGGAATAGGGCGTGTCGGAATTGGGCGTCTGTACCGCCTTGTCGTCCGGCGTGAACACGCGCGGAATATTCCTGATCTGGTTCCACGGCGCCTTGTATTCAGGATTCTGCCTATTCACGAAGTAGGCGTACTGGATGCGGTAGCCATCCACCATCGGAGAGCCGTAGATGTAGGCCTCCTTGGCGATGGCGCGGGCCTCGGCGGGGCTAAGGTCGGCCGCGCGGGCCGGCCCAGTCATGAGCGCCAGCGCGCCGATGAATGTAGCGAAGATGAACCGGAATGGACGAGCGGCTATCATGGACTTGTCTCCTTTCTCGATGGTCTGGGTGTCACTTCGGCAGCAGCAGCGCCACTTGCAGGCGCAACTGCCAGTCGGCGCCGGTGACATCCGGCTTCTCGACGTTGTAGTAGGCGCTCGCCTGCACATTGAGCGGCAGCTTGCCCGCCTTGAGAATCTGGCCGATGCCTAAGCCGAGGGGCACGGTCCACGTGTTGCTGCTATTGGCCTCCCAGTTGGCGGTGATGATCGGCGAGAAGGTGAGATAGCGGCCGGGGTGCTGCGGGAAGTTGTAGTTCACGAACGGCTGGATCAGCATCTGG
This sequence comes from uncultured Acidiferrobacteraceae bacterium, assembly GCA_964482055.1. GTDB lineage: Bacteria > Pseudomonadota > Gammaproteobacteria > Acidiferrobacterales > Sulfurifustaceae. The sequence continues at coordinate 36,742 of CAYZVX010000009.1, forward strand.
TTCACGTCCGAGCGGTTGTCGTCGCCGCCCACCGACCAGACGTTGTTGATGAGCGCGCCGTACACCCATGGACCTTGCATCTTGAGCGCGACGGCCGCGGGACCGAGCCCCCACTTGCCCTGGCCGAGGACATCGTCGCTCGCGGTGTCGAACTGCATGATCAGGCCCGCGCCCCAGATGAGCCCGGCGGACTTCGCCGGCGAGACAAAGAGCGAGAGCTGAATGTCGCCCAGACCGTTCTCGCGATCCTGTCCCGGCGCGAGGGCGGGCTGCGAGATCAACGGAACGATGGTACGGGTGATGAGGTTCCAGTCAGCGTTGAGCTTGACCGGATAGACCGGCTGGATGTTGAGGACGTGCTGGGTACCGTCGCCCGGCCCGACGCCGAAATTGGCGTTGTACTGAAGCGGCACGCTGATCAGATCCGCGACCGGATTTTGCACCGCCTTGGCGAGTTTGGTGGCGTCGTAGTCCTGTGCGAGTACCGGCGAAGCCGCAAGGGCCGCCAGGATCACGCCAACGATGATTCGCACTTGTCTGCTCATGCTGCTTGCTCATTGCCGCCTCCTTCAATGTGGCCGGCGACCCCGACGATCGCCGCAAGCAGCGCGAGCAGCACGTCAGTGTGCCGGCGATGCGGGCCGAACACCGCTTGACTCCTCTGCGCGGCGCCACCAGCCGCAGATACCCGCCCGCCTGCACGCCCTGACACGGCCTCGCATTCATGCGAGGCGGCTTTGGCAATTGTACGCAAGTTATCACAGGCGATCCGCTATCCGTTTTGCGCCAGCGCGGTGTAACCAATCCAATACGCCGCCAGCCGGTGCAGCGACGAACAAGCCAAGGAGTACGCAGCATGCCAGCCACGGCCACCGAACCGGAATTCGTCGATCTGAAGCGATGCGGCCCTGTGCTGCTCGGCCGCGACATCCTCGGGCTGCTCATCCCTCAGATGCCGGCTGTTCGACATGGCGCGCAGTTCGGTCGCTGCGATGCGGTAGCGCACCTGGGCAAGCTCGGCGGCGCGCGCATTGTCGGCCGCCGCCTGTGCCAAGATCCGCTCGCGTGCCGTGAGCGCAAACTCGCTCGCCAGCGCATGCTCCACTTCACTGAAGGCGCGCAGGCCAACACGCGCGCAGTCGGCGAGGCCTGTGTCTGTTCGGCGCTGCGGAGCTCGACCAGCGTCTGCGCGCCAGCTGCCCCTGGCCCCGCGCCCAGACGATGGAGTCTACCTTGGCCTTGATGATCCGGCCGGGATAGGTCGGCAGCGCCATCTCGGCCTCGTTGTCGGGCTCCACCTGGGTCGGCTCGTTCTGGTGATAGAGCGCAATTATCTCGATATTCGTCTTCGACGAAGCTCATCGCTTGCGTCAACGGCGCGCTGACCACAAACAAGCCCGGTCGCAGCTGCACGTTGATTGGCCCGCCGTCGGCCGGCGCGTACACGGTGGTCTGGGACAGGTCCCAGCGCGCCTGGTCGAGCTGCGCCTGAGGCCGGCGCACGTCGCTCGCGTAGCGTTCCTCGTCGAAACTGCTGCCCGCGCCGGTGGCCGCCAGCTCGCGGGTCTGGCGCAGGCGCGTCTGCGCGAGCGCGAGCTGTGCCTCGATGCGCTTGACGTCGAGCTCATAGGGCGCGGAGTCGATCCTGAACAGAACCTCGCCCTTCTTCATCGGCCGGTTGCCCGCAGCCGGCACATCGATCACACCTCCGCGCACCTGCGGGACGATCTGCACGACGTACTTGATGACGCGCACGTCGTTTGAGGACGGCGCGAAATAGTCGAGCGACAGGATCAAGACGGTCAGCCCGACGATCGCAATGACCACGACCGTGACCTTGTGCGGCGTGGTCCAGGGAAGCCACTTGAACTTGAAGTAGACGAGCCAGACGCAGAACGCATCGATGCCGACGAGTATTGCCTCCATCAGCCGGCCCCCTTTTCCTTCTTGCCGAGCTTCGCGACGCGCGCTTCGAGCTTGGCGATCTGTGCCTTGAGTGGCTCGATGTCTTCCGGTCGCACCCGATTCGAGCGCCTTCTTCCCGGCCTGCTCTTTGAGGTGATAGGCTGCTATTCATTGCCGCGCGCACCATTCCACAAGGCCGCAATGCTGGCAGGAGAAACCCGTGACCAATACACCTGAAGACTCCGGCGTGCTCATGGCGCTGATCGAACGATTCGAGACGCAACGGCTGCCACGCGCCACGGTGCTGAAAGCGAAAGTCGACCGTGGCGAGGTGCTGAGCGAAGAGGATATGACGTTCCTCGACCAGGTGTTCGAGGTCGCCCAGCACGTCAAGCCGTTCCTGCACAAGCACCCCGACTGGCAACCCCTGGTGATTCGTGCCATGGATCTCTACAAGGCAATCATGGACAAGGCGCTGGCGAACGAGCAGACCGCGCACGCCAAGACGCCCTAGCGGCGCCACAAGTCCGCAGCCATGCTGTCACGCCTGATCGAGGTGTACCTGGCCGGCCTGTTGAGCCTGTTTCCCATCCTCAACCCGTTCAGCACCATCCCGGTGCTGCTGAGCCTCACTGCGGGCGCGCAACCGCACGAGCGCGCGCAGATTGCCCGCCGCGCTTGTCGCAACGTGGCGATCATCCTGATCACCGCGCTGGTGCTGGGCGACGTGATCCTCGGCTTCTTCGGCATCTCGCTGCCGGCGTTGCGCGTGGCGGGTGGTCTCGTGATCGCCGTGATCGGCATGCGCATGCTGTTTCCGAGCGCCGAGACCGAGCTCGCCGCGCCGTCCGGCCGCGGGCAGGCCGACATCGCGTTGATTCCACTCGCCCTTCCGAGCATGAGCGGGCCGGGCTCGATCGCCGTGGTGATCAGCTGGTCCGTACAGATCCACGAACAGGCCGGCGTCGTGAGCCGGGTCGTGGGCTACGGAATCGGAATTGCCGTCGTCGTCACGACCGCAATCCTTGCCTGGCTCGTCCTGCGCTCGTCGAGCACGATCGCACAGCGGCTGGGTGACGACGGTATCGAGTCTATCAAGCGCCTGATGGGCTTTCTGCTGGTGTGCGTCGGCGTGCAGTTCGTCGCCACCGGCGTGGAAGGCTTCATCGCGGCTCGCTGACAACGACGCGCCCGGCGCCCGAGGCATCGAATCGGATTGCAGCCGGGAGACGGGAACGCCCCAAGCGTCAACCGGGGGCGGGGCCGGCACGACGTCGATTGCGCCCGTTCCCCACTCGCCGCGTTCCCGCGGGCCGGCAGAAGCTACGACTAGGCTTCCGTGACAACGCTGTCGAGGCGCCGAGATCCACGAACCGCCGCGGGTGGCCAGCATTTCCTGCCTCAAGGCCTGCCACTCGGGACTATCGGTGCGCTCAACAAGATGCGCGGCGCTGTCCCACCAATACTCCAGCACCCCGTCGTACGGGTCACGCGTTCCGCGCGTCTGCTGAACCAGGAGATTTGCTTCCACGCTTAGCGTGGCGTTCTTGGCATAGCGCATTGCCCCGGTCAGCGCCGCGACGCGCTCGATGAGCACGAAAAACTGCGGATCGTTCCCGTAGCGGCGCAATTGACCGGCGGTCGGCACCGGCCCGCGCATCATGCAGGTGAGGGATCGAATGACGGCGCCCCCGGTGGGTTGTGACGAGGCGCTCGTGATCGCCAATGCCATTACACCACTCGATTGCGCGCCTCGCCACGCCGGAAGGCGGCGATGTTGGCGATCACCTCATCGGCCAGCCGTTGCTGCGCCTCGAGGCTGGCCCAGGCAATGTGCGGGGTGATGATGAGATTGGGCAGGCGCGCGGCGAGCAGCGGATGATCGGCCGGCGGCGGTTCGGTGCTCAGAACGTCCAGGGCCGCACCGCCGAGACGGCTGTTGCGCAGCGCCTCGAGCAACGCGGCGGCGTCGACCAGGGCGCCGCGCGCGGAATTTATGAGAATCGCCTCCGGGCGCATCAGGGCGAGCTCGCGCGCACCGATGAGCGGACCGCCGCCGGCGTGTGGCAGGTGCAGTGTCACGACATCAGCCGTGCGCAGCACATCTTCGAAGGCGACGCGCCCCGGTCGCGGCGCCGCCACGCCCGGACGATCCGACACCAGGACGCGCATGCCGAAGGCCTCGGCGAGCTTCGCGCAGGCCTGCCCGAGGCTGCCAAACCCGACGACGCCCAGGGTGCTGCCAGCCAGATCGCGGATCGGGTAGGTGTGCAGGCAGAAAATCTCCGAGCGCGACCACTCGCCGTCGCGCACGGCCTGCTGATACGCCGCCAGGTTGCGACGCAGCGCCAGCAGCATCGCGAACACGTGTTCCGGCACCGTCCGGGTCGCGTAACCGCGCACGTTGCATACCGCAATGCCGCGGCCTTTGGCGGCGGCCGTGTCGATGTTGTCCACGCCGGTGGCGGCGGCGGCGATCAGGCGCAGCGCCGGCAGCTCGGCGAGCACACTGCCCGGCAGCTTCACCTTGTTGGTGACGACGACCTCGGCCCCGGCCGTGCGCTCCAGCACCTGCGCCGGCGCGGTGACCGGATAGTCGACCCAGTCGCAGGATCCGAGTGGCGCTGTGTCGAAGCGCACCGCTTGCGCGAACGTCGCGCGATCGAGAAACACGATCTTCATGCCGACCTTGTACGGGCTCGCGCGGCGGATGTCAAAGCGCTCGGCAGTGGCAAGGCGGCGGGCGACTCACTACTATGTGCCGCCTGAACAGGAGAGCCCAGGATTCGGAGGAATCCGTGACCCGCGCGCTGCACGAGTCTTTCGACAACAAGGCCGACGCCGCCTACCGCAAGCTGCGCGAGGGCCGGCGGATCCGCGGCGCGGCGGCAATGGGACGGCCGCTCCAGAGCTTGCTCCGCGCCTCCTGGCCGGCGCGCTCCCTCGGCGGCCGCGAAGAGAAGTCGCACCACCCGAAGACCGAAACCCTCTCGCATGGCTGAGCCCGAGGAGATCGCGCGCGATCTGGTCATGCCGGACGGCGTGAGCATTCACTACCGGCTCACGCGCGCTGCACCGCCACGCCAGACCGTGGTGGTCCTGCTGCACGGCCTGTCCAGCAACCTGACACGCTGGTCGGAGTTTCTCGAGCACACCACGCTCAAACGCGATCACGACATCTTGCGCCTCGACCTGCGCGGGCATGGACGGTCGCTCACGCGCAAGCGCATCGGCATGCGCGTGTGGTGCGAGGATCTCGTGCGGTTGCTCGACCACGAGGGCTACGCGCGCGCCGTGCTGATCGGCCACAGCCTGGGCGCACAGGTGGCGATCAACTTCGCCCACCGCTACCCGCAGCGCGTGGCGGGCCTGGTGCTCATCGACCCGGTGTTCGCCGAGGCGCTGCGCGGGACCATGCTGTGGCTGGCGCGCTTTCGCTGGCTGGTGCGGGCAGTGATTGCCGTGATCCGGCTGGCCTATGCGCTCGGCATCCATCGCCGCCACATTCCGCAACGTGATCTGCGCGAGCTCGACGAGCGCACGCGCGCCGCGCTCGCCGCCGCCGGGCGCCCCGAGGACATCGTGTCGCATTACACCTCGCCGTGGGCCGATATCAAGTATTTTCCGACCGCGCACTACCTGCAGGAGCTGCTCGAGACCACGCGGCCGCTGCCGGCGCTCGCAACGATCCATGCACCGATGCTGTTTATCCTGTCGAAGGGCGAAACCTTTGGCGACCCGGCGATCGCCCGTGCCGCGATTGCCCGCGCCCCACACGCGCAGACCGTGATCATCGACTGCTACCACTGGCCACTCACGGAGAAGCCCGACGATGTGCGGCGCGCGATCGAGGACTGGTGCGTGCGTCTCGAGCTGCGCTAGCGGCTGATCGGCGCGAGCAGCCGCACCGTGCCGCAAGCCGTGGGACACCCTTGCCTTCCCGGATTGCGCTGCGCTCCGTCCGGGCTACTGGTCTACTGGTCCAATTCCTTGATGCTTTGGGTGTAGCCCGAATGCCGGCCCGTCGGGCCGGAACCCTCGACCTCCCGGGTAACTCAGCGCGTGATTTGCGCGACGAGCTGCGTCGGCGGCAGGCCACGCGACAGCAGCTGGTTCTGGACGGCAGCCAGGAACTCCTGCGGGCCGGCGGCATAGACATCAAACTCGCCGAGCCTGCCGTGGGTCGCCGCAATCTTGCTCAGCGCCGCACCGTAGTCGCCGGCCGCCACGAGCGGCACGTAATAGAAGTTGTCGAGCGCGTCCGCCCAGGCCCGGCACTGGTTCTGCAGGTAGTGCCCGCCTTCGGCCGTGGCGATCCAGTAGAGATAGATCGCCTCGGCGGCCTCGAGCGCCATGGCGTGCTCGATCAGGCTCTTGATCGGCGCAAATCCCGTGTCGCAGGCCAGGAACAGCAGCGGGTGCGGCGAGTCTTCGCGCAGCACGAACTCCCCCATTGGCCCCTCGACCATCACCAGGTCGCTCGCTTTGAGGTTCTTGAACACGAAGTTGGTGAGCGGTGTGGCGTCGGCGGCGCGCAGGTGGAATTCCAGATGGCGCTCGTCGCACGGGCAACTGGCGATCGGGAAGTCCTCGGACAACCCACCGATTTCGAGCGTGGCGGACTGGCCGGCCAGGAAACGCAGCCGGTTGGCGCGCGGCATGAGCAGCTGCACGCGCAGCATCGCGCCGTCGGCGAGGTGCTCGAGGCGCTGCACGCGCGCCGACACGTGCTGCAGCGGGATGTCGGCCGGCTTGCCGGCCTCGCTCGCCTCGATGACGAGATCGGTCACCGCGGTGTTCGAGCATAGCAGCACGTAGCCGCGCGCCTTTTCGGCCTCGCTCAGCGCGTAGTCATGGTGCCGGACCTTCTTCACCTGGCCGGACACGACGCGCGCCTTGCACAGGCCGCAGTTGCCGTTGCTGCAGCCGTAGTCGATGGCGAGCCCCGCGTGCAGGGCCGCCTCCAGCACCGTGTCGTTGCCCTCGACGAAGAACTCGCGCTTGCTCGGCAGCACCTGCACGTGCGCCGCCATCAGGCGCAGGACACTGTCGCGCATCATGAGCGACTCGGTGTCGCGCTCGGGCGTGATCTCCTCGCGGCGCTGCTCCTGCAGCCAGCGCCTGAGCGAGCTGGCGGCGGCCTGCGCGCCGCCGCCGGTGCGCTCAAGCTCCGTGAAACGCAGCTCGAGCGCATCGAGGATGGCGCGATAGCGGGCGGACTGCGCGCGCGTGAAGCTGAGCTCCTTGCCGAGCTCGGCCACGCGGGCGGCCAGGATCTCGGCGTCCGGCAGGATGCGCTCGCGCAGTCGCCGCGCATAGGCCGAATCGCGCAGGTGCGCCAGGCGCTCGAGCACGGTGTTGTCCTCGAGACGCGCCTCGGGATAGACGCGCAACAGGTCGGCGGCGGTGACCATGCCCTCGAAGGTCGGAAGCTCCCCGTTCTTGACGCGCTTCTGCAATGCCCCACGCGGCACGCCTACGAGACGCGCCGCACGGCTCAAGGTCAGCAATTCAGGCACCGCGCCACCTCCTGCCCATCCTCGCCTGTTACGCTAACGAATGCGGAGGCTGCGCACAACCGGCGCCGCGCTCGCAGCGCGAGGGGCCGCGCAACCGCCGCGCGCTCAGAAGAGCTCACCGGGCTCGGCGCGCCGCCACTCGGCACGCACGGCACGCCAGGTGTCCCTCTCGCGCACCAATGTCAGCTCGAATCGGTGCAGGTCGGCGGCAAGCCCGCGGAGATCGGCGCCAGGCGCAATGGGCGTGCCCGCCATCGCGACCAGCACCACCACCTCGGCCTGCCCGGGCGCCGGAAAGGTAAGCGACTGCACGCGCGTGAGCAGGTGAATCGAGCCATGACGCAGGAAATAGACGCGCAGGATCTGCTCGATGGCGCGCCGGTCGCGCCCGTCGCGGTCGCGGTACCGCTCACCAATCAGATTGCGCAGCGCCGCGAGGTCTTTGGCCGCGGCCGCCTGCTCGGCGCGCGCGAGCGTCGCGCGCACTTCTGCCTCGGGCGAGGATGGGCGACTGCACGCCACAATGAACAACAACACCGCCAGTGCCAGTGCCGTTCGGGCGGCGCGCCGGGCCGCCTGCGCGGTGGCGGCGGCGTTGAACGCTTGTGCTTCGCCTGTTGTCACCTTCAGAGCTGTGGCTTCTCGGGTCTTGGGGCTCCAACGCAAGACTCGAAACTCGAGACCCGACACTCTAACCGCTACGCCAGCAACACCGCCATCACGCCGGTCATGAAAATGCCATCGAAGGTGCCGGCCCCGCCGATCGCCGCCTGCACGGCGCCGAGCTTGCGGATATCGCGCAGATGCAGCAGATCGGCGCCGATCAGGACGCCGAGCGTACCCGCGACATAGGCGAGCGGCGCACTGTGCGCCGGATTGAGCAACAACGCCATGAGCGCTGCCGCAATCGGCGCCAGCAGCAATGGCATGCCGATCCCGATGCCGGCGATCGGGCGGCTCGCGACGTAACTGAGAGTCGCGACGCCGGCCACGGCGGTCGCGACCTGCAACCACGGCAGGTTGCTGTGCGCGAGCAGGTAGACCGAAAATGCAACCGGGATGATGCAACCACCGACGTTCACGGCGAGCAGCGTGCGGCCACGAAACTCCTGAGGCGGGTGGCGCAACAGGCGCTGCCAGCGCGGCGGCGGGGTCACGGCCGCCGGTGATTCCGCGCGCAGCGATGCGAGCGGCACATTGATGGCGCTGCCGAGCAGCGAGGCGAACAGCAGGACAAAGGCCGAAAGCGGCGACAGCCCGAGCTTGTCGAAGGCCACCGTGAGCGCACCGAGCTGCACCGCCAGCGCGAGCAGCGCGAGCAGCGCGATGAATGCAACGAGCGGCAGCGGCGAAAACGGGGAGCGCATGCGGGATCTCGCCCCGATTATGCCCGAGCGCCGCGGCCGGACCTATGCAGGCGCGGCAGACGATGACGCCCGGCGCGGACCCGCCGCCGGGCGTCGAATCGTGCCAGAGCGGACTACGGCTTGATCACGAGGAACAGCTTGCCGCCGCCGCGGATCAACTTGATCAGCACGCTTTCCTTCTTCTTGAGCTTGCCGCTCGCGCGCTTGAAATCCGCAAGGTTGCGTATCGGGTCCCGGCCGATCTCGGTGATGACGTCGCCCGGCTGCAGACCGGCCGCGTCGGCGGCGCTGCCCGGCGCGACACTGCTCACCACCACGCCACTGGTCCCCTTCGGCAGGTTGAGCTGGCTGGCGATGTCGGGCGTGATCGCGCGCACCTCGACACCGGCGAGCGCGGTCTGCGCGCCGTTGCCGGCGGCCGACTCCTCGCCGGCCTCGGCGATCTCCTTCGGCTGCTCGGTGATCTTGGCCTCGGCCGTGACGGTCTTCTTGTCGCGCCACACCTCGAGCTTCACCTTGGTGCCGACGGCGGTGGCGGCCACGGTGTTGCGCAGGGTGCCGGGGCTGTCGATACGCTTACCGTTGAAGCCGAGAATCACGTCGCCGCTCTTCAAGCCCGCCGCGGCGGCCGGGCTGTCGGGCAGGACCTCGCTCACGAGCGCGCCCTTGGCCTCGGCCAGGCCGAACTGCTTGGCGAGATCGGGCGTGACCTCCTGGATGGACACGCCGAGCCAGCCGCGCACGACCTTTCCGGACTTGATGAGGCTGTCCATCACGGTGCGCGCCATGTTGGCCGGCACCGCGAAACCGATGCCCATGTAGCCGCCGCTGCGCGAGAAGATCGCGGTGTTGATGCCGACCAGCTCGCCGCGCGCGTTGACCAGCGCACCGCCCGAGTTGCCGGGATTGATGGCCGCGTCGGTCTGGATGAAGTCCTCGTAGTCGGCGATGCCGACGTTGGCGCGCCCGACGGCGCTGACGATGCCGAGCGTCACGGTGGAATTGAGCGCGAAAGGATTGCCGATCGCGAGCACGTACTCGCCGACCTCGAGCTTGTCGGAATCGCCCCACGGGATGCTCGGCAAGCCGGTGGCGTTGATCTTGATGACGGCGAGATCGGTCTTGGGGTCGGTACCGACGATCTTGCCGGTGAACTCGCGCTTGTCATTGAGCAGCACCTTGATCTCGTCGGCCTTGGCGATGACGTGATTGTTGGTGATGATGTAGCCGTCGGCCGAGACGATCACGCCGGAGCCCAGGCTGTTCTCGCGCCGCTCGCGCGGAATCTGAAAGCGGCGGAAGAACTCCTCACCGAAGAAATGACGGAAGAACGGGTCCTCCATGAACGGCGACATCTCGCCCGGTCCCTGGCGCACCGTTCGGGTGGTGGAGATGTTCACCACCGCGGGCGTGGCGGCCTTCACGACCGCCACGAAGTTGGGCGGGGTGGCGCCGATCACCGGCGGTGCGGCCTTGGGCGCCTCCTGACTCACGGCGACCGGCATCATGTCCCAGCGTGCCGAGACGACAATGCCGGCAATCAGGCCGGCGATAAGCAACAGCCCGGCCGCCAGGCCGAGCTTGAACGAGCGACGGTCAAGCTGCATTTAGGATTCTCCCCAGTGGATACGCGTCACCACGGACGCATTGATCGGCCGGTGCCTGAAAAGTTCAACCGGCCGCCGCCTAGCCTACGCGACTCCGGCCTTTTTCGCAGTCGCCGTCTTCTTGCGGAAACTGAGGCCGTTTGCTGCCGCGTCCACGACGATCACGTCCTTGGGCCCGAACTTGCCCGCCAGGATCTCCTGCGCCAGCGGGTTTTCGACCGACGCCTGGATGGCGCGCTTGAGCGGGCGCGCCCCGTAGACCGGATCAAAACCGGCCGAAGCCAGGAAGTCCAGCGCCTTGGGCGTGAGCTCGAGGTCCATGTCGCGCGCCTGCAACCGGTCGCGCAGATACTGGATCTGGATTTTCGCGATCTCGTGCAGCTGCTCGCGCCCGAGCGGATGGAACACGACGATCTCGTCGAGCCGGTTGATGAACTCGGGGCGGAAGTGCCGGCCCACGATCTCCATCACCGCCGCCTTCATGCGCGCGTAGTTCTCTTCGCCGGCCAGCTCTTGAATCGTCTGCGAGCCCAAGTTCGAGGTCATGACGATCACGGTGTTGCGGAAATCGACGGTGCGCCCCTGGCCGTCGGTGAGGCGCCCATCGTCGAGCACCTGCAGCAGCACGTTGAACACGTCCGGGTGCGCCTTCTCGACCTCGTCGAACAGGATCACGGAATAAGGCTTGCGCCGCACCTGCTCGGTGAGCTGCCCGCCCTCCTCATAGCCGACGTAGCCGGGCGGTGCGCCAATCAGGCGCGCCACCGAGTGCTTCTCCATGTACTCGGACATGTCGATGCGCACCATGGCTTCATCGGTGTCGAACAGGAACGCCGCGAGCGCCTTGGTGAGCTCGGTCTTGCCCACGCCGGTGGGCCCGAGGAACAGGAATGAGCCGTACGGCCGGCGCGGATCGGACAACCCCGCGCGCGAGCGGCGGATGGCGTTGGCCACGGCGGTAATCGCCTCGTCCTGACCGACGACGCGTTTGTGCAGCTCGGCCTCCATGCGCAGCAGCTTCTCGCGCTCGCCTTCCATCATCTTCGACACCGGGATGCCGGTCCAGCGCGACACGACCTCGGCGATCTCGTTCTCGGTGACGGCATTGCGCAGCAGCCGCGTCTGCTTGCCTTCCGCGGCCTGCGCGGCCGCGAGGCGCTTCTCGAGCTCCGGGATGCGCCCGTACTGAAGCTCCGACATGCGGGCGAGATTGCCGGCACGCCGTGCCGTCTCCATCTCGATGCGCGCGCGGTCGAGCTCCTCTTTGATGTGCTGGGCGCCGGACAATGCCGCCTTCTCGGCCTTCCACACTTCCTCAAGGTCGGAGTACTCCTTCTCGAGCTTCTTGATCTCGTCTTCCAACGCGGCGAGACGCTTCTTCGAGGCCTCGTCGGTTTCCTTCTTCAAGGCCTCGCGCTCGATCTTGAGCTGGATGAGCCGCCGGTCGAGCCGGTCCATGGCCTCGGGCTTGGAGTCGATCTCCATGCGGATGCGCGAGGCGGCCTCATCCACGAGGTCAATCGCCTTGTCGGGAAGCTGGCGGTCGGTGATGTAGCGATGCGAGAGTGTGGCGGCCGCGACCAGCGCCGGGTCGGTGATGTCGACGCCGTGGTGCACTTCGTATTTTTCCTTGATGCCGCGCAGGATGGCGATCGTGTCCTCAACGCTCGGCTCATCGACCAGCACCTTCTGGAAGCGCCGTTCCAGGGCCGCGTCCTTCTCCACGTACTTGCGGTACTCATCGAGCGTGGTGGCGCCAATGCAATGCAGCTCGCCACGCGCGAGCGCGGGCTTCAACATATTGCCCGCGTCCATCGCGCCTTCGGCCTTGCCGGCGCCGACCATGGTGTGCAGCTCGTCGATGAACA
>CAYZVX010000010.1:0-21544 GCA_964482055.1 uncultured Acidiferrobacteraceae bacterium
CCCACCGTGGGCCGGGGGATGGCCGCCGGTACGCCCGGCTGCGAGGGGCTGGCGGTGGCGCTCCGCGCCGTTGGCCGCGGTTCGACCCGAGGGGTAGCAGTCGCTGCGGCAGGGTCGCGCCGGGCGTTGAGCCGTTCCTGCGGCATAGCTAACGCCGTCGCTGCTGTCGGCTGCGCGCGTGGTTGCGGCCCGTCCGCCACGGCAGCAGCAGGGGCATTTGCAGCGGGATGCGCCTGGACCGCTACCGGGCGCAGGGCCGGAGAATCCGCAACCACTGGCTTCGTGCTCGCCGGTAGCCCCGGCGTTGGAGCCTGGAGAGGAGAGTCCTGCCGCGGTTGTGCGGCGGCAGCGTTGCACGGGCCTGACGCCGGCGTGGCCATATCGCGAGCGGGCGCCGTGCCAGACCTTGCCGGCGACGTGGAGGGCTCGGGCTGCTTTGGCGGGTTCGCCTCGGCATTTCGTGGCGCCGCGCGGGCCAGCTTGGAGCGCCGCAGCGTTTCGGCGCGCGCCATGGCAGCGCGGGTCTTGATCTTCTGGGCGGAAAGCTCGGCCTGCGCCGCGTGCATTTGCTGCTGCGCCACCAGCAAATCGGCTGATTTGACGACGCTCTCTGGGTCCGCCTCGAGGAGGCGCTTGGCCACGCGATAGGCTTCCTCGGCCTGGGCCGCACGCGCGCTGAGATAGTCGAGATAGATGCGCTCCTGCTGGGCTTGCAGCTCGGCGGCGTGGGTGTCGTCCTCGACCTGGTCGACCTCAAACAGGTAACCGCAGCCGCAGCGCGGCGCCGACAGCGGCTGCCTGTCCGAGCACTGTGGGCAGAATTTCTGCTGAAAAATGCTCACCTGCTGTTATCCACGTTGACCGGCCGCGCTGGCTGGTTCGGGCGGGCGCCGCCGGCCAACTAGCACTATGGCACGACTCGCACCCTAAAGAAGGGAGCAGCAGATGATCTGCGGAGTTGGCGGGACGAGTGGTTACCGGCTCCGCCCCCATTGCCTTGCAGACGTTGGTTGATTTACCTCTCTGTTTCTCTACACTAGCCGCCGCCTTCCGAGGCGTGAGCGGCGAGCCACGAACGCGCAGTGCCGTTTCGGATTGAAGGCCGAGCCGCGCGCGCCGTCATCCCAATGCAACGCACAACCGTGATTTCCGCCATCAACAGCCGCCGGCTCGCCCGTCCTCGCTGCGCGCGGCTTATCGTTCCGGCGCTGTTGCTTCTGGTGTCGAACGTGTCGGCAGCGAGCGAGCGTGATTTTGTGACCAGCGATGGCGTGCGGCTGCACTATCACGAGGCCGGAGCCGGCCGGCCGATCGTGTTCGTCCCCGGCTGGACCATGCCCGGTAGTATCTGGCGCCCGCAGGTGGAGCACTTCGCGCGCACCCATCGCGTCATCGCGTTCGACCCACGCGGACAGGGCGCATCGGCAGTGCCGCGCGACGGTTACACGGTGGAGCGGCGCGCGCAGGACATCAAGGAATTGCTCGATCACCTCGGCGCGCAGCCGGTGGTGCTCGTTGGCTGGTCGCTCGGCGTGCTCGAGAGCCTCGCCTACATCGGTGCGAATGGCACGGCCCGGCTCGCCGCCGTGGTGCTGGTCGACAACTCCATCGGCGAGGACCCGCCGCCGGTTTCCGATCCAACGTTCCTGGCGCGCCTGCAACGCGAGCGCGTGAAAACCGTTGAGGGATTCGTGCGCGGCATGTACCGTCGACCGCAGGACGACACCTATCTGCGCCGCATCGTCGACGCCTCGCTCAGGACCCCGCTCGACGCGAGCGTCGCGCTACTGAGCTACCCCTATCCGCGCGAACGGTGGCGCGCCTTGGTCTATGAGATCGACAAACCGCTGCTCTATGCGGTCAGCGCGCGCTTCAAGGGCCAAGCCGCAAACCTGAAGAACAACAGACCCGACGCCTGGATCGAGGTGTTTGATCAGGCCGGACACGCGCTGTTCGTCGACGAGGCAGAGCGCTTCAACAATCTGCTCGAACGCTTTCTGGCCACAGTGGCGGCGCCCTGAGTCAGCGATCCGGGATCGGAGCCCATAACGTGACTGTGTTCAAGACGCGCGCGCCGCTCGTGCCTTTGTTTCTCGTCTCGGCGGCGGCGATCGGTTTTGAGATTGCGCTGACCCGCTTCTTCGCCATCGCCAGCTGGTCAGAATACGGCTACTGGGTGATCTCGATCACCATGGTCGGGTTTGCGGTAAGCGGGGTGGTGCTGTCGCTGTTCAATCCGTTCTTCCTGCGCCACGCCGCCCGCCTGCTGTTCGCTGTACCGCCGGCGTTGATGATCTCCGCGGCGTTCGGTTTCTACGCCACCACGCTGATTCCGTTCAATCCGCTCGAGTTCCAGAACCCGGACCAGTGGTTCGACCAGCTGTTGAACATCTGGAAGTACTACGTCGCGCTGTTCCCGTTCTTCTTCTTTGCCGGCCTGTACATCGGGCTCTATTTTCTCCGTTACCAGGAAGAGATCCCCAAGATCTACGGCGCGGATCTGGCCGGCGCCGGCGCCGGCGCCCTGGTCGTTCTGGCGTTGATGTTCTGGGTGCATCCGTTCTGTCTGATGGCCGCCTTGTTGCCCTTGTTGGCGCTGGCGAGCCTGTATCACCGCCCGCCGTCGGTGCGCGCGCGGCCCGTGCCGTTCGTGGCTGGCTTGATCGCGGTGTGCGCGATTGGCGAGGTGGTGCTGGTCCCGCTCAACCGCGCCGATTTCAATGAGTACAAGGCGGTTTACCCGCCGCTGCACGTGCAGGGCGGGCGTGTGGTCAAGGAGATCAAATCGCCGCGCGGCTACTTCCTGGTGCTCGATAATTTTACCGAGCGGCTGGACACGGATTTCTCCAACAACATTGGCCTCCTTAAGGTCGCCGGTCCGCCGCTCACCTATGGCCTGTACAACGACGGCAATCGCCTGACCTCGTTGCCGAAGCGGACCGACTACGATCCGTCCTACGTGCGGGCCGCGCTCGATTCCCTGCCCTACGAGCTGCGGCCGGGCGCGCGCACGCTGCTGATCGGCACGCGTGGCGGGTTTCGCGTGCGCGAGGCGCTCACGCTGGGAGCGAGCCGGGTGCTGGCGCTCGAACCGGAGGAGACACTGCACCGTCTGATCGTCGAGGGCGTCGCCGGTAGCACCGAGCCGGCGCTGCGCGACGCGCGCGTCGAGCTGCACGGGCGCTCGCCGGCCGAGCTGCTGGCGCGCGGCGATCGTGAATTCGACATCATCGACATCGCCTCCGACTATCTCGGCCAGGCCGACGCCAACAAGTTCGCGTTCACGGTCGAGGCCGTGCGCAGCTACTACCGGGCGCTCGCGCCCAATGGCGTGATTTCCATCCCGGTGTCGATCCGCGAGTTCACCGTTTACGCCGTGAAGATGATCGAGACGGCGCGCCGGGCACTCGTGGCCGAGGGCGTGGCGGCGCCAGCGCCGCATCTGATCGTTTACCGATCGAGCTGGAACGCGCGCATCCTCGTGGCGCGGCAACCGTTTGCCGCCGCCGATATTGCCACACTGCGCGCCTTCGCGGACCAGCGTTCCTTCGACACATCCTTCTATCCGGGCATCGAGCCGGAGAAGGTCGAGATCTGGAACGACCTGCCGGTAGTGTCGCTCGAGCAGGGCACGGTCGTCTCAAGCGACAGGGCCGCGGACGCGTTGATGGACGATACGCTCAAGCTGCTGGCGAATCCGGATGACTTCTTGCGCGCGCAGTTCTTCAACCTGGCACCGTCGACTTACGATCGGCCGTTCTTCTACTCGATCCTGCGCCTCGGCGAGATCGATCGCATCCTCGAGAAGATCGCGCTCATCCCGCGCGAGGAGCTGGGCTATCTCATCAATGTGGCGGTGCTGCTGCAGGCGGTGCTGTTCGCCGCCCTCATCCTGAGCCTGCCGCTCATCCGCTGGCGTGCCAAGCGTCCAAAGACCGAGGCGATCGTGAAGTCGATCCTGTACTTCGCCGGGCTCGGTATGGGGTTTCTGTTCCTGGAGATATTGCTGATCGAGAAGGTGTCGTTCTACCTCAACGACCGCACCTCGGCGTTTGGCACCGTGCTTGCGGCGATGCTGATCTTTTCTGGCGTCGGCAGTTACTTTTCCAGCAACTATCTCGCCCACCCGATGCGCGGCCTCAAGCTCGCCTGCGCGGTCATCTTCGCCTGGATCGTTGCCGCGATTGCTGGTCTCGATGCGCTGTTGTTTGCCACCCTCGGCTGGCCGGCGCTGAGCAAGCAGCTGGTCGTGCTGTTGCTGGTCGCGCCGCTGGCCTTCGCGCTCGGCTTTCCGTTTCCGCTCGGCCTGTACTTGTTCCGCGGCGAGCGCGCCCACTTCCTGCCGTGGGCCTGGAGCCTGAACGGCGCGTTTTCCGTGATTTCCACACCGCTTGCCAACTTGCTCGCCATTTCCGCGGGCTATACAATTTTGCTTGCTGCATCGTTGCTGTCGTATGCAATCGTGCTCCTGACCTACCCGGTCGGGCGCAGCGCCAACCGCCTCTAGATCCTGCAGGACTGACCCAGCCTATGCCGATCCGTATGCCGGCCCTCGTCGCGGGCCTTACGCTCTTTGCGAGCCTCCCGATTCTGGCGGCCGATGCGCCGGGCGCTGCGGCGAAGCCGGCGCCGGCGGCCTGGAGCTACGAGCGCTATCTCGCGGCGATGAAGGAAAGTGGTCGGCCCAGCACGCTGTCGGAGGCTGACTTCAACGCCGTCCAGGCGCGCAAGAAAGAGGCGCTCAAGAGCATCGAGTCTTATCTGCGCCAGCGCTTCGGCCAGGCCGATCCGGCGATCATCAAGGCGTTCGAAGAGCTGCCGCGCGAGTACTTCCACTACAACTACCAGGAGAAGCGTTCGACCGCGGAGGTCGCCTATGAGGAGAAGGCCAAACCCTGGGCGATTGGCTTCGGTTCGGCGCTGTCGGACTACCTGGGCCAGGCCTACATGACGCAGCTCACGCAGCCCGCGCCGGACAAGGTTGTGCTCGAGATTGGCACCGGCAGTGGCTTCCAGGTCGCGCTCCTGTCCCGTCTCGTGAAGAAGGCCTACTCGATCGAGATCATCGAGCCGCTGGGCACCGCGGTCGCCAAGATCTTCAAGCCGCTCGGGCTGGACAACGTCGAGACGCGCGTCGGCGATGGCTACTTCGGCTGGCCCGAGGTCAAGGGCGGCTTCGACATCATTATCGTGACCTGCGCCGCACAGTACGTGCCGCCGGCGCTGATCGAGCAGCTCAAACCGGGCGGACGCATGGTCATTCCCATCGGCCAGCCGTTCAAGAAGGGCCAGTTCCTGTACGTCTACACCAAGGACAAGGACGGCAAGGTACACTCGCGCAAGGACGTCGGCGTGTACTTCATCCCGATGACCGGCGAGATGCAGAAGCAGCCGGCGCCCGCCGGAGCTCCGGCGCCGGGCTGATCGACCCGCGCATGTCCGACGCTGCCACGCCGACGCCCGAGCCGCAGGTGGCGGCGCTCTTCAATCGTGTTGCCGAGGGCTACGATCGCGAGGCGCTGCGCTTCTTTCCATTCGTCGCCGATCGCCTGATCGCCCGGCTCAAGCCGGCGCCGGGCGACAAGCTGCTCGATGTGGCAGCGGGCACCGGTGCGGTCGCGCTTGCGGCCGCACCGGCCGTGGGTGCGGCAGGGCGCGTGACCGCCATCGACCTGTCCGAGGCCATGCTTGCGCGCCTGCAGGCGAAGCTCGCCAAGTTCGGCATCGGCAACATTGATCTGCATGTCATGGACGCAAGCGCGCTCGAGTTTCGGCGCGACTACTTTCACCACGTCGTCTGCTCCTTCGGGCTGTTGTTCCTGCCTGACCTGCCGGCTGCCGTGAGGCAGTGGGTGTGCGTCACGCGACCGGGCGGTACCGTCGCGTTCACGGCGTTCGGCCCGAACGCGTTCAGCCCGATGTTGGGGCTGCTGCGCGCCAGGCTCGCCGACGCCGGGGTCGCGCTGGCGCCCGAGCGCCTTGCCGGAGCGAGCGAGTACCGGGCGTTGCTGCAGGACGCAGGTCTCGTCGATGTCGAGGTGCGCACCGAGCAGCACGGCTACCATCTGCGCAGCGAGCTGGAATGGTGGGAGGTCGTCTGGTACAGCGCCCTGCGCGGCGCGTGCGAGCAGCTTAGCCCGCCTGCTCTCGAAGCCGTGCGAAGCGCACATCTTGCAGAGGTGGCCGCCCTCCGGAGCGCCGATGGGGTGTGGCTCGACGTCGAGACGCACTTCGCCTTCGGGCGCAAGCCTGCGTGAATCGGTCAACTACCGCTGCGCGGTGTCGGGGCCGATAAGCTCCCTCGGGTACACCGGCGATGACGGTGGTATTGTAGAGAATCAATTGTGCCCCCCGGCGGCTCGTCGGGAAGTGACGCTCGCCATGCCTGAGAAATGCGTACGCCAGGGCAGTGCGGACGGGTGCGGTGTCTTCACCGCCTGTCGCCGCTGTCGTGCGGCGCCTCTTTGCAAGTTCAAACCGGGCTCGGATTCTGGCGTCGCGATCGTCAAGCACCGGCGGCGGCTGCGCCGCGGCGAGCTGCTGTTTCGCCAGGGCGATGCCTTCGAGGCCCTGCATACGGTTTGCGCCGGAGCGATCAAGACCGTCGTCACGGAGGCCGGGACTGCCAATCAGACGACGGGCTTCGTCATCCCGGGCGAGCTGGCAGGCGTCGCCGGCCTGAAGGAGCGACGTCACACCGCCAGCGCTGTGGCGCTCGAAGCCACCGAGGTGTCGGACATCGAGCTGCGCTCGGTCCTGGATGCGGCCGACGCGGAACCGTTGCTGTGCCGTATCCTGTTTCAGATCCTGTCCGAGCAGCTTGCGCACGACGAAGATGTGCTTCGATCACTGGTGGGCAAGAAAGCGGCTGTCGCGCGGCTCGGCGCCTACTTGCTGTCGCTCGCCCGGCGCTACGAGGCACGCGGCTTCTCCGCGACTGAGCTACCGCTCGCCATGTCGCGCAGCGACATCAGCAACTATCTGGGCCTGGCCAAGGAAACGGTGTGCCGTTTGCTGGCGCGTTTCGCGGACGAGGGGCTGATCTCCATCAACGCCCATCGCCTGCACATCTACGATCGCGCGCGGCTTGCGCTGCTGGCCAACAGCGCCTAGCGCGTCAGGATCGGGCGTTTGAGCTGGCCGCGATAGCCGCGCAGGTTCCTGCGCAGCCGCTGTGCCACGTCGCGCCAGGGCTGGTCCCACGGCAAACCACGCGCAAGGAGCGCGCGACACAGGCGCAGCAATCCAGTAACGTCGTCGAGATGCACGAACTCCGGCGCTGGCCCGCGCTTGGCGGGGATGCCAGGCGCGCCCTCGTAGGCCTCGTTGTGATAGTTGCCGAGCGGCACCGAGAGGCCAATGGCGGGCAGGCCGCAGACCGTCGCGGCGGTCGCTTCGCAGGTGCCGCCGTCCATGATGCGGCGCTGGTGCCTGGCGGGTAACGCGGCCTGTGCCACGTCGCTCAACACCTTGAGCGCGTGCGGGTCGAACACCGTGCGCCGGTCGCCGAGGCGGACCACGGGCCCCTGGCCGACGATGGCGCCGGGCAGCGTACGCGAGGTCTCGAGACTGACGCACACAATCGGACGGCGCGCGCGCTCGAGCCAGCCGAGCTCGAAATGCGCGAGCGCGCCGGTGAAGCCGACCTCTTCGCCGCGCGTGAGCAGTCCGAGGAATGGCGCCGCCTGCCGGTCGCGTCGCCGCGCAACCGCGGTGTCGACTACCGCGAACACACCGACCAGATCGTCGGCTGCCTTCGTGTAGAGCTTGCGCCCGCGCTGCCACACCGGGGCGCGAAAGCCGAAGCCGCCGAACAGCTCGCGCGCCGGGCTCGGCACGGCGAGCGGAGCGCGCAGGCGCACTTCGGCGGTGGCGAGCGCATGTCCGGACTTGTGCAGGCGTATGGCGGCGAGCTCGCCGGTGCCGACGTAGCCGCTATCCGACGCGAGCCACACGCGCGCCGCGGCCAGCCGTCGCGTCGGCGAACCCCCATACCAGCGGATTGCGAGGCGCCGGTCGGTGATCCAGCGCACGCCGTGGAACCCGGGGTGGTCCATGTGGGCGATGAACAGGCGCAGCGGCTCGCGGCTCGCCTGGCGCACGAGGCCGCGATAATGCGTGGCGGAGGCCGCCCCAACCACCAGGTTGCCCGCCGGGTCGAAGAAATGCGGCACGCCGGCGCGCGTGAGCTCCCACACCGCCCAGGCCGCGACGTGCTGCTCGCGAAACGGGGCGGTCGGCTGTGCAAGCAGCTCGCGCAGGAGCTTCTGGCGGTGCTGATTCATCGCGCGCGACTATAGGGGAAGGGGCCAGGGGCGACAATCCGGACGTCGTTGGGCGGTCCACTTGATCGATATCAAGGTGTTTTCGCCCCGGCCGTGATTTGCTCCCAATGCTGCATGGCATGGGCAGAGCGTCGAAGGGTAGGAGGTGAACCATGACTGCTCTTTCAATCGTGATCGTGTTGGCGGCAATCGCCACGGCCGCGGTGCTGATTACCGGGCTGGGCTCGATGGCGCACGGTGGATCGTTCGATGACCGGCATAGCCATCAGTTCATGTTCGCCCGCGTGGGGCTGCAGGGCGTTGCACTTCTGTTGGTGATCATCGCCCTGCTGATGTCGCTGCGCTGAGGTCGTGATAAAGGGCGGCTCCGGGCGCACGGCGCCCGGAGCCTTGTTATTGCCCTGCGTAAACCCGCCGTGTTAGCGTGCCGCGCCGATTCCACGCCGGCCGCGCCATGACGACCGCACTCATCTTTGACGTCAACGAAGACACTTTCCAGGAAAAGGTTCTCGCCGCCTCGCACGAGCGCCCGATCATGGTCGATTTCTGGGCCGAGTGGTGCCCGCCGTGCCACGCGCTCACTCCGGTGCTCGAGCGCGTGACCGCCTCGTACCACGGCGATGTGCTCCTCGCCAAGGTCGAGGTCGATGACAACATGAAGCTTGCCGGCCGCTACCAGTTGCGCGGCTTTCCGACCGTCATCCTGTTCTACCAGGGTGAGGAGCGCGGCCGCTTCAGCGGCGCCAAGCCCGAGCCGTTCGTGCGCGACTTCATCGAGGATGCTCTGCCCGAGCACGAGCCGCCGCTGTCATAGGGTGGCATGGGCGTGAGTCAGGGTGCGGCCCGGGGTGCCGCGTCCGCCAGCTCCACCTTGATCAGCAGCGTATAGCGCTCGCCGGTCTCAACGGCTGCACTGTCGAGCACCGTGCTGCTGACGGCGCTGGCCTGGCGCAGAACGCCTCCCAGGTCCGACCAGGCGCCGAGCTTGACGGTCGCAGTGGTGGCGACGTCCGTGAGGCGCGCGCGGTCGATGTCGGGGTTGGCGAGCGAGTGCAGCTTGGGCGTGATCGCGAGCACGGCTTCGTCACCGCGCACACGTGCGACGACATCGAAGCCGGTGGTGACGTCTTGCAGCGTGGCCGCGCGCACATCGCGCAGGCGTTCGCCCGACAGGGCGATGATGTTCTCGATGTACGGCACGGACTGGCCGATGCGCACGTAGGCGTGGCTGCCTTCCTGGGTGCGCAGCACCTGCATGCGTTGTTCCGTCAGGTCGGTTTCGCTGCGTTGCGTGCGGTAGCGCACGCTGCCGTCGGCATCGCCTGGCGCAACGCCCGGACCGGGCGCGGGGGCTGGGGGAGCGGTCGTGGTCACACGCGCACCATCCGTGCGGGCCTGGGCCGACAGTTGGCGCAGGCGGCGCTGGGCGTCGGCCTCCGGCACCTGCCACACGGTGATCACCAGGCTGCGGCCGGCGGCGTCGAGTTGTGCCACGACGCCTTCGATCTCGCGCAGGCGCGCCTCCGAGGCGCGCACCAGCAGGCGGTGGTCGGTGGCACTTGCGGCCTCGCCCGGCCCGAGCAGCGGCTGAATGAGCGGCAGGATTTCCGCCGCCGGTCGCTGCTTGAGCTCGATGACGCGCACCGCCTCGGCGGCCAGTGCGGTCGTGACCGCGAGCCAGCACGCTGCGCAGGCCGCCGCGATCCTAGTCGACATCGAGACGGCGCGCGCCGGCAAAGTTCTTGCGCCAGTATGGATCATTGAGCGGCGCCACGTGCACGGACTTGCCGCTCGAGGGAGCATGCACGAACTGGTCGTCGCCAAGATAAATGCCGACGTGCGAGGCGTGCTTGCCCTCCTGATGGAAAAACAGCAGATCGCCGCGCCGGATGCGGTCGCTCGGTACCGGGGAGGTGACGCGGCGCAGGCCATCGGTGCCGTGCGGCAGCTCGATGCCAGCGCGTGCGTAGCTGTATTGCACCAGGCCGCTGCAATCAAAGCCGCGCGGCGTGTTGCCGCCGTAGCGGTAGGGGCGGCCGACCTGCGCGAGCGCGACATCGGCGGCACGGTTGACCGCGGCCGGCACCGGCTTGTGGATCGGCGTGTGGCCGCAAGCGGCGAGCATGGCGTTCAGCCACACGAGCAGCAGCAACAGCAGGGCGGTGCGCGTCATGGGGCGGCGTTCGCTACAGGCCTGCGGTGCGCAGACCTTCGACCGGTTCGCTTTGCTCCCACATCGATTCAAAGCGCGTGGCGAGGTCGAGCGCCACGCGCCGGCCGGCCGGATCGATCACGCAGGTGGGCTTGGCTGTATCTTCCTGGTGCAGGTAGGCGCGGCGGTCGGCCACGACGAATACCTCGCGCAGTCCGCGGTGCGCCTCCCCGACCTGGCGCAGATCGACGAAGTCGCTCAGGCGCCGGCACAGCTCAACGACGCGCCCATTGTCGCGCCGCGCTTGTGCTCCGTCCTCGACGAGGAAGCGCACGCGCCGCTGGCGATGGCCGGCCACGAAGTGGGCCAGCGCCGTGCTCAGGCGGGCAGTGTTGAACAGACGCGCGTCGAGTTGGGGGGCGAACACGGCCACCTCGTGCTGCGCGGCCTCGGCGAGCGATGCCAGATGCTCGCGAATCAGCGCCGGGTCGGAGATGACCTCACGGCCGGGGACCTTAGTCGGCGCGCTGTTCGGGCTGGGCGTGTCGCTCATGGCAGGCGGCAGTCTCCCTATTCCCCGCCGCACGCGGCGGGCTCGTTACCTACCGAGTGTAGCCCAGCCGCCCGCGCCCAACGGCCGGCGGCTAGCGCGGTGGTCGGCCGATGGCGGCAGCCTGCTGCGCGGCGTTGCCGGTGTAGGTCGCGGGCGTGAGCGCCAGCAGGCGCTCCTTGGCGGCGTCCGGGATCGCGAGGCTGCGAATGAAGGCGTGCATGGTCTCGCGCGTGATGCCGGACTTGCCGCGCGTGAGCTCTTTCAGCTTCTCGTAGGGTTGCGGCACGCCGTAGCGGCGCATCACGGTCTGCACGGCCTCCGCCAGCACCTCCCAGTTGGCGTCGAGGTCCTCGGCGAGGCGCGCCGAATTGACCTCGAGCTTGCCAATGCCCCGCAGGCAGGCGTCATAGGCGAGCAGGCTGTAGCCGAAGCCGGTGCCGAGATTGCGCAGCACCGTGGAGTCGGTGAGATCGCGCTGCCAGCGCGACACCGGCAGCTTCTCGGCAAGATGATGGAACAGGGCGTTCGCGAGCCCCAGGTTGCCTTCGGAGTTCTCAAAGTCGATCGGGTTGACCTTGTGCGGCATGGTGCTTGAGCCAACCTCGCCCGCGACGACCTTCTGCCTGAAGTAGGCAAGGGCGATGTATCCCCACACGTCGCGGTTGAAGTCGATCAGCACGGTGTTGAAGCGCGCGAGCGCGTGCAGCAGCTCGGCGATGTAATCGTGCGGCTCGATCTGGATGGTGTACGGGTTCCACGCAAGCCCGAGGCGCTCGACAAAATTCTTCGCCAGCGCCGGCCAGTCGACCTCCGGATAGGCGACGAGGTGGGCGTTGTAGTTGCCGACGGCACCGTTGATCTTGCCGAGCAGCTCCACGCTCGCCACCTGCTCGCGCGCGCGGCGCAGCCGGTAGGCGACATTGGCCAACTCCTTGCCGAGCGTCGTGGGCGAGGCCGGCTGCCCGTGGGTGCGGGCGAGCATCGGCTGCTCGGCGTAGCGCCGCGCCAGCTCCTCGATCGCTGCAATCAGCCGGTCCATGCACGGCAGCAGTGTGCTGGCGCGCGCCTGCTTGAGCATCAACCCGTAGGACAGGTTGTTGATGTCCTCCGAGGTGCAGGCGAAGTGGATGAACTCGCTCACCCGCGCGATCTCCGCGTGACCGCGGGTCTTTTCCTTCAGGAAATACTCGATCGCCTTGACGTCGTGATTGGTGGCGGCCTCGATTTCCTTCACGCGCCGCGCATCGGCGATGCTGAACCCATCAACGATGGCGTCGAGCGCGGCGCGCGCCGCGTCCGAAAACGGCGGGACCTCGTTGATTTGCGGATGGGCGGCGAGCGCCTCGAGCCAGCGCACCTCAATGAGCACGCGCATGCGGATCAGCCCGTATTCGCTGAAATACTGGCGCAGCGGCGCGGTCTTCTTCCCGTAGCGCCCGTCGAGCGGCGACAGCGCGGTCAGCGCTTCGAGCGGCAGGGTTTCGGGCGTGTCGGCAGGTCGGTTCATTCCTGATCGCTCGCAAGCGGGCCGGCTGATTCTACCAAAAGCCCGCAGGGTGCGGCGTGCTCAGGCATGCGCGCAGGCAGACGCTTCGCCGCCAGCGCGCAGCGCCTGCTCAATGATGGCGCCACCCAGACAGGCGTCACCATCGTAAAAGACCACCGACTGACCCGGCGTCACCGCGCGCTGCGGGCGGCTGAACTCAACGCGCAGACCGGCACCCTGGGCGATCACGATGCAGGGCTGCGCGGGCTGGCGGTAGCGGACTTTGGCGGTGAGCCGGGTGGGCAGGCGCGGCACGGCGCCGACCCAGTGCGCGTGCGCGGCGAGCAGGGCCGGACTGTAGAGCGCGGGGTGTTCATTGCCCTGCACGACGTAGACGATGTTGCGCGCGACGTCCTTGTCTACCACGTACCAGGCCTCACCCGGTCCGCCGATGCCGAGCCCGTGGCGCTGGCCGATCGTGTAATACATGGCGCCGTCGTGCTCGCCTTTGCGTTCTCCCTCGAGCGTGCGAATCTCGCCGCGCTGCGCGGGAATGAAGCGCGCCAGAAAGGCGCGGAAGTCGCGCTCGCCGATGAAACAGATGCCGGTGGAATCGCGCCGGTCGAAGTTGGGCAACCCGGCCGCGCGGGCGATGGCGCGCACCTCGGGCTTCGTCAGCGCGCCGATCGGAAAGAGCGTGCGCGCAAGCTCGCGCTGGCCAAGCAGGTACAGGAAGTACCTCTGATCCTTGTCGCGATCCGCGGCGGCGAGCAGCCGGTAGCGGTCATTGACCTGCTCGACGCGCGCGTAGTGACCGGTGGCAATGCGCTCGGCGCCGAGCGCGAGCGCGTAGTCGAGAAACGCCCGGAACTTGATCTCCTTGTTGCACAGCACGTCCGGATTGGGTGTGCGGCCGGCGCGATACTCGGCCAGAAAATAACTAAACACGCGGTCCCAGTACTCGGCGGAAAAATTGACGGTTCGCAGCGGGATCCCGATGAGCTCACACACCGTGCGCGCCACCTTGAGGTCCTCTGCGGCGTTACAGCGCGAGGCGGTATCGTCCTCCTCCCAGTTCTTCATGAACACGCCGGTCACCTCGTGGCCGGCGCGCTTGAGGAGCAGCGCGGCCACGGCCGAATCGACACCACCGGAGATTCCGACGACCACCTTCATGTCAGGGTATGCCTCACGCGGCCGGTCCGGCGCCATCCCGACGGCGGCCGGGGCTGTCGCGATCCGGCACGGCTAGTAGCGGCCGTGGGTCTTGAAGAAGTAGTTCTGCAGCTCGCCATCTGCATGCTCAGGCGGCGCTGGATCGCGTGCACGACGCGCATGATCGAGCGCATCGTCTTGTAGACGGCGCGCGGGTGCGTATCGAGGAGCGTTTCGAATTTCTCGCGACTCAGGCTGAGCACCCGCGTCGGTCCGGTGGCAACGAGCGCCGCGAAATGCGGGGTGTCGTCCATGAAAGACAGCTCGCCGACGAAGTCACCCGGACCCAGCAGGTGCAGCGTATTCCAGCCGCCGCCCTCCGCCTTTTTTGGCCACCGAGATGGCGCCGCTCACGACCACGTACATGTTGCTGTCGCTCACGCCCTCGGGCAGCAGGACCTCGCCGTCCTTCGGGTCGCGCACCACGATGAGCCGCGCCAACGCGTCGACCTCGGCGTCGGTCAGCTCGCGCGCGACCGGCGTGCCGCGCAGGATATCGCTGTTACTGGGGTTGGCCATGGAATGTCTCCAGAATGTGGTGAACCGGTGCCGGCGCGCCGTCAGTTGGCGAGGTCGGTGAGCAACTCAAGCGGATAGCGATGGCCGGCGAGGTAATCGTTGAGGCAGCGCTCGACCAGCGGGCTGCGGTGCCGTGAGCGATTCGCCCGGATCTCCTCGGCGCTCATCCACACCGCGCGATTGATGCCGTGATCGAGCTGGCGTTCGGGCTCGTGGCGGGTGACCTGCCCGATGAAGGCGAAGCGCAGGTACGTGACCTGCTTTGCCGGGTTTTGCCAGCGGTAGATGCCGAGCAGTGCCTGCGGCTCGAAGTGCCAGGCGGTTTCCTCCAGGGTTTCGCGCACGGCGGCCTCGATCAACCGTTCACCTTCGTCCAGGTGACCGGCCGGCTGGTTTAGCACGATCTCGCCATCGGCTTGCTCCTCGACGAGCAGAAACTTTCCCTGCCGCTCGACGATCGCCGCCACCACCACGTTCGGCCTCCAAATCATGCGCGGATTCTATCAGTCCCGGCTGGACGTCGCCGATAGGACCGAGGCGAGGCCGCTTCGGCCGCTCCGTGGCCTCTCGCGGCATTTGCACATCCCTGTGCGGCATGTCGCGCGACAGGGAAGTCGCGACTGCGATTTCGCCGATAGGACCGAGGCGAGGGTCGCGCGACAGGGAAGTCGCGACTGCGATTTCGCCGATAGGACCGAGGCGAGGGTCGCGCGACAGGGAAGTCGCGACTGCGATTTCGCGCCACTGGCCGGGCGCCAGGCCTTCCAGGCGGTAAGGGCCGATCGCGACCCGCACCAGGCGCAACGTGGGATAACCGACGGCAGCCGTCATGCGACGCACCTGGCGGTTGCGCCCCTCGGCGATGGTGATCTCGAGCCAGCTCGTCGGGACCGACTTGCGGTAACGGATCGGTGGATCGCGCGGCCAAAGACTGGGCTCAGCGCAGCGCCGGACCTTTGCCGGTCGCGTTCGGCGGCCATCGAGAACGACGCCGCGCCGCAGCTTGGCGAGCGCCGCGTCCGTCGGTACCCCCTCGACTTGCACCCAATAGGTTTTGGGCAGCTTGAAGCGCGGATCCGCGAGTCGCTGCTGCAGTCGGCCGTTGTCGGTGAGCAGCAACAGCCCTTCGCTGTCGCGGTCCAGCCGCCCGGCCGGGTAGACCCCCGCAATCGGGACAAGCCGCGCCAGGGTAGCGCGCGCCTCGCGATCGGTGAACTGGCTCAGCACGCCGTAGGGTTTGTTCAGCGCGATGAGCCGCGTGCGGGGGGCAGTGCTAGAATGCGTGGCGCGAAGAACCATAGAACCCTTTCGGAGCGTCTATTGTATGTCTGCCAGCCACATTCAGGTACCCGCCGACGGCCGTAAGATAACAGTTAACGCGGATCTGACGCTCAACGTTCCCGACAACCCGATCGTCTGCTTCATCGAAGGAGACGGCATCGGCGTCGACATTACGCCGGTGATGCGCAAGGTGGTCGATGCGGCCGTCGCCAGGGCCTATGCGGGCCAGCGCAAGATCGCGTGGATGGAGATCTACGCCGGGGAGAAGGCGGTCAAGGTCTACGGCAACGATACCTGGTTGCCGGCGGAAACGATGGCCGCCATCCGCGACTATGTCGTGTCCATCAAGGGCCCGCTCACCACGCCGGTCGGCGGGGGCATCCGTTCCCTCAACGTCACGCTGCGCCAGGAGCTCGACCTCTACGTCTGCCTGCGCCCGGTGCGTTATTTCGGCGGCGTGCCGAGCCCGGTGAAGGAACCGGAAAAGGTTGACATGGTGATCTTCCGCGAGAACTCCGAGGACATCTACGCCGGCATCGAATGGAACGCCGGCACACCCGAAGTTCAGAAGGTCATTGCCTTCCTGCAAGGCGAGATGGGTGTCAAGAAGATCCGCTTTCCGGCCAGCTCGTCGATCGGGATCAAGCCGGTCTCCCGCGAGGGCAGCGAGCGGCTGGTGCGCCGGGCGATCCAGTACGCGATCGACCAGGATCGCGCGTCGGTTACCCTCGTGCACAAAGGCAACATCATGAAGTTCACGGAAGGCGGCTTCAAGAACTGGGGTTACGAGCTGGCGCGGCGCGAGTTCGGTGCGACGCCGATTGACGAGGGTTCGTGGGTGCGCCTGAAGAGCCCGAAGACCGGTCGCGAGATCGTGGTCAAGGACGTGATCGCCGACAACTTCCTCCAGCAGATCCTGCTGCGGCCACAGGACTACAGCGTGATCGCCACGCTCAATTTGAACGGTGACTACATCTCCGATGCCCTCGCCGCTCAGGTAGGCGGGATCGGTATCGCTCCGGGTGCGAACCTGTCCGACACGGTAGCCATGTTCGAGGCCACACACGGCACCGCACCCAAGTACGCGGGCAAGAACATGGTGAATCCCGGCTCCATCGTCCTGTCGGCCGAGATGATGTTGCGCCACATCGGGTGGAGCGCGGCCGCCGACCTGATCATCCGCGGCATCGAGCGCGCCATCCAGGCGAAGACAGTGACTTACGATTTTGCTCGGCTTATGAAGGGTGCGAAGCAGGTGAGCTGCTCGGCGTTTGGCGATGCCATCATCCAGCACATGGGCGGCCGGGCCGCGCGGGCTGGTGCGCGGGCGCAGGCGAAGAAACGGCGGCCCGCGAGAAAGCCGGGGCCGGCGCGGTCAGCCAGGAAAAAGGCGGGACGACGCTAGCTGCTTGATCGCCGCGCGCTTCGTGGCCGGGCAATGCCGACCTGCCGCCAGGGTACCGCAAAAGCGATGAGTCCCTCCAAAAATATCCGTGGCGCAACCTCGCGTCGTGCCGGTTGCACGAATGCCAGCCCCTACGCGCGCGTCCATGCGCGTTCGCGGCAGAGCGGGGCATGCGCCTGCCCGGAGCGGGATTTGTCGAGCCCGGTAGAGCACGTGGGCAGGCGACCGCCACGACTGAATAGATGCGGGAGGCAGGGTAACGTCGGGAGCAGTGACCGAGGGATGGCGGCAGGTAGAGCAACGCCGGGAGCAGTTGCCGGGGAGGCCGAAAGCGACGATGGCCCTCCAATAAACAAAAACCCGGCTTGCGCCGGGTTGAAGTAAAGTCGTGTTGGGAAGTTGGTTAAACGCCTTCACCTGGGGACGGAGCGGATGTGTGAAGCCTGGGGGCCCTTGGGACCCTCCTGCACATCGTACTCCACCTTTTGACCTTCCTTGAGGGTCTTGTAGCCCTCCATTTCAATAGCGGAGTAATGCGCAAACACATCGTCGCCGCCATCCGCTGGGGTGATGAACCCATATCCCTTGGTGGCGTTGAACCACTTCACAGTTCCTATCGCCATACACTTCCCCCTAGCTCGCGCGGCTTGCGCCGCGGTGACACAAGAAAACCACGCCGCGTGACCGGTGGGACGCTCGATGGTCGCGCGCGCGGTTAGGGCTCATCTTGCCGGGTCCGACCGCCAAGTCAAGCGCGCACCGGGTGGGGCTGCTAGCAGAAAAGCACAAATTTCATGCCACAATGCACAGGGTTGAATTTTCCCGTGTGCCCCGCAGAATGTACCAGTCGATCGGGTTCGGCGACGGGCGAGACAACAAACTGATTCGAGAGTCGTTGGTCTAAAGTTTTTGATATGAGCGAGAAGCAGCCGCAGTATCTCGAGGGGCCGGTCGTTCAGGAAGCCAAACCGAAGCTCCAGAAGCCGCCGCTCTTTAAAGTTATCCTACTCAATGACGATTATACTCCTATGGAGTTCGTGGTCGCGCTGCTCGAGATCTTCTTCCACAAGAGCCGAGACGAAGCGACCCGCATAATGCTGCAGGTGCACCAGAAGGGAATGGGGGTTTGCGGGATCTATACGCGTGAGATCGCGGAGACCAAGGTCCGACAGGTTATAACCTACGCGCGCGAGAATCAGCACCCGCTTCAGTGCACCTACGAGCCGGAATGATTCCGGAACGGTTTATGCAAGTAAATCGGGGGGAACCCCGGAGGCGTTAGCATGTTGTCCCAGGAGCTCGAATTTTCACTCAACAGCGCGTTTCAGTCGGCACGCGAAAAACGCCACGAATTCATCACCGTAGAGCACCTGCTGGCGGCTCTGCTCGACAATCCCTCGGCGGCGCGCGTGCTGCGCGCCTGCGGCGGCAATATTGACGATCTGCGCCGCAATCTGGTCGTGTTCCTGGACGAGAACGTCCCGCGCCTCCCCGCCGGCAGCAAGGCCGATACCCAGCCGACCATCGGGTTCCAGCGCGTCATTCAGCGCGCCGTCCTGCACGTTCAGGGGGTGGGCAAGAAGGAGGTAACGGGGGCCAACGTGCTGGTGGCGATCTTCGGCGAGAAGGAATCGCACGCCGTCTACTTTCTCCACAAGCAGAACATCAGTCGCTTCGACGTAGTGAATTTCATCTCGCACGGCATCTCCAAGGTATCGGGCGAGAATCAGGGCGAGTCGTCGACCTCCTCGGACGATACGGAGGAGGGCGCGAGCACGGAAAAAAGCCCGCTCGACGTCTTCACCGTCAACCTCAATGAGCAGGCGCGGCTCGGCAAGATCGATCCGCTGATCGGCCGCGACCGCGAGGTGGAGCGCACCATCCAGGTGCTGTGCCGTCGCCGCAAGAACAACCCCCTTTTCGTCGGCGAGGCAGGTGTCGGCAAGACTGCCATCGCCGAAGGGTTGGCCAAGAAGGTCGTCGACGGTGATGTGCCGGACGTGCTGGCGACCGCGACCATCTACGCCCTGGACATGGGCGCGCTGCTGGCCGGCACCAAGTACCGCGGAGATTTCGAGAAGCGTCTGAAGGCGGTGCTGCATCAGCTGAAGAAGCAGGAGCATGCGGTGCTGTTCATCGATGAGATCCACACCATCATCGGCGCGGGCGCAGCCTCGGGCGGCGCCATGGATGCCTCGAACCTGCTCAAGCCCGCGCTGTCCTCGGGTGAGCTCAAGTGCATCGGGTCGACGACCTATTCGGAGTACCGCAACATCTTCGAAAAAGATCGTGCGCTGTCACGCCGCTTCCAGAAGATCGACGTCGCCGAGCCTTCGGTCGAGGAGACTGTCGACATTCTGCGCGGCCTCAAGGCGCGCTTCGAGCGCCATCACGGCGTGCGTTACACGCAGCAGGCGCTGCGCGCGGCCGCCGAGCTGTCGCACCGCTTTATCAACGATCGTCACTTGCCCGACAAGGCCATCGATGTGATCGACGAAGCGGGAGCGTCGCAGCAGCTGCTCGCACCGTCGAAGCGCAAGAAGACCATTGGCGTTCACGACGTTGAGGACATCGTCGCCAAGATCGCGCGCATACCCCCGAAGAGCGTGTCGGTCACCGACCGCGAGGCGCTGCGCAACCTGGAGCGCGACCTCAAGATTGTCGTGTTCGGACAGGACGAGGCAATCGAGGCGTTGGCAACGGCCATCAAGCTTTCCCGCGCTGGTCTCGGCCAGCCCGAGAAGCCGATCGGGTCGTACCTGTTCGCCGGCCCGACCGGTGTCGGCAAGACTGAAGTGACGCGCCAGCTCGCGCGCGTGCTGGGTCTGGAGCTGATCCGTTTCGACATGTCGGAGTACATGGAGCGGCACACGGTTTCACGCCTGATCGGGGCGCCGCCGGGTTACGTCGGCTTCGATCAGGGCGGCCTCCTGACCGAGGCGATCACCAAGCATCCGCATGCGGTGCTGCTGCTCGACGAGATCGAGAAGGCGCACCCGGACGTGTTCAACCTGCTGCTCCAGGTCATGGACCACGGCACCCTCACCGACAACAACGGGCGCAAGGCGGATTTCCGCAACGTCATCATCGTGATGACGACAAACGCCGGCGCCCAGCGCGCGGCGCGCGCCAGCATGGGCTTCACCGAGCAGAACCATGCCAGCGACGCGCTCGAGGAGATCAAGAAGCTGTTCAGCCCGGAGTTCCGCAACCGGCTCGACGCGGTGATCCAGTTCAAGGCATTGGACGAGCGCACCATCGTCCACGTGGTCGACAAATTCGTCATGGAGCTTGAGTCCCAGCTCGCCGACAAGCACGTCACGATCGAGCTCGACCAGGCGGCGCGCGAGTGGCTGGCCCGGCACGGCTACGACCCGGCAATGGGCGCGCGTCCAATGGCCCGTCTCATCCAAGAGCGCGTCAAAAAGCCGCTTGCCGACGAACTACTGTTCGGCAAGCTTTCCAACGGCGGCCACGTGAAGGTCACGCTCGACCCGGACAGCGATCGACTGGTTTTCCAGTTTTCCGAAGCCAAGGACCGCGAAACGGTGGTTTGAGCCGCTGCCGCGCGGTTTGGACTCAGGCCCACCTGCGGATTCGGCCGCGCTGCGGCCGCCGGGCGATCTTATCGAATGTCGACGGGGTCGGCCCGGCGGCGGGCGGCTCGGTGCATACTCAGTCGTTTCAGCTCACGCGCTACGTCCCAAGTCGGCGCCCGCGCATTGCGCTGTGATTGTCTTGCAACCCGAACGCGCACGCTTATCGCGTCAAAGCGCGTGATGTTGCCTCGCCGGCTATGGGGGTAGGGAGCGCAGGGAGCGACCTGGCCCGAGGCGGGCCGCGCGGCCGGGACGGCCGGTCAGCGGGCGCGAAAGACGATTCGACCTTTGCTCAGATCGTAGGGGGTGAGCTGCACGTTCACGCGGTCGCCGGTGAGGATGCGGATGTAGTGCTTGCGCATCTTGCCCGAGATGTGGGCGGTGACCACGTGTCCGTTGTCGAGCCTTACGCGGAACAGCGTGTTGGGGAGCGTCTCGATGACGGTCCCCTCCATTTCGAGCCCTTCCTCTTTCGCCAAGCGCTACCTCAAGCAATTCTGGAACGTGAATGCCAAATCCGCGGTAATACCGTGGAAATTAGGGCGCGTATGATGCCCCAGTCGGGGATGGGCGTAAAGCGCGGCGGGCGGTGGGAACCGGTCAGGCGTCCGGCTAGGCAATCAGTGAGGCGCGGGGCGTCGAGGTAACGAGCGCAACATCGGGATGGAGCAGCTCGCTCGCGATGACGATCTCCATGGCCAGAAAGCGCGCAATCTCGGCTTCGCTCTTCATGCCCGGAAGGCTCTCCACGAGCTGCCGGTAGTGACTCTCGCTCAGGTACACGCGATTGGGCTGGCGCCCGTGTTCGCGCTTGAATCCCTGGATCAGCCGGTAGAGGTAGCTGAGCATCGGTCCCCCGTGTTCCGTTTCCGGAGTGCTCTGTTCAGCTAGCGGTATTGCAACGCGCATGCCGATCCCCCAGCAAATCCAAACACAACGATTCCGCAAAATCCGGGCATCGGAGCGTCATATTAGGGCGGCCCAATGACGAAAATGTGACGCCGACGGGACGGAGGCGAGGGCCGCGCGCCACGGACGGCGCGGTTGCG
>CAYZVX010000010.1:21644-47078 GCA_964482055.1 uncultured Acidiferrobacteraceae bacterium
TGTGACGCCGACGGGACGGAGGCGAGGGCCGCGCGCCACGGACGGCGCGGTTGCGAGTTCGCCGATCGGATCGAGGCGAGGTCGCTCCGCCCACTCCGTGGCTTCTCGCGGCATTTGCGCATCCCTGCGCGGCAGGCCGCGCGACAGGGACGGTCAGCGCGGCAGCGCCGTCCAGTGGCCGTTGAGGTAGGCCTCGATCGGACGGAAGTTGGACTTGTAGGACATCTTCGGGCTCTCGGCGATCCAGTAGCCAAGGTAGACCCAGGGCAGACCGTGAGCGCGCGCCTGCTGAACCTGCCAGAGAATGGCAAATGTGCCGAGCCCGCGCGCCTGCTCACTCGGTTCGTAAAAGGTATAAACCGCACTCAGGCCGTCGGGCAGGTGGTCGACGACCGCCACACCGAGCAGCCGCGGACCGACACGCATCTCGTAGAAAAGGGTGTCGATCTGGCGGCTGGCGAGGAAGCCGATGTACTTCTGCGGGTCCGGATCATCCATGCCGCCACCCGGGTGCCGGCCGCGCTGGTAGCGCTGGTAGAGATCAAAGTGATCGGCCTTGAAGATCGCTGGGCACGGCTCGACGACGATATCGCGGTTGCGTTGCCACACACGCCGTTGCGCCCGGTTGGGCGAGAACCGATCGGCCGGTATGCGCACCGGCACGCACTCCTGACATTCCCGACAGTGCGGGCGGTAGACGAGGTCGCCGCTGCGCCGAAAGCCGATGCGCATGAAGTGCGCGAACTTCTCGGCATCGAGCGGCTCACGGGGATCGACGAACAGCGTGGTCGCCATGCGCCCGGGCAGGTAGCTGCACGGGTGCGGCATCGAGATGAAAATTTCCGGCGTCTTCTGCTGGCGGCTCATCGCAGTCACGCGCGGTGCGCACCGCCAAAACTAGACGAATTGGCCGCCCGCGTCAAAGCGTGCGCGGCCGACGGGCGCCTAGTTGCGGGCGGCGACTGGCGCTTGTTCGCTCGGGGAGGCGGCGCTGGCGAGGCGCAGCCATGTCGCAACCACCGTGTCGGGGTTGAGCGAGATGCTGCCGATGCCCTCGGCAAGCAGCCACTCCGCCAGATCCGGATGATCCGAGGGTCCCTGTCCGCAGATGCCGACGTACTTTCCCTGCTTGCGGCAGGCCTGGATCGCCATGCGCAGCAGCTTTTTCACCGCCGCATCGCGCTCGTCGAACGAGCCGGCCACCAGCGCGGAGTCGCGATCGAGGCCGAGGGTAAGCTGCGTCAGGTCATTGGAGCCGATGGAGAAGCCATCGAAGTGCTGCAGGAATTCCTCCGCCAGCACCGCGTTCGACGGGATCTCGCACATCATGATGACGCGCAGACCGTCGACGCCGCGTTTGAGCCCGTTGTCGGCGAGCAGCTTCACCACCGCGGCGGCCTCGCTCACGGTGCGTGTGAACGGGATCATCACCTCGACGTTGGTGAGGCCCATGGCACCCCGCACCTTCTTGATGGCGCGGCACTCGAGCTCGAAGCACGGGCGGAACGACTCGGAGATGTAGCGCGCCGCGCCGCGAAAGCCAATCATCGGGTTCTCCTCGTGCGGCTCGTAGCGCTCGCCGGCGAGCAGGTTGGCGTATTCGTTCGACTTGAAGTCCGACAGGCGCACGATGACCGGCTTCGGATAGAAGGCAGCGGCGATGGTGCTGATGCCCTCGGCGAGCTTCTCGACGTAGAAGCTCACCGGGTCGGGATAGCCGGCGGCCTTGTGCCGGATCTTGGCCTGAATCTCGGGCGACTGCTGGTCGAACTCGATGAGCGCGAGCGGGTGCACGCCGATCATGTTGTTGATGATGAACTCGAGGCGCGCGAGCCCCACGCCCTCGTTCGGGATTGCGGCAAAGGCGAAGGCCCGATCCGGGCTGCCGACGTTCATCATGATCTTGGTCGGGATCTTGGGCATCTGCCCGGCGCTGGTGCGCGTCACGCTGAACTCAAGCTTGCCCTGGTAGACGAAGCCGGCGTCGCCCTCGGCGCACGAGACGGTCACGTCCTTGCCGTCCGGCACGGTCTCGGTGGCATTGCCGCAGCCGACCACGGCGGGGATGCCAAGCTCGCGCGCGATGATGGCGGCGTGGCAGGTGCGGCCCCCGCGATTGGTGACGATGGCGGCGGCGCGCTTCATGATCGGCTCCCAGTCGGGATCGGTCATGTCGGTGACCAGCACGTCGCCCGGTTGCACGTGCGACATCTCGGCGGCGCGCAGGATGACACGGGCGCGGCCGGTGCCGATGCGCTGCCCGATGGCGCGGCCGGAGGCGAGGACCGGGCCGCGGCTCTTGAGCTCATAGCGTTCTATCTCCTGGCCGTTGGCGCGGCTCTTCACCGTTTCCGGGCGTGCCTGCAAGACGTAGAGCTTGCCTTCCTCGCCGTCGAGAGCCCACTCGATATCCATCGGGCGCTGGTAGTGCTTCTCGATGCTCACGGCATAGCGCGCCAGCTCCTCGACCTGGGCGTCGGTCAGGCAAAAGCGCATGCGTTCGGCCTCCGGTACCTCGACGGTCGTGGTGGTGCGGCCGTGCGCATTGTCTGCGCTGTAGACCATCTTGATCGCCTTCTGCCCGAGGTTGCGCCGCAAAATGGCCGGGCGGCCCTCGGCGAGCGTCGGCTTGAAGACGTAGAACTCGTCGGGATTGACCGCACCCTGCACCACCGTCTCGCCAAGCCCGTAGGAGGCGGTGATGAATACCACGTCGCGGAACCCGGATTCGGTGTCGAGCGTGAACAATACACCGCTCGCGCCCAAGTCGCTGCGTACCATGCGCTGGATGCCAGCGGACAACGCAACCTGCCGATGGTCGAAGCCGTGGTGCACGCGGTAGGCAATGGCGCGGTCGTTGTAGAGCGAGGCGAACACGTGTTTCACGGCGTGCAGCACGGCTTCGAGCCCGCGTACGTTGAGAAAGGTCTCCTGCTGGCCGGCGAAGGACGCCTCGGGCAGGTCCTCGGCGGTCGCCGAGGAGCGCACGGCGACGGCCAGCGCGTGCCCCGCGTCCTTTTCGAGCTTGCCGTAGGCCTCGGCGATCGCCTGCTCGAGCGCCTTCGGAAGCGGCGTGTCGATTACCCACTGGCGGATCTTGGCGCCGGCCGCGGCGAGTGCGACCACGTCGTCGACATCGAGCTTCTCGAGCACCGCATGGATGCGATCGGCGAGACCGCCATACGCGAGAAATTCTCGATAGGCGTCGGCCGTCGTGGCGAATCCGCCCGGCACACGTACATTGCTGTCCGCGAGATTTCGGATCATCTCACCGAGCGAGGCGTTCTTGCCGCCGACGCGGCCGACCTCCCCCATGCCCAGCGACTCGAACCAGATCACGTACTCACGCATGGCGCCCCCTTCAAGCCGACAACTGGCGTTACACTGAACCGGACCCCTGCGACGGGTCAAGCGTCAAATTTCCTGCCTTCGCTCGCACGCCGTTCTATCGTTGATGCACCCGCAACCGCCGCAGCCGTGTGCGTCGGGCTCGCGTGCCGGCCCGAGCTCCGGATGACGTGCGGCGAAGCGGCGCGCAGCCGTCTGCACGATTAGCCAGACGCCAAGGGCGAGCAGAATGAGTCCGGAGGCGGTGAGCACGGAGAGGATCATTCGCCGGCGCCCAGGCCCGCAAAACCCATGAACGCGAGTGACAGGATGCCGGCGAGCATCAGGGTCAGCGCCGCACCCTGCGTCACTTTCGGAACATTGGCGAGCTCGAGTCGCTCGCGCAGCCCGGCCATGAGCACGAGCGCCAGGGCGAAACCGGCCCCGGCGGCGAGGCTGTACACAGCGCTCTGCACGAAGCTGTAATCGCGCGCGGTCTGAAACAGCGCCACGCCCAGAATCGCACAGTTGGTGGTGATGAGCGGCAGATAGATGCCCAACGCCCGGAACAGGACAGGGCTGAATTTCTTCATCGACATCTCGACCAGCTGCACCGCCGCGGCGATCACCGCGATGTAGCAAATAAGGCGCAGGAACTCGAGGCCTGCGATTGTGAGGACCCAATTGATGGCAAACGCGCACATCGAGCTCACCAGCATGACCAGCGTGGTGGCAAGCCCCATCGACCAGGACGTGTTCAGCTTGGCCGAGACGCCGAGGAACGGGCACAGGCCGAGGAACAGGCTGAATACGAAATTGTTCACCAGCATCGCATTGAGCGCGATTGAGGCAAGCGATTCAGTGTTCACGGACCGCCTCCTCTTGCACACGCGGCCTGCCGCGCTGTTCGCGCCGCCAACTGAAGATGAGCAGCCACATGGCGAGCACGAAAAAGCCGCCGGGCGGCAGCAGCATCACGACCCAGGGCTGGAAGTGCTCACCGAACAGCGGCACGCCGAACAGGGCGCCGGCGCCGAAGATCTCGCGCACGCTCCCAAGCAGCAGCAACCCGAGGGTGAAGCCCGCCCCGACGCCGGCGGCGTTGACAACCGCATGCGGCAGCGGGTGCTTGGATGCGTAGGCCTCGGCGCGCCCCAGGATGATGCAGTTGACGACGATGAGCTGGATGAAGGCGCCGAGCGCCTCGTAGAGCGCGAGGCTGATGCCCTGGATGGCGTAATCGACCACGGTGACGAAGGTGGCGATGATGACGATGTAGGTGGCGATGCGCACCGTGCCGGGGACGAGCCGGCGCATCAGCGACACCAGCGCTCCCGAGCCGATCAGCACGAAGGTGGTGGCCGCACCCATGGCGAGCGCGTTCACGGCGCTGTTGGTGACGGCGAGCGTGGGGCACATGCCGAGCAGCATCACGAGGGTAGGGTTCTCGCGCCAAACGCCCGACAGAAACGTGTCGACGTTGAGCGGCGGCTGCTTTTCGGCCGGACTCATGGTCTGGGCTCCGCCCGTGCGATCGCCTGAAGCTCGGCGATCACGCGCGGCACCACGGTCTGGGCGCTGTCGTTGAGCGCCTTGCCCACCGCCTTGGAGGTGATGGTCGCCCCCGAGATCGCATCGATCTGCCAGGCCTCGACCTTGGTCCCATGCTTCACGGTGACGATCGGGTTGGCGAGCGAACGCCCGTCAGGCGCGGGTCGTGCGTCGAGGGCGCGGAAGTTCTCAAGGAACTTCCGGTCCTTTGCGATCTTGTCGCCGATACCGGGCGTGTCGTTATTGCGCAGCACGTGGATGCCGGTGATGCACTGGCAGTCGGGTGAGTAGGCGTAGAGCAGCCGTACCACGTCCTGGTAGCCGCGCGCCGCGGCCTCGGCAGCGACGCCGAGGAATTTCCCGGCGCTGTCGAAGACTGCATAGACGATCTGGCCCTGGGGTGTTGCCTCGGCGCTCGGTGCGAGCCGCTCGGGGGTCACCAGATACGCGCGCTGGCTGGCGGCGCTCGGGTAGACGGCGGCGATGGCGCGCGCGACGGCGATGCGCTTGTTTTCCTGGATCTGCGGCAGGGTCAGTTCGTAGGCGGTCACGACCAGAAGCCCTGATACCAATGCGACGATCCCGAGCACGCCAATCATGCGTTGGGTGGACACGGGTGGGGCTGTAGCCGGCGCTGGGGTGCTCATGACCTGGTCTTGCCGCGCCCGGTGCCGTAGACGCGCGGCTGGGTGACGGCTTCGAGGAGCGGCGTGGCGGCATTGCCGAGCAGGATGGCATACATGATGCCCTCGGGCAGCGCGCCGAACAGCCGGATCAGGATGGTGACGGTGCCGATGAGCGCGCCGTACAACCACACGCCGAGCGGTGTGACCGGCGAGCCGACCATGTCAGTGGCCATGAACACCGCGCCGAGCATGAGCCCGCCCGACAGTAGCATGAACAGCGGCGTCGGATAGCGCGTCGGATCATAGGCATGGAAGGCCCAGGTGACAGCAGCAGCCGAGAGCAGCACGGCGACCGGAATGCGCCAGTCAAGCATGCGCCGCAGCGCGAGGTACGCGCCACAAAAGAGGATCAGCAACGCCGATGTCTCGCCGAGCGAGCCGGGCGTCAAGCCAAGCAGCAGGTCGGTGTAGCCCGTCAGCGCCCGATCGAATTTCTGCGCGGCGATGGGCGTGGCGGCGCTCACGGCATCGATTGGTACGCCGGCCCACACCCGCTCGGGGCCAGGCGCCATCAACGGCAAGGCGAGCGAAGAGGGGATGAAATGGCTGAAACGGCCGTCGAGAAAGGGCGGGGTCCACGACGCGATCGCGACCGGGAAGGCGGCCTGCGCAAAGGCGCGTCCGACAAGCGCGGGATTGAATACGTTGAACCCGAGCCCGCCGAACAGCGCCTTGCCAAGCCCGATGGCGATGAACCCGCTGACCGCACCCATCCACAGCGGCAGTCCGGGCGGCAGGGTGAACGCCAGCAGCATGCCGGTGATGGTGGCGCTCCAGTCCCTAAGCGTACTGGGGCGCCCGGCAAGGCGATTGAACAGCTGCTCGGTGCCGAGGCAGCTCGCGGTGACGACGAGGATCAAGGCGGCCGCCGACAGGCCGAATGCGTACACGGCGAACGCGCACACCGGCAGCAGCGCGTAGACCACGTTGCGCATGATTTGCTCGACGCTCACCGCGGCGTGCAGGTGTGGGCCACTGCGCAGTTCGAGCTGGGGATCGCTGTCTGCCATCAGGCGGCCAGCTCGCGGTTCATCTGCTTGGCGATGCGGAAGTACTGTACCAGCGGGATGTACGACGGGCACACATAGGTACAGCAGCCGCACTCGAAGCAATCGTTGAGGTGATAGCGTTCTGCCATGAGCGGGTACTGGCGCTTGGCCGCGAGCAACCCGAGGCGCGACGGGTTAAGGCCCATGGGACAGGCCTTGAGACACTCGCCGCACTGGATGCAGGGCCGAATCTCGGGTCGCTCCCGCAGGTGCCAGTCGGCGGTCAGCGCCAGGATACCCGACACCCCCTTGGTGACCGGCACGTCGAGCGAGGCCACGGTGTTGCCCATCATGGGGCCGCCCAGAATGATCTCGCCGGCGCCGCCGCGAAAGCCGGCGTGCGCGAGCAGGTAGCGCAGCGGGGTGCCGAGCGGCACGAGGTAGTTGCCGGGGTGCGCGACGTCCCCGCTGATGGTTATCACGCGCTCGATCAGGCCGCGGCGCATCGGCAGGAGCTGGCCAATCTCTGCGACCGTCGCGATGTTCTGCACCACCGCTCCGACCTGGTAGGGAAATCCACCGGATGGCACCTCGCGCCCGAGCAGCGTCTTGATGAGCAGTTTCTCCGCCCCCTGCGGGTACTTGGTGGCGACCGGCGCGACCGCCACCGTGCCGTCGCAGGGCAGGTGCGCGCGCAGCGCATGCACGGCGCGCGGCTTGTTGTCCTCGATGCCGATGATGGCGCGCTGGCTGCCTGCGGCGCGCATGACGATCCGGATGCCGCGCAGCAGGTCATCGACCCATTCGGTCATCACCCGGTCGTCGTTGGTGAGGTAGGGCTCGCATTCGCAGCCGTTGACGATGAGGGTATCGACCTTGTGGCCCTCGGGAATGCTGAGCTTGGCATGCGTCGGAAACGAGGCGCCACCCAGCCCGACCATGCCGGTTTCCTGGATCGCGGCGATCAGCTCCTTTGGCGTGAGGCTGTCGACGTCGCGCGGCGCACCGTAGCGCACGCGCTGGTCATCGCCAGGGTAGGGGCGGATCACGATGGCCTCGCT
This sequence comes from uncultured Acidiferrobacteraceae bacterium, assembly GCA_964482055.1. Classification (GTDB taxonomy): domain Bacteria; phylum Pseudomonadota; class Gammaproteobacteria; order Acidiferrobacterales; family Sulfurifustaceae. The sequence continues at coordinate 29,259 of CAYZVX010000010.1, forward strand.
CTTGCCGCCGCGCGCATCGAGCACCGGCTCAATGGCCTCGACCACGCCGCTGGCCGGCGCGTGCATCGGCACGGACAGGAAGGCCGAGGCGGCGGCGATCGGCTCGCCGCGCACCACCTCCTGGCCGCGGCGCACGAGCGCAACCGCCGGCTTGCCGATGTGCTGCGCGAGCGGCACGTACAGCCGCGGCGCGAACGGAAAGCGCCGGATCGCCCGGTCTGCAGTCTCCTTGTGCTCCGGCGGGTGGATGCCGTGAGCGAAGGTTCTGCGCAACAGCCTCAGCATCTGGTCCTCTGCGCGGCGTGCCGCCGTCGCTGCGCCACCTCTGCGTTCAGCCCATGTGGCGCACCCGACCACCCGGTGCGCGGCTCAATGATACTTGGCCGCGCGTTTCTGGAGCGCCTCGAGGCCGGCCTCGGCCGGATTCCAGGGCGTGCCCGGATGAATCACGCCCGCGGTGCACTTTTCGGCGGCGCGCACGATGTCTTTGTATGGCCCGCCGCGCGGATCCTTGACAAAGGCGTGCTTCTGATCGTCGTAGGCGAAGATCTTCGGGTTGATGAGGATGCACTCATCGCAGCTCGTGCATTCAGGCGATTCGATCCACACCGGTTCGTAGTCCGCGGGCAAGACGCTTGTCCCGTGCTGCCCTGGACTCGTGCGTCCCTGCACGTCGGCGGCGGGCAGGCCCGCGCCGGACGCTCCCGCCGCAGCCGGCGCGAAGGCCGGTGCTGCACCGCCGGCCAGCACCTGCGACAGCGCACCGAGGTTCTGCCCCGAGGCCATCGCGAGCAGCGCCTGCGAGATCTTCTGCGCCATCTCGGCGCGCGCCTGCTGCGCCACGCGCTCGGTGTCGACCGCCTTGCCGATGCCGACCATGTCCTTCAACAGCCGCCAGAAGTTGCGCCGCTCGAGCACGGCGTTGACGAGGTCCGCCGACACCAACACGCGGGTGAGATGGTTCTGCTTGTCAACGGTCCAGATGTACGGGAAGCGTCCCTCGCGCTCGGACGGTTCGAGATCGAGGAATTCGGCGAGCGGCACCATGTCCTCGTTCCAGGTGTCGCGCGGGGCGACCTTGAAGTGCTTGCGGAAGCGTCCCTCGTTCATCGCGAACTCGGCGAAGGTCATGGGCAGCTCCAGGCTCGCCTCCTTGCCGTCCTCGTCTAGGTACTTGAGCGTGTAGACCGGGAAGTCGGCGTCGAGCGCCGGATTGCCCTCGAGCGAGGCGCACTCCTCGAGGGTCGTGCCGGCGTCCGGGTTGTAGCGGAACAGCGGATAGGCACGGCTTTCGACCGCGATCTTGCTGCGCAACTCGGCCTCGTCATCGGCCACGCCGTGCTCGGGTGGGCACACCGCATAGACGTTGAACAGCGCCGGGCGGCGGCTGTTCAAGCCCTCGATGAAGCTCTCGAGCAGGTGCGTGACGTGCGACATCGAGCCCTGGCAGACATAGGCGGTGCGGTGCGCCATGCCGATGAGCGAGATCTCCTTACGCAGCTCCTCCTTGCCGTGGTGCTCTTTGCCGTACGGGGCCATGTCGGAGACCTGGCCGAGGAAGCCCGAGGTGCAGGCCTGGCCCCCCGTGTTGGAGTACACCTGCGTGTCGAGCACCAGCGCCTTGATCGGCATGCCGGACATCAGCATGCGCGAAAGATTCTGAAAGCCGATGTCGTACATGGCGCCGTCGCCGCCGATCGCCACCACCGGCGGGCACAGGCGGAACTCCTCGTCGGAGAACTGCTTCCAGTCAAAAAAGGTGAAGAAGTGCTCGTGCTTCTTGGCGTCCCACTCGCCCTTGAGCTCGAGCTCGGCCATGCGGATCGCCTTGAAGCCCTCGGCCATTTTCGCCATGTGGCCCTGGAAGACGCCCATCGCGACCGACGGCGAGTCCTGGAACAGGTGGCTGGTCCAGGGGAAGGGGTAGGGGTTGTATGGATAGGTCGAGCCCCACACCGAGGTGCAGCCGGTGGCGTTGACGATACCCATGGCGGCGCGCCCATTGTGGGTCGGGCCGCTCTCGTACTGCCACTTGAGGTGCTTGAGCTTCTCCAGGATCTGAGTCGCCCACCCCAGCCATTCAGGATCAATCGGCTGGGTCGCCTGGTCGGCGTCGAATTGGGCGGCAAGCCGCGCCAGCGTCAGGTCCTTGTCCTGGTACTGCCTGAGCGCCCGGCCGATGGCCTCGGTGTCGGCGAGGTCGACGGTCTGCGCGAGCTTCAGCCGCATGTGCGACTCGAATTTTTGGATCAGCTCGTCGAGGTAGGTCACGTGTTTCCTGACGCGCGGCTGCATGAGCGCTGTGACCGTCGAGGTGAACAGGTGAATGACGCTCTTCTCGCCGCAGCCGAGGCAGGCGCCGTCGCCACACACCATGGAGCTGTAGTTGCGCTTGTCGAGCAGCAGGGTTTCGAGCGCGCCGATGCGCTCATCGATGTCCTCGATGCGAATGTACTCCGGCGCCGTGGTCGGCAGGTCCGTCCAGTAGTCCCAGTCGCGGCGCAGCCGCTCGACATCGGCCGGCGTTTGCGCCTCCCGGACGAGCGCCTGGTCCGCGCACACCGTCACGCACTCCATGCAGCCCTTGCAGGTGTAGGGATTGACCGTGATCGAGAACAGCCCGCCCGAGCCCTTGGCGCGCTTTTCCTTGACCGTGTAGTAAGGCTTGGTGACGGCGAACTGGAACTCGCCCAGCGCCTCGCGAAAGCGCGCAAATTCCTGCTCGAAGTGTTCCTTGGTCTCGACCTCGAGGATGGCCTCGCCAAGGGTCGCCTCGAGCGCCTGGTCGAGCGCCGCGCGCACGTTGACATGCTCGCCGCCCGCATCGAGCGCTGCCCGCCACTTCTTCTCCACTGTGCGTAGCGCGCGCCGCAGGTGGCGCGTCGGCTGGTGGTGCTCCACCCGCCGCAAGGTGGTGTCGAGCACCTCGCTGAGCGAGCTCACCAGCCCCGGAATGGCGCTGTCCGGGCAGACCGTGTAGCACTCCCCGCACGCGGTGCACTTCTGCGGAATCCAGCGCGGATACTCGAAGCGGATCTGCGTCATGTCGCGGAACACACCGGTCGAGGCCGGGATGAGGCTCGTGGCCGCGAACGGATCGGCGAGGGTGTCGCCGCCGCCCGCGCCGGCGTAAAAGCTGCCGGTCTGCTCCCAGAAGCGGTGGATGTCGGTGCGCCGGTAGTCGCTTTCCGGCAGCTGCTTGAGCATGAGCGGCAGCGCCGGCGCCTCACGCAGGTCGCGGCGCGGCGTCTCGATCACGCGCTTGTCGGTGATCTCGCGGATCTCGGCGTAGCCACGGTGCACGACGCGCAGGTTGTCCTCCACCACGCGCTTGCCCTTGGCGCCGAACTTGTGCTCGAGCTGGGCCTTGATCGAGGCGAAAAGCTTCTCCTCGGTGAGCCCGGCCTGCTGCATGACCGGCGCGGCCTTGAAGAAGGCGCCCTGGAAGGCGATGCCCTGCATGCGGAACTGTAGCTCCGGGTCGGTCGCTTCCTCGTGCGCGATCTTGAAGGCGTCGATGTAAAAGACGCGGATGTTGTTGTCGACGATGTAGCGCTGGGCCCCCTGCGGAAAGCTCCGCCACACCGCCTCGGCGTCGGGCAGAGAGCTCTGCACGATGAACACGCCGTTCTTATGCAGGCCCTGCAAGGGGTTGGCGCGCCCGAACACGTTCGGATCGGGCGACAGCACCACATCGACGTACATGTACTCGCTGTTGACGCGGATCGGCTCGGGCGCGGCCGACAAGTAGTAGGTGGTCGGCTGGCCCTTCTTCTCCGAGCCGTACTTGGGATTGGCCTTGACGTGGTAGTCGAGCAGGTCGAACAGCGTCATGGCCAGATTCTTACCGGTGGTCATGGCGCCCCAGCCGCCCACCGAGTGAAAGCGCACGGTGATGCAGCCCTTGGGCATGAGATTCGGATTCTCGCTGCCGTGCAGCGCGAGCTCCTTGATGCGCGGGTAGGCGTCGAGCAGCTGCTGCTGCCAGATCTCCTGTTTCGGCGACTCGGCCTGGTCGCGCACGAAGTCGATCGACAGGTAGAAGAACTTGCGCTGCGCGCCTTCCGGCAGCATGTTCTCGACCGCCGCGATCAGCCCTTCCGGCTGCAGGTCGCGCGATCCGAGACCAAAGCAACCGGAGTAAAGGCGCGGCACCTCGCCGGCCGACTTGTACACCGCGTAGTCGGGATAGGGCAGCTCGCCCTTTCCGACCACGGCCGCTCCCGGCATTCTGCCTCTCGCGGCACTGGCGCTTGCCTGCGCGGCGCCGTTCTCGAGGCATTTGGTGAGGGTGGCGCGCACCTCGCGCATGAGCGGCAGATCTTCGGCGAGCGGCTGGTCGGTACGCTCCAGCACCGCCACGCCCTTCTTGCCTTTCAACACGCGCCCGATCAGGTCGCCCGGGAACGGCCGGTACATGGTGAGGTTGACCACGCCCACCTTGAGGCTGCGCGTGGCGCGCAGGTAATCGGCCACCGCCTCGGCGGTTGGGATCATCGAACCCATGCCAAGTATCAAATACTCGGCGTCCTCGGCACGATAGGTATTGACGCGTTGGTAGCGCCGGCCGGTGAGCTGGAAGAACTCCTCCATGCTGCGATCGGCGAGCGCCTCGATGTGGTCGAAGAAGTACGGACGCTGCGCGGCCACCGCCTGCATGTAGGAGTCCTGGTTCTGCACCGCGCCGGACAGCACCGGGTCGTCCACGTCCCACAGCATCGGCACGCGCCGGCGCTTGTCGCCGTAGATCAGGCGCTGCGCGGGGGTCGGTGTGTCGATGATGTCGTCGGGCTTGCCGAGATATTCGGCGATGAGCTCGCGCTCCGGCACCAGCACGGTCTCGATGACGTGCGTGGTGAGAAACCCGTCCTGCGCGACGATGGCGGGCGTGAGCGAAAGCTCTGCGAGCTTGCGCGTGATCAGGTTGAGATCGGCAGCCTCCTGGGCGTTCTTGGCCATGACCTGGATGAAGCCGGTGTCGTCGACGCAGTGGTAATCGTCGTGCCCGCAGTGCACGTTGAGCGTCGCCTTGGTGATGGCGCGGCAACCCATGTTGAGCACGTAGGGCAGGCGCTTGCCGGAGGCGGCATACAGCGACTCGTGCATGAAGGCTACCCCCTGGGCCGAGGAGAAGTTCACGGCGCGCAGTCCGGTCATCGACATGCCGGCGGTCACGGCGGCGGCGGCGTGCTCGGACTCGGGTTCGATGAAGATGAGCGGGCGGCCCGAGATGTTCACGTGCCCCTGCGCCACGGCCTCCGCCCAGTACTCGCCCATCTGCGTGGACGGCGTGATCGGGTAGGCGCCGGCGGCGTCGCTCGCCTCGCGTTCGCACATGATGACGGCGGTGTTGCCGTCCATCGCGCTGCGGGTGCCGGGATATTTGAAAATCTTTTCGCGCGCCGTCATCGTGGCCACCTCTGTCGTGCTTCGCCGTGCTGTGTTACCGCTCTCATCAAGCCCGCTCCCGGACCGGCAACGCTTCCTTGTGCAGGATCTTGTGCGCCGCCAGGCCCTTGGTGGCTCCGAGCTTTTCGTCCCACCAGACGATGGCGCCGGTGGGGCAACGTTCGATCGCGGTGCGCGACGCCATGGCGTTCTTAGCGTAATCAACGACCGCGAGGTTGTTCTTGATCTCGATCAGACCGGGTGCCGCGTCGACCGCGCAGCGTCCGCAGCCGTCGCATACGACCTCGCACACCGCGCGCGCGGCGTCGGTCGCGTCCTGGTTCGCGCACGCCACCCACAGGCGGTGGCTGACGGGATGGATGGAAAACAGATGCTTCGGGCAGACCTCGACGCAATCGTTGCAGGCGGTGCAGTTGTCCTCCGTCACGACCGGCAGGCCGTGGGCATCCATGTGGATGGCGTCGTAGTCGCACACCGCTTCACAGTCGCCCAGGCCGAGGCAGCCCCACACGCAGCCCTTGCCACCACCCCCGACCAGTGCCGCGGCGCGGCAGGTGGAAAGGCCGTCGTAGTGGGCGCGGTTCCAAGCGACGTTATTACCGCCGGCGCACGCAAGCCGCGCCACGCGCTTCTCCGCCTGCCCCACCGCCACCCCGAGATAGTCGGCGATCGCCTCGCGCTGCTCGGGCGTGCACACGGTGCACTCGGCGGGGGCGATCTTGCTGTCGGTCAGCGCCTCGGCGAAGGCCCGACAACCAGGCGTGCCGCAGGCCCCGCAGTTGGTGCGCGGCAGCATGTTTTCGAGCACGTCGATGCGCGGGTCTTCGTAGACGTACAGCTTGCGGCTCGCCACGGCCAACAGCGCACCCAGAGAGGTGCCGAGACCCCCGAGAAAAAGCCCTGCCAGCGCGATATGGCCAAGCTCCGCCACCCGTCCTCCACCCGACTATTTAAGTCAGGATTGACCCTACGCACTGTCAGTCTACTAACGGTGAGGCCATTTGCTGAGTTAATAATTTCAATGTCTACTATTGTGGCAGGCAATAGTCCGGTGAGCCCAAGCAAATGCCCTCGGCAGACGCGCTTTATTACAAGCAGAACCGGCTGAAGCAGCTGCGCGCCTTCTGTCACGCCGCGCACACAGGCAGCGTATCGGCCGCCGCCGAGGCCCTGTTCCTGAGCCAGCCCTCGGTGTCGCTGCAGATCCAGGCGCTCGAGCGCGAGTTCGGCACCACCCTGTTCGAGCGGCGCGGACCACACATCAAGCTCACCCCGGAAGGCGATCTGCTCTACCAGCTCGCCCATCCGCTGGTCGACGGCATCGATCGGCTGCATGAGACCTTCCTGGCGCACCAGGGGCGCATCGAGGGGGGTGAGCTCAACATCGCGGCCGGGGAGTCGACGATCCTCTACATTCTGCCGCAACCGATGAAGCGCTTCGCCGAGGCGCATCCGGGGGTGCGCCTGAAGCTGCACAATGTGACCGGGCGCGACGGCATGGCGATGTTGCGCGCGGACACCGCCGACTTCGCCGTCGGCTCCATGCTCGAGGTGCCGGACGACATCGTTTACCGGCCGGTCGTGAGCTTCGACCCCACCCTCATCACGCCGCTCGATCACCCGCTCGCGCACCGCAAGAACGTCACACTCGAAGACATCAGCCCCTACGGCCTGATCCTGCCGCCGCGCCACCTGAGCACCTGGGCGATCGTCGACCTGACCTTCCGCCAACACAACGTGCCATATCACGTGGCGCTCGAGGCAGGCGGCTGGGAGATCATCAAGAAATATGTCGAGCTCGGTCTCGGCATATCGATTGTGACCAACGTGTGCCTGGCCGGCGATGAGCGCTTTGCCCGCATCCCGCTCAACCAGTACTTTCCGCGGCGCAGCTACGGCATCGTGTACCGCAAGAACAAGTTCCTCTCGCCGCAGGCAAAACGCTTCATCGAGATCCTCGAGGCCAACTACGCGGATCACGCGGCCGCCGCCCAGGACGCCGCGGTGGCGGTGCGCCAGCGCGTGCGCCGCGGGGCCGGCAAGGCGACTACCTAAGCCCGAGATCGAGGTCGAAGCGCCAGGCGCCGCGCCGGTCGGGGGCGGCGAGCGCGGCATCGAGATGACGCAAGAACTCCTGGCGGCGGATCTCCTCGGCCCCGAGGCTTGCCAGGTGAGCGGTGCTGACCTGGCAGTCGATCAGCGTGAAGCCCCAGCGCGTGAGCTGCCGCACGAGTTGCACGAACGCGACCTTGGAAGCGTCCGTGGCGCGCGCGAACATCGACTCGCCGAAGAACAGGGTGCCGAGCGCCACCCCGTACAACCCGCCGACCAGCTCCTCACCCAGATAGGTTTCGACCGAGTGGGCAAGCCCCAGCTCGTGCAGCCGGCAGTAGGCGTCCACCATCTCGGCCGTGATCCAGGTGCCGTGCTGACGTGGTCGTGGCGCGGCGCAAGCCTGCATCACGTCGCGAAAGCGCGTGTCGAGCGCGACGCGAAACCGCCCGGCGCGCAGGGTCTTGCGCAGGCTGCGCGAGACCCGGAGGCGGTCGGGGAACAGCACCATGCGCGGGTCCGGCGACCACCACAGGATGGGCTGGCCCTCGCTGTACCAGGGGAAGATCCCGTGTCGGTAGGCCTCGAGCAGGCGCTCGGCGCGCAGGTCACCGCCGATGGCGAGCAGACCCTCGGGCGAGGCGAGGTCCACGGGCGGAAAGCGCAAGTCAGCGGAGTCGGGATTGAGCAAGAACATGGAATAAAGCTACCGCTGGGGAAGTCCTACTGTCGAATAACCCGCACCACGTGGACGGCCGCCGGGCGGCGCGCGCGACGTGAAAACGAAATGCCGGTCATGCTGCACCCTGATGGTCTTGCTCGGCCTGATCGTGTCTGGCCGGCTTGCGGCCGATCCCGCCACGCTCGACGTGCCGGCCGATTCGGCGTTGATCCGGGCCGTGCTTGCCGAGCTGAGCGAACGGATCGCCCGCCAGCCGACGAACGCGGCGCTTTATGTGCAACGCGGCGAGGCGTATTTCAAGGCCGCCGAGTTCGAACGTGCGGTGGCCGACTTCGATACCGCGCTGCGCCTCGATGACCGTCTGGACGATGGCTGGTTCGGGCGCGGCATGGCGCGCGGGCGCAACGGCGAGCTCGACGATGCGATCGCCGACCTCGGCGTCTACATCGAGCGCAATCCGAACAGCAGTCTGGCCTACACGAAACGTGGCGTGCGCCATTTGTGGCGCGGTGAGGCCGAGGCCGCCGAACGCGACTTGCGCAAGGCGATCGCTCTCGATCCGAAGAACGCCGAAGCGCACGACGACCTCGGGGTGATCGACGCGCAACGCGGCGAGTACGACAAGGCCGCGGCGCATTTCCGCTCGTGCATCAGGCTCGACCCCACCTACTCAGAAGGCCTATCACAACTACGCGCTGGTATGTTACATCACCGGGCGCTATGAGCAGGGGCTGACCTTGGCGAACCAGGCGTTGAGTCTCATACCCGGCGCAAGGGATTCGCTGCGGCTCAAGGCCGAGCTGCTCGAACGGCTGGGCAGGGCGCGGGAGGCGCAGGCGCTGCGCGAAGAGGCCGAGTTCCTGCCAGCCTCCGGCTGGTCGGAGCGCTCGGCAGTTCAGTAGTGGGAAACGAACCAGCAGGGGATAACCGTGAAGCGTGGTGTCACGTGGTTGTTGGGGGTCGCGGCGGCCGTGCTGCAGCTCGAGGCGACAGCGGCAGACCAGGTTCGGGCCGTCAATGTGCAGGAAGACCAGGTGACGACGTGGAACCGGTTTGCCGAAGGCGTGCTGCGGTTGCACCACAGTCAGCTGCAGGGCCGCAGAATCGAGCAGACCGATGAGCTGGGCGGCTACCGCGGCCTGCCGCGGTTCTACCGCGAGGTCACGTATCGCGATGCCGAGTCCAAGCGGGTGCTGAGCCGCATCCAGTGGGAGCGCGAGCGGCCGGATCGGGTGCATTCGATCGAGGTCTACGTGTACGACCCGCAGGGTCGATTGCTGCGCGACTACCTGGCTTGGTACCTGCCGCAGGCGCGCAACGCCCCGCGCGCCACCGCCATCAATCTCTACCACTACGACGATGGCTTGCGCGGTTGGCGCCAGTTCGACGCCTCAAACGAGCGTACCTACGAGAAGTGCAGCGAGTGGCGCGAGGGAAAGGAGCAGCGCGCGCTCATCGAGCTCTCCGAGCACAAGCTGGAAGAGGTGCTGGCCGAACCGGACAGGGGTATCGCGGCAAGCGCGCTGTACCAGCGCTGCTTTGCTGCGCTCGCCGACACTGCCACCCCTTACCTCGAGCCGAAGTAGCACCGGGTGATTCAACCGGCCGCCTTCTTGAACGGCGTGTGCTCGTTGAGCTCATCGAGATAGAGCTCAATGCCGTTGCGCTCGCGCGCCAGGAAGTCGGCCACGGCGCGCGCGAACTGCGCATGCCGCAGCCAGTGCGCGGAGCAGGTCGGCACCGGCACGAAGCCGCGTGACAGCTTGTGCTCGCCGCCGGCCCCGCCCTCGAAGCGCTTGAGCCCCTTGGCGATGCAGAAGTCGATGGCGCTGTAGTAGCACACCTCGAAGTGCAGGCTGTTGTAGCCAGGCCGCCCGCCCCAGTAACGCCCGTAAAGCGCCTCGGACCCGACGAAGTTGAGCGCGCCGCCGACGTACTCGCGCCCGTGGCGCGCGAGCACCAGCATGGCGCTTTCCGGCATGGATTCCGCCAGCGCATGGAAGAACGCGCGGGTGAGGAAGGGCGGCGCGCCGTATTGCTGGATGGTGGCCTGGTGAAAGTCGTGCATGAGGTCCCAGTGCATGGCCTGGATCGCGCGGCCCTCGAGCACCTCGATGGTCACGCCGGCCTCGGCGACATGGCGGCGTTCGCGTTTTGTCTTCTTGCGTTTCTGCGCCGTGAAGGTCGACAGGAAATCGTCGAAGTCGCGGTAACCCGGGTTGAGCCAGTGATACTGGAAGCCGTCGCGCCGCAACATGCCTCGATCTTCGAGAACGCGCATGTCGTCGGCGTCAGGAAACAGCCAGTGCATCGATGAGGCGTCGGTTCGGTCGGCGAGCTCGAGGGCAGCGTCGATCAGCAGGCGTGCGATTTGGTCGCGGCGCGGATGATCGGTGGCCATTGGAAGGGGGCCGGTGGCAGCGCCCGCCGCCCGAGCCGAAGCGCTTTCGGAGGCGGGCGCAGGGTCAGCGGTTCCAGATCGCCGAATCGGGGTGCCCAATGTCGTGCTTTCCCCAGCAATCAGAAGACGGCGACCGGTGACCGGAGAAAACGGGATGGCCGAGATCAGCTTCGGGTAATAGCGCAGCCCGGCGCGGCGATAGGCCTCGGCCCAGGCGAAGTCGTACACGAATTCGCCGTAGCTGTGGTCCTTGAGGTAGATCGGCGCGGCGCCGATGAGATGGCCGTCGTCGTACACCGCCAGATGCCGTGCCCGCCAGCCGGTCTGCGGCACGGCGCAGCCGGTGCGTTCGAACGCGCTCAGGAGCTCGTGGCGCAGGAAGGGATTGTCGCAACCGGCGAGCGCGTTCCATTGCGCGGGTGCAATCGCATCGATGTGATCGACAACCTTGAGCTCCATTTCTCGATTGTATCGAGGGGACCTGCCGCGACAACACGAGGAATAGTGCGCCATTGACCCCCGGCGCCGCGCCCGGTCTCAGGGCGTGGCGGCTACCGCGCTGTAGCCGAGCAGGCGATTGATCTGCTCGACGTCGGCATCATCGAGCGTGCCGACCGCGGCCTTGAGGCGCAACCGCGCCTGCAGGTACTGATAGCGCTGCTCGGCGAGGTCGCGGCGCGTACGGAACAGCACGCGCTGGGCGATCAGCACATCGGAGGCGTTGCGCGCCCCGCGCTCGTAGCCAAGCACCGTCGACTCGAGCGCGCGCTGATTGGAGACGAGCGCCCGCTCCAGTGCCTGCACCCGGGCCAGCCCGGCGCGCACGGCGGCGTGGGCATCGCGTGCCGCCAGGGCGCTTTCGCGCTGCAACTGCTCGAGCCGCTGGCTGGCTTCCTCCTGGCGCGCCACCGCCTCGCGCACGCGCGATGAGGTGCCGCCGCCCTGGTAGATCGGCAGGTTGAAGGCGAGCCCGATCTGGTTGGTGCGGGTCTCGAGCGCGAAGCCCTGCACCGAGCCGCCAGCGTCGCTGTAGGCGTGCGAGGCGTTGATGTCGAGCGTGGGGTAGTGCCCGCCGCGGTTTTTCTCCACCTCCTGCACCGCGGAGGCGACCGCCGCGCGCTGGGCGAGCACCAGCGGATTGCCGCGGCGCGCGGCGTCTTCCCATTTTTCGACTTGCGCCGGCTGCGGTGGATCGAGCGGCAGCGGCTGCATGAGGCGGGCGAGCACACCGGGCTCGCGCCCGGTCAGCACCCGCAGCGCCTGGCGGCGCACCTCGAGCGCGTTGGCCGCCTCGATCTCCTGCGCGATCGCCAGGTCATAGGTGGCCTCGGCGTCGTGCACGTCGATCAGGGTCCCGATGCCGACTGACACGTTACGGCGCGTAAGTGTCAGCAGCCTTTCGATCGCGCTCTTCTCCGCCATGGCGAACTCGTGGATGTCCTGTGCGGCGAGCGCGGCGAGGTAGGTCTGCGACACGCGCAGCACGAGATCCTGGCGGGCGCTGGCAAGCTCGTAGTCGGCGCGCGCCGCGTCCGCCTTGCCCTGCTCGTAGGTGGCGAGGTTCGGCTTGCGATAGAGCGGCTGGGTGAGGGTAAGGCCGTAGTTGGTCGTGGGGTAGCGGAAATTGGCATCGAGGCTCGGCGTTGTCACGTCCTGATCGGTCTCGCTGCGCCCGGCCGAAAGATTGATGCTGGGCAGGAGCCCGGCGCGCCCTTGTGGTTCCTTCTCGCGCGTGGCGTCGCGCGCGGCGCGGGCCGCGGCAAAGCGCGGATCGTTCTGCTGCGCCAGGCGGTAGACCTCAAGCAGGTCTTCGGCGCTGACCGGTGCGGCGAGCGCGGCGAGCAGCATGAGCAGGGCAGCGGCACGCATCGCCAGAGTCTTCAGGAGCGCGCGCCGCGCGCGCGGTTGAGCGCCCGGCCGGGAAACGGCAGCGCCACGAGACGCGCGAGCCAGCCGCGCCCGCGTGCGCCTTCGACCAGCGAATACACCGCCGGCACGACCACCAGGGTGAGCAGGGTGGAGGAGACCATGCCGCCCATCACGACCAGCGACAGCGGCCGGTTGGTCTCCACTCCCGGACCCAGGCCGATCGCCGCCGGCATCATCGCCGCAATGACGGTGAGCGAGGTAATCAGCACCGGGCGCATTCGATGCGGACAGGCTTCCATCAGCGCGTCGCGGATACTCTTGCCCTGCGCGCGGTACTGGTTGGTGAGATCGATCAGCAGGATGGAGTTCTTGGCCACCAGTCCCATCAGCAGGATCATGCCGATCATGGAAAACAGGTTGAGCGTGTCGCCGAACGCCCACAACGCCGTCACGCCGCCGATGACGGCGAGCGGCTGCGCCACCATGACCACCAGCGGTTGCACCAGCGAGTTGAACTGGCTAGCGAGCACCATGTAGATCATGACGAGCGCAGCCGAGAAGGCGAACACCACGTACTGGCCGGTCTTGGCGAATTCCTCGGCCTGGCCGACGAAGGCGATGGAGTAGCCGGCCGGTAGGATCTCCGCGCCGATGCGCTTGACCGCGGCGGTGGCGTCACCGAGCGGCAGGCCCTCGAGCGCGCCGTAGACGAAGCTTGCGTACTGGCGGTTGCGGCGCTTGATCTCGGCCGGCCCCAGGCCCTCCTCGACGCGCACCAGCGTGTCGAGCCGCACCAGCTCGCCGGCGCGGTTCTTGACGTAGAGCCTCTTGAGCACGTCCGGGTTGACGCGCTCGGCGGCCTCGATCTGCAGGCGGATGTCGTAGCGCTGGCTGCCCTCACGGAACTGCGCGATATCGACACCGCCGGTGGTGGCGCTCAGGGTCTGCGCAATGTCGGCGGCCGTGAGCCCGACCTGCGCGGCGCGCTCGCGGTCGAGCTCCAGGCGCAGCTCCGGCAGGTTGAGCTTGAGATCCGTGTCGAGCTTGGCGATGCCGCCAATCTGCCCGAGCCGCTCCACCATGAGCGGCGTCAGCTCGCCGAGTTTGTTGAGATCGGGACCGACGATGGCGAATTGCAGCGGCTCGCCGCGCTGCCCGCCGATCGGCGAGATGTTGGCCGGGAACGCCTGGATGCCCGGGATCTGGTTGAGCGCGCGGCGCAGCTCGGCCATGATCGCCGACTGCGACAGCGCACGCTCGCGCCGGTCCTTGAGCCGTACGAACGTGCGCGCGGTCGTGACTTGCCCGCCCTCGCCGATGCCGACCGCCGAGAAGTAGCTAAATAGCTCCGGGCGCTTGGCGACGACGGCCTCGACCTCGGCGAGCTTGCGGTCCATGTACTCGAGGTTCGCGCCGAGCGGCGCCTGCGTCATGATCATGAAGCGCGACTCGTCCTCCTCGGGCACGAACGTCTTGCCGACATAGACGAACGGGAAGTAGCTCGAGCCGACCACCAGCACCGCGAACACCACCACCTTCCAGCGGTGCGCCAGAGCCAGAGCAAGCAGCCGGCGGTAGCCGTTTTCGAGGGCGACGAACCCGCGCTCCAGGACGTTGTAGAGACGCCCGTGCGTCTTGGGCAGCGTGAGGTAGCGGGCGCACAGCATCGGCGTCAGGGTGAGCGACACCCAGAGCGAGGCCAGCACGCCGATGACGACCACAAGGGCAAAAGACGCGAGGAAGCGCCCGACGATGCCGGTGATGAAGGCCACCGGCAGGAAGATGGACACGAGCGTGAGGGTCGAGGCGAGCACCGCGAAAATAACCTGGTTGGAACCGTCGACCGCCGCCTTCTCCATCTCCTCGTGCTGTTCCTCGCGGTGGCGGAAGATGTTCTCGAGCACAACGATCGCGTCGTCCACCACCACGCCGATCAGCAGCAGCAGCCCGAGCAGGGTGATCTTGTTGAGCGTGTAGCCGGCGAAGTACATCACCGCGAAGGTGGCGAACAGCGACACCGGGATGGCGGTGGCGATGATGAGCGTCGAGCGCCCGCTCTTCAGGAACAGGAACACCATGAGCGCCGCAAACAGCGTGCCCAGCACGAGATGCTCCATGAGCGCGTCGATCGACTGGCGGATGGAAATCGAATCGTCCGAGGAGTAGCGCAGCTCGAGCCCCGGCGGCAGGCTGGGACGCAGCTCCTTTTCCACCCGCTCCTTGACCTTGTCCACCACGGCCACGGTGTTGGCATCGCTCGCCTTGACGATGCCGAGACCCACGGCGGGCACGCCCATGTAGCGCGCGAGCTTCCGGGCGTCCTCCAGGCCATCCTCGACGCGCGCGACGTTGCGCAGATAAATCGGCACGCCCTGGCGGTAGGCGACGATCAGATCGTTCAAGTCGGGGATGCGCGTGAACTCGGCGTCGAACTTGATCAGCCACTCGCGCCGCGGACTGTCGATGAAGCCGGCCGGTTGCGTGATGTGCTCGCGCTTGAAGGCATTGGCCACGTCGAGCGGGGACAGCTCGTAGGCGCGCAGCCGCTCGGGTTGCAGCCACACACGGATGGTGCGCTTGATCTGCCCGCCGATCACCACCTCGCCGACGCCGCTCACCGTCTCCAGGCGCGGCTTGAGGACCTCGTCGGCATAGGTGTTGAGCTCCTGGATGGTGCGGTTGCCGGTGAGCGCCACCCACAGCACCGGGCTCGCCCCGACCTCCACCTTGCGCACGGTCGGCGGATCGGCGTCGTCGGGCAGCATTTTCAGGATGCTGTCGACCTTGGCCTTGACCTCCTGGTAGGCGACGTCGACGTTCTTTTCGAGCTCGAACTCGATCGCGATGATCGAGGTGCCGAGCGATGAGCTCGAGATGATGGATTTGACGCCCGGAACCTGGTTCACCACCTCCTCGACGCGGTCGGTGATGTTGCGGTCGACCACCTCCGGGTCGGCACCCTGCATGGTCGTCACCACGCTGACGATCGGGAATTCGATGCGCGGGAACTTGTCGAGCCCGAGGCGGTTCAGGGCGATCAGGCCGAACAGGATGAGCACCAGGCTCGCCATGAGGGTGAGGACGTGCCGGCGGATCGAAAACTCGGGCAAGGTCATGACTGCGGCTCGCGCACCTTGATCTTGACGTTGTCGGAGAGCAGCGCGGCGCCGTCCACCACGACCGTTTCGCCGGCCTTGACGCCCTCGAGGATCTCGATGATGCCGTCGCGCACGATGCCGGTGTGCACCGCCCGCTCACGGGCGACGTCGCCGGCGACCACGTACACGACCGACCCGGCGGGACGCAGCACGACCGCGTGCTCCGGAACCACCAGCGCCGCACGGCGCACGCCGAGGGTCACCTCGCCGCGGACGCTGCCGGCGGGTCGCCAGCCGGCATTGCTCACCGCGACGATCACGTCGCGCGAGAGCGTGGTTGCGCTGAGCGCCGGGCGGATCTCGCGGATCTGGCCGCGCACTTTCTGCTCGGGCTGCGCAAAGCTCGACAGCACCACGGTCTGGCCAACTTTAAGCCGCAGCGCGACCTCCTCGGGAAATGGCAGCCGCACGTAGAACGTGCCGCTGCGCACGCGGGTCGGATCGAAGTCGAGCGCCATCCCGAGGGCGGTTTCGGCGCCGACCGCGGACTCCGTTATCGGCAGGTCCTTGTGGGCGACGGTTGCCACGGTGACGGTGACGACGCGCTCCGGGGGCTTGGCCTGCTGGTTCTTGGTGCAGGCGCCAAGGGCCAATGCCACCACGGCAGCCGTGGCGGTGGCGCGTACGTACCAATGAATCGGGCGCATCGGATCAGGCTCCGGCGGATTTCTTTTTCGGTTCCTCCGATGGGGCCGCGATTCCGCGCAGCAGGATGTCGACCAGCATGGCGCTGTAGCGCCGCGGGTCAGCGGCGAAGTCGACATCGCGGAAGTGCCGCAACACCTCGCGCGCCTCGAAGAAGAATACGTTTGCGCCGATCAGCAATGTTGCCACCATCGCCGCATCGAGATCCGCGCGCAGCTCGCCGCGGGTCTGGCCGTTGCGCAGGATCGCGACGAGCCGGGCGAAGTTCTCGCCGAACACCTTTTCCGCAAACTCCTGGCCGCGCCGTTCACCATCGGTGAGCAGCTCGCGCAGGATGAGGCGTTGCACCTGACCGTGCTCGAGCATGCTGTCGAGCATGGTGCTCGCGTAGGAGGCGAGACGCTGCTCGAACGGCCCGGTCTCCGCGCCAAGCTCATGCAGTCGCTCGGCCGATTCCTGGCAGGCGTTGCGCAGCACCGCCAGGTACAGCGATTCCTTGCTGCTGAAGTGATGAAAGACGTTTGCCTTGGAGACACCGGCGCGCGCGGCGATCGCGTGCATGGACACCGCGTCGTAGCCGTGGTCACCGAACAGCTCTTCGGCGGCGGCCAGGATGCGCGCCACGGCATCGGCGCGGCTCGCGGGAGCAGAGGGCGATACCGCGTTCATTGCCGCCTACTAACCTCCTGAATCGATGCGGGGATATACTGACCGACCGGTCGGTCACCGGATGGTACAGCAGGGGCGCACGGCGGGCAACGTTTCGGTTTCACGATACGTGGCCGGCCGCCGCGACGGGGCCGGCTGCGGCGCGAGATGCCCGGCCTTCATTGGATTGCCGGGCGGAACTGGTGAGAATAGGTGGACCAACTCTTTGCGTTGCTCATGTCCCGATTCAAATCCCGGGCCCGCCGGGCGCTGTGCCTGCGACCCGGAGCCCTCTTGCTGGTCGCCGCATCCGCTGTTTGGACCGTTCCAGTCAGTGCCCAGGTTCCCCAGGTCCTGACGTGGGAACAGTGCGTGCAGCTGGCGTCGAGTCAGAACGCGGAGTTGCACGCGGCGCGTGCCAATGCTGACGCTGCGCAATCCAGAGTGCGGGCCGCGCGTGCTGGCTTCTATCCGCAGCTGTCCGCCGGCGCCGCGAGCAGCGACAGCTCGGGAGCCGCCACCGCGCCTGGACCCAGCCACTCCGCGAACGTAACGGCCACCCAAAACCTGTTTGCCGGCTTTCTCGACGAGGCGTCGGTCGAGCAGGCGAGCGCCAATGAACGCGCCGCGCGGGCCGATCTCCTTGCCGCCACTGCCAAGATCTCGCGTGACCTCAAGGCGGCCTTCGCTGGTCTGGTCGCGGCGCAGGACAGCGTGGTCCTTGCCGAACAGATCGAGCGGCGGCTGGGGGAGAACCTGCGTCTCGTGCAGTTGCGCTTCGAGGGGGGCCGCGAGAACAAGGGGTCGTTCTTGCTCACGCAGGCCACGCTGCGCCAGGCGCAGCTCGAGAGCCTGCAGGCGCGCCAGTCGGTCGGTTCGGCCGCGGCGCAACTGGCGCGCGTGCTGACCTTCCGCGAGCCCACGGAGCTGCGCGCCCAGGGCGTGGTGCCGGTGTC
>CAYZVX010000011.1:0-20961 GCA_964482055.1 uncultured Acidiferrobacteraceae bacterium
CGGCGGGCCGCGCCGGCGCCCGCGCTGCCGCGCTGCCCGGCACCGGCGCGTCGGCCGGGTGTTGCTCATGGACGTTCGGGGCGAGCTGGCGCACCAGCATGTCGGCGATGCCCAGGCCTTTTTGCTTGGCGAGGAGCAGCGAGATGTGCCGGTCGTAGAGGTCCCGGTACAGGTTGTTCTCGTCGCTCTCGAACAGATCGTTGCCAAAGCTCGCCTCGCGCATGCTCTTGAGCAGCATCTGCGTGAACAGCGCCTCGAACTGGTCGGCGACCTTGCGCAGGGTCTCGGGGTCGCGGCCGCCGGTGCGTGCCGCGAGCTTGAGCGGCGTCAGGGCCTGGGTGTCTGGGAGCATGGGCTTCGCGTTTCAGGCTTGAGGTTAGACGTTCATACTCGAAACCAAACACTTCTGTTAGATTACGATCAGCTCCGCTCGCAATGCGCCGGCGGTGCGCAGTGCCTGCAGGATGGCCACCAGATCGCCCGGCGCGGCGCCCACCTTGTTCACGGCCTGCACGATCTCATCGAGCGACACGCCCGGATCGAACAGGAACATCTTGCGGCCGTCTTCCTTGATCTCGATGTCGGAGCGCTCGGTCACCACGGTCTGGCCGCCGGACAGCGCCGGGGGCTGGCTCGCGCTCTGGCGCTCGGTGATGGTGACGGTGAGGCTGCCGTGCGAGACCGCCGCCGGCATGACGCGCACGCTGGCGCCGATCACGACCGTGCCGGTGCGCGAGTTGATGATCACGCGCGCCGCCGCCTCGCCGGGCTGCAGGGTGAGGTTCTCGATCACCGACAGGTAGGCGACGCGCTGTCCCGCATCGGCCGGCGCGCGCACCTGGATCGACGCCGCATCGAGCGGCCGGGCGCTGCCCTCCCCGACCGCCTTGTTGATGGCCGCGGCCACGCGTTCGGCGGTGGTGAAATCCGGCGTGTTCAGGTTGAGCACCAGCGCCTCGGCGTTGCCAAAACTGCTCGGCGCGGGGCGCTCGATGGTGGCCCCGCCCGGGATGCGCCCCACGCTCGGCACATTGACGGTGATGCGCGAGCCGTCCTTGGCCTCCGCGCCAAAACCGCCCACCACGAGGTTGCCCTGCGCGACGGCGTAGAGCTGACCGTCGGCGCCCTTGAGGGGTGTGAGCAGCAGCGATCCGCCACGCAGGCTCTTGGCATTGCCGATGGCCGATACCGTGACGTCAATGGTCTGGCCGGGCTTGGCGAAGGCCGGCAGCTCGGCGTGCACCGACACGGCTGCCACGTTCTTCAACTGCGGATTGGTGCCGGGCGGCAGCACGATGCCGAACTGGGCGAGCATGTTCTTCAGGCTCTGCACCGTGAACGGCGCCTGCGTGGTTTGATCGCCGGTGCCGTCGAGACCGACGACCAGGCCGTAGCCGATCAGCTGGTTGGTCCGCACCCCGGCCACCGAGGCGATGTCCTTGATACGTTCGGCGGACGCGAACGACGGTGCCGACAGGAGCAGCGCGGCGAGCAGGGCTGAGGCGGTTCGGGAAGTCATGTCTTGCGTCTCGGCTCTCGGGTTTTTGGTTTTGAGGTTTGCGGTCTAAGGTTTTGAACTTGAGCCCAGAAACCGGAAACCAGAAACCGTTTTCATTCAGAACGGGAACCAGCCGGCGTCGAAGAAGCGCGCCAGCCACCCCTTGGTGTTGCTCTCATCGAGCACGCCCTCGCCACCGTAGCTGATCTGGGCGTCGGCGACCTGCGTCGACAGCACCGAGTTGTCGGGCGCGATGTCGACCGGGCGCACGATGCCGGCGACGCGCACGAATTCGTGACCCTGGTTGAGCGACAGGATCTTCTCGCCCCGCACCAGCAGATTGCCGTTGGCCAGCACGTCTGCCACCGTGACGGTGATGCTGCCGCTTAAGGAGTTGCTTTGGCTGCTGTCGCCGCTGCCGCCGAACTCGCGGCTCGCCTCGATGTTGGTCTCGAGCGTGTAGTCCTTGCCCTTGTAGTGGGCGCGCGGCGCCACACCGAACAGCGTGGGGTTCGGGATGTCGACCGTGCTGTCCTTCTTGGTGCTGGTCGAGGCCTTCTTGCTCGCGTTGGTGCGCTCCACCAGGCGTATCGTCAGGACATCGCCGACGCGGCGGGCGCGCAGGTCCTCGAACAGGCTGAGCGGCGGCGCCGGCTGGTAGGCGCCGGCCGGCTGGTAGATCCCGCCGGGGTTGGCCGCCGACAGGACGACCGGCTTGGGCGCCACCGCCGCGAAGGCGGGGTCGCGCGTCGGCTTGGTCGCGCAGCCGGCGCTCAGACTGAGCGCGGCTGCCGCCAGGCACCCCACTGCAATGGCTCGAATCGTCATGTCTTGCGCCCGCCCGTCAGCTCTAGAGGTTGTTGTTCAGGTACTGCAGCATCGCGCCCACGGTCGAGATCGACTTGGAATTCATTTCGTAGGCGCGCTGGGTCTCGATCATTGCGACCAGCTCTTCGACCACGTTGACGTTGGAGCTCTCCACCGAGCCCTGCACCAGCGTGCCGACGCCGGAGCTGCCCGGCGTGCCGACCTGCGGCGAGCCGCTCGCGCCGGACTCGAGGAACAGGTTCTTGCCGATCGCCTGTAGCCCAGCCGGATTGATGAAATCGGCGAGCTGCAGCGATCCCACCTGGGTCGGCGTGCTCGATCCGGTCTGCATCACCGTGACGATGCCGTCGGGGCTTACGGTCACGCTCTGCGCGCCCTGCGGGATCGTGACGCTCGGGGACATCGGGTAGCCGGTCGAGGTCACGAGCTGGCCGTCCTGATTGATCTGGAAGGAGCCGTCACGCGTGTAGGCGGTCGTGCCGTCCGGCAGCTGGATCTGGAAGAAGCCGCGCCCGTTGATCGCGAGGTCGAGCGCATTGCCGGTCTGCACGAGGTTGCCCTGGGTGTGCAGTTTTTCGGTCGCAACGGTGTGCACGCCGGTGCCGAGCATCAGGCCCGACGGCAGCTGCGTGTCCTGCGAGGAGTTCGCGCCGACCTGGCGGACGTTCTGGTACAGCAGGTCCTCGAAGATCGCGCGGTCGCGCTTGAAGCCGGTCGTGTTGACGTTCGCGATGTTGTTGGTGATGACCGCCATGCGCGTCTGCTGCGCCTCCAGGCCGGTCTTGGCGATCCACATTGCTGGGTTCATGTCTTTCTCCTAATCAATTCACGTGCCAACTAGACGAGCCGCATCACTTGCGCGGCCGCGGCATCGGTTTCTTCCGTGGTCCGCATCATCTTGACCTGCATCTCGAACTGGCGCTGCAGCGTCAGCATGTTGACGAGCGCGTCCACGGCGTTGACGTTGCTGCCCTCGAGGCTGCCGCTCACGAGCCGCACTCGGGCGTCGGCGTCGGCCTCGCGCCCGTCGCGCCGGCGCATCAGACCATCCTCGCCCTTGGCGAGCTCCTCGATCGGGGGATTGACCAACTTGATGCGATCGACCGTGGCGAGCGCGGCGGCGGCCTGGCCGGTCGCGCGGATCGAGATCGTGCCGTCTGCGCCGATGTCGAGCTTCTCGTACTGCGGAATGGCGATCGGCCCGCCGTTGCCGAGCACCGGGAGCCCCGCGCCGGTGATGAGCTGCCCGTTGGGCGTCACGCGCAGGTCACCGGCGCGCGTATAGGCCTCGCGCCCGTCGCGTCCTTGCACCGCGATCCAGCCCTCCCCGTTGATCGCCACGTCGAGCTCGCGCCCGGTGTGGCTCACGACACCGGCGCTCAAATCGACGCCCGGGCGCTCGGCCATGGCGTACACCCGCGTCGGCTGTCCCGGTCCGAACACCGGCATGGCGCGAAACGCCGCCAGGTCGGCGCGAAAACCGCTGGTCGAGACGTTCGCCAGGTTGTGCGCGTTGGCTGCCTGCGCCACCAGGGTCTGCTTGGCGCCGGTCATGGCCACGTAGAGCATTCTGTCCATGGTTGGCTCGTGAACAGTGATCAGTAATCAGTGATCGGTGAACAGTGATCGGTTATCTACCGTTCACCGCTCACTGTTTACTGTTCACCGAATGTTGATGATCGTCTGCGTGATCGTGTCTTCGGTAGTGATCACCTGCGCGTTCGCCTGGAAGTTGCGCTGCGCGGTGATCATCGCCACCAGCTGTTCGGTCAGGTTGACGTTCGACTCCTCGAGCGCGCCCGACTGCACGAGCCCAAGGCTCGCCGTCGCCGGCGCGCCGATCAATGCGGCGCCCGACTCGAAGCTCTCCGCCCAGGACGTGGCGCCGAGCTGGCGCAGGCCGGTCGGGTTGTTGAAGTTGGCGAGCGCCACCTGGGCCAGCGTGCGGCTCTGACCGTTTGTGTAGCGCGCCAGCACGACGCCCGTATCACTGATGTCCACACCGCGCAGCCGGCCGGTGGTGAATCCGTCCTGGGTGAGGTTGTTCACGCTGAAACCCGATCCGTACTGCGTGATCGGGGTGGCCGAGTTGAAATCGACGGCCACCGTCATGGGCGCCGCCCCGTTGCCGAGCTGCGCCGCCGTAATGGTGAAGGCGGTCGAGGTATTGCCGGTCGTATCGAGCGCGCCGTTGTTGAGGAACGTCAACACGTTGCTGCCGGCCCCGAAGCTCGCCTGGTTGCCATCGACGTAGAGCTCGACGTTCCAGGTGTTGGCGGCCGATTTCTGGAAGTAGAGCGTGGCGTTGTGCGCGTTGCCGAGCGAGTCGTAGACCGTGAGCGCCGTCGAGTTGTTGTAGGTGGTCGCGTCGAACGGATCGATGGCCCCGGCGATGACCGCACCGTTGGCATTGAGGTTGAGACCGGCGTTGACCGCGCTGGTCGCGCTCGGCGGAATGTCCGAGGGATCGAGGTACAGGTCACCCAGCGCCCCGGTGATACTGCCGGCGCTGTCGGCCTGGTAGACCTGCAAGCGCTGGTTCTGGCTGTTGATCACGTAGCCGTCACGATCGACCTGGAAGGCGCCGGCGCGCGAATAGATGCGCGTGCCGTTGTCGCTCAGGATGAAGAACCCTTGGCCGCTCACCGCCAGGTCGAGGTTGTTGTCGGTGAAGCTGATGTTGCCCTGCGTGAACTCCTGGTTGACGGCCGCCACCTGCACGCCGCGCCCGACGGAGTTGGCGCTGGTGCCAAGGTTCGACGCCGGAAAGACATCGGCGAATTCCACGCGCGAGCTCTTGAAGCCGGTGGTGCTGGCGTTGGCGATGTTGTTGCTGATCGCGTTGAGGTCGGTCGTGGCGGCGTTGAGGCCGCTGAGCGCTGTATTGAATGCCATGGTTGTCTCTCCTGTGCCTTTAGGCGTCTTTGCGTTCGCCGGGTTAACCGATTTGCTTGACCTGGGCGAGCGGCACGGCGCCGATGCCCGCGAGGTTGAGCATCAACCCTTGTGTCCCGCCGAGCGAGACACTGTCGACCTTGGCCGAGATGAGCGTGTCGCGCGCCGTGGTCACACCCCCGTCGCTGCTCTCGGCGCGGATGCGGTACTGTCCGGGCGGCAGCATCTGGCCGCCGTCGCTCATCCCGTCCCAGGTGAAGCGCACCTGACCGGCGCCCTGCGCGCCGAGATCGATGCGCCGCACGAGCTCGCCCGCCTCGGTGTAGATGCCGACCGAGACGCTGGCGCTCGCCACCGGCAGGTCGACCACGCCGCTGACCGCGCCGCTGTCACCGCGCGCCGCCTGGGCCGACGGCACGAGCACCGAGCGGCCGACCAGGCTTGACGCCATGAGCGCCTGGTTGGACTGCAGCGACGCCGACAAGCTGGCGAAGGACTGCTGCAGCTGCTGGATGCCGTTGACGGTGCCGAACTGGGCGAGCTGGCCGAGGAACTCGCCGTTCTGCATCGGCTTCAGGGGGTCCTGGTTCTTGAGCTGCGCCACCATGAGCTCGAGAAACTGCTCCTGGCCGAGCGCTTTGACTGGCTGGCGGGTCGGCTTGTCGGTCCCGGGACCGTTGACCCCAAAGATGTTGTCAATGGAACTCATGCGATTACCCTCTGGTCCTGCTACTGGCCGAGGCTCAGCGTGCGCAGCATCAGCTGCTTGCTGGTATTGAGCACTTCCAGGTTGCTCTGGTAGGAACGTGAGGCCGAGATCATGTTGGCCATCTCCTCGACCACGTTGACGTTCGGCATGTGGATGTAGCCGTTGGCGTCGGCCAGCGGATTGCCCGGCGCGTACTGCGTGCGCAGCGGCGCCCGGCTCTCCACCACGCCGAGCACGCGCACCATTGTGGCCTGGCGGCTGCGCTCATCGAGCACGGCGCGAAACACCGGGTGGCGTGCGCGGTAGGTCTGGTTGGTGCTCGAGCTCACGCTCTCGGCATTCGCCAGGTTGCTGGCCGTGAGGTTCAGGCGCAGCGCCTGGGCGCTCATGCCGGAACCGGCGACGTCGAAGATGCTGAAGCTTGGCATAAGTCGTTACTCCCCGCGGATCGCCGTCATCAGGGTCCTGATGCGGCCGTTGAGAAAGCTGAGGCTCGCCTGGTATTGCAGGGCATTGCGCGCGAACTCGGCGTACTCGGTCTGCGTATCGACGGTGTTGCCGTCGATCGAAGGCTGCAGCGGCATGCGGTACAAAAGCGCGCCGCTGCCGACGGCGGCCTCGCCGCTCAGATGGCCGCGCGCCGTTGCCAAGAGCGCCACCCGCTCGCCCTGGGCACCGGCGAGCGCGGACGCAAAGTCAACATCGCGCGCCTTGTAGCCCGGGGTGTCGGCATTGGCCAGGTTGGCCGCCAGCACCTCGGCGCGCCGCGCCCGCAGGGCGAGCGCCTGTGCATGGATGCCGAGTGCCGCGTCGAGTGAAATGGACATTGCGTGCCGCTCCACAATCGTTCCTGCCCCCCAACAGCAATCGGCGTGCCACGTGCGGGATATGGCGTTTCTGCCAGAAAATAACGGGCCGCGCGCGGCGCGGGCTTGCCGCAAGCGGCAATGGCGCAGGGAGGGCGGCAAAAGCTGCCGCGCGGGCTTTCGCTGTGGAAGTGCGCCGCGCGCCTACGAGCTGCGACGCGGGACGACGCTCTTTGGCTTGAGGCGGTAGACGATGCCGCCCCCAAGGCGCAGCATCTCAAAGGCGTCGGAGAAGTTGGAAAGCGATTCGGCGGCGCCGAGAAACAGGTATCCGCCGGGGTGCAGTGCTTGCGACATGCGCATGATGATGTCGCGCTTGAGCTTCGGGGCGAAATAGATGAGCACATTGCGGCAGAAAATCACGTCGAATCTGCCGAGCGCCTCGTAGCCTTGGCACAGGTTGAACTCCCGGAACGACACCAGGCGCCGGACGTCGGGCTTGATCGCCCACTGGGCACCCTCCGGCAGGAAATAGCGCTGCCGGCGCTCGGCGGTGAGCCCGCGCGCGATCGCCACGCCGTCATATACGCCGAGCGCCGCCTGCTTCAGCACGGTCGGCGAGATATCGGTCGCCAGGATCTGCACTCCGCCGGGGAATGTCCCTGGATTCTTGAGCAGGTACTCGTGCACGCTGATCGCGATCGAGTACGGCTCCTGTCCCGAGGAGCAGGCCGCCGACCAGATGCGCACCGGCTGCGCCCGGTTGCGCGGGATTCCCGGCAGGATGGTCTGTTTGAGAATCTCGAACGGAAACTGGTCGCGAAACCACTGTGTCTCGTTGGTGGTCATCGCATCGATGATGCGTTCGGTCAGATTGGACCGGCGGTCGCGGCGCACGCGTTCGATGAGCTCGCGGATGGTCACGATGTTGTGCTCGAGCATCAACGGGTTCAGGCGGCTCGAGACCAGGTACTGCTTGTTGTCCCCGAGCGTGATGCCGCACGCCTCGGCGAGGAACGCCCGGAACTCTTCGTAGTCTTCCCTGGTCATGACTGCAATGCCGCCCGGTGGCCACTATTCCGGGCATCTCTCCCGGTGTCGCAAGCGCCGCGCACGGCCGATCCTAACCGCCGGTATACCCGGAGCCGGCGCGCCGAATCATACCCTGGGAGTGCGGATCAAGCCCCTCACGCAATTGCTCGGTCGACCACCGGCAATATGACGCCAGGCCGCGCAGCACGCCGGCCGCGACGGCCAGGCCTCGGCCGGGTTCGCCGGTGCGCGCCGCTTCGACAGCTGCATTGAGGGCGAGCAGCTCGGTTCGCTCGGCGATCGCGCTGATCGCCTCGTGGGCCGTGGCGATCGCCTCGTCGCTGGCGTTGTTCGTGCGGGGCTCCCCCGAGATACCGACCCCGGCGCGCTGCCGCGCGTGCCGAAAGCGCGCCGCCGCCTGGATCACACCCAGCTCGTCGCGCCGACCCGTGTAAACCTCGGTGGCGAGAGGATCGTCGAATTCCATGCGTGCTGCGCGCGCGGCCGTGCGGATCGGCCGCGTGATCGGTACCGTGGCGGCTGAGGCCATCGCCAACGCCGCCGCGATCGCGCCGAACACGAGCCTGTTGTCTGCGCCCGGCAGAAGACCGACGGCCAGCACCAGCGGCGCCATCGTCGCCAGGGTCGCAGTCGCGTGACGCCGCCAGGCACGATCGCACCAGCGTTGCCACCAGCGCGGACGCGCGGCGGCGCGCAGTCGCGCGTACAGCTTCTCGGCGCGCTGCACCGTCTCGGCATCCGCCGGGACGCCTATCGACTGGAGCTCCGCGACACCGCCATTGACCACGACGGGCGCCACCACCGCATCGACCCAGTAATGGTCGCCGTTCTTGCATCGATTCTTGATCACACCCATCCAGGTGCCGCCGCCCTGCAGCCGCTGCCACATGTCCTTGAAGATCTGCGGCGGCATGTCGGGGTGGCGCACGAGACTGTGGCCCGCGCCAATGAGCTCCGTCGCGCTGAAACCGCTGGCCTCCTCGAAGTCCCGGTTCACCGCCGTTATGCGGCCCTGCCAATCGCAGCGCGAGACGAGCTGCACGGTCGCCCCCAGCCGCCGTTCCCGGGCAGTGAACGGCAGATTCACTTTCATCGCGCCGCTGCCCCGTTTGCCGCCGCGTGCCGCGCCCGCAACACCGCCTTACGGGTATCGCGGCCCACGCGGGCAACCCTCAGATTCGAAACTGCCCGACGTGGCGCTGCAAGTCCGCCGCCAGGCGCGCCAGCTCCTCGCTCGAGGTTGCCGTCTGCTGTGCGCCGCTTGCCGTCTGACTCGCGATTTCGCTGATGTTGACGATATTGCGATTGATCTCCTCGGCGACGCTCCCCTGCTCCTCGGCGGCGCTGGCAATCTGGTTGTTCATGTCGACGATCTCGGCCACGGCCTTGGTGATCGATTGCAGCGCTCCCCCCGCCTGGGCGGCCTGCTTGACGCTCGCCTGAGCCTGCGCCTGGCCTTCGGCCATGGCGCGCGCCGCTTCCCGCGCGCCGGCCTGCAATTGCTCGATCATCTGGCGGATCTCCTGGGTCGACTGCTGGGTGCGCGAGGCCAGGGTCCGGACCTCGTCGGCCACCACGGCGAAGCCGCGACCTTGCTCGCCGGCGCGCGCCGCCTCGATCGCAGCATTGAGCGCCAGCAGGTTGGTCTGCTCGGAGATGTCCTTGATCACGTCGACCACGGTGCCGATGCGCTGCGACTCGCTCTCGAGCTTCTGGATCACGCCCGAAACCTTCTCGACCTCGGCGGCCAGGCTCTCGATCGAGCCGACGGCATGCTCGACGATGTCCCGGCCGTCCTTCGCTTCCTTGTTGGCCCGTTGCGCCGCCTGCGCCGCGGCCGCGGCATTGCGCGCCACCTCCTGCACCGTCGAGGTCATCTCGGTCATGGCCGTCGCAATCTGCTCGGTCTCGGCCTTCTGCGTGCGTACGCCCTGGCTGCTCTGCTCGGTGATGATCGAGAGCTCCTCGGCGGCCGAGGACAGGCTCGTCGACGATTGCGTGACCTGGCTGAGCAGGCCACGCAGCTTCTCGCCCATCGCCTTGGTGGCCGCGAGGATCTGCCCGGTCTCGTCGCTGCGGGTCACGGCGATCTTCGCCGTGAGGTCGCCATCGGCGATGCGGTTGACGTGGGCCACGACCTCGTCGAGCGGGCGGAACGACAGTTTCATGTACCAATAGACGCCGAACAGCGACACCCCGATGATCAGGGCGACGGCGAGATAGGAAAAGAGCCTGATGCGCCGCTGCGCCCGGTAGTCCGCAGTGATGTTGCTCGCGCTCACCAGGCGCGCGACGACGGCTCCGCCGACGTCCTTGATCGGCAACACCGCGAGCGAGTACACGGCGGCGTCGAGGTGTACCGTGCCGGTCGCGCGCTGGGAGTGCTCCGGCAGCCGGGCGGCAAGCTTTCCGAACAGGTCCTTGTGCGTCTCGTACTCGCCCTTGTTGTCAGCGCCGATGATAAAGACCTCGGAGGAATCATTGACCTTGAAGTCCTCGATGGCGCCCTGAAGATGGCGGGCAAACACCCCGGCGCCGGCGATCTTGCCACGCACGTACAGCGGAAAGCTGACGACCGCGACGAGCGACCCGTCATCGTCGCGCTCGAGGCCGCGTTGTATCTTACCCTCCGCCAGCGCCTTCCTCACCAGGCTCTTGCGCGTCTCGCCGTTGAAGTCCCTCGGTGCCGAGTAAAGCACCTTACCGGTCGTATCGGCGATTTGCAGCTTCGTCACGGTCTTCGACGCCGACAGCAGGTTGTAGGTCGTGCTGGCGGTTTCGGCCAACGCCTTATGGTCACCCCTTTGCAGGGCGTCGAGGGTCTCGCGATCCCGGGTCAGGCTGACCGCACCCTCCTGCATGTGGTCCATCTGGCTGGAAAGGATCTTGGTCCAGAGGATGGCCTTGCCGTTGAGGGTGGCCTCCGCCAGCCGCTCGTCGCTCTCGCTCTGCAACAGCTTGCCGGTCACGAGCAGCGCGCCCGTGACCAGCAGCGTTACCGCCATCGAGGCGACGGTGATACGCGCCTTGAGTGTCATCGTTGTCTGCCTGCGTTATTGTTCACCGGGGACAGATACAATCGGTCTGTCACTCCACCGGGTAGCCGGCGGCCTTCCAGTCGGGGAAGCCGAGACGGTAGTAGTACACCTTGGCGTAACCCCAGCTCGCGGCCTTGGCGCTTGCCTCGCTCGAGCGCATGCAGCTTGGCCCATTGCAGTACATCACGACTTCCTGGTTCTTCTTGGCGTGCTTGCCGAGCGTATCGGCAGAGAAATTCTTGTGGAGGTCGAGATGCACGGCTCCGGGGATACGGCCGGCGTTCCAATCCTTGTCATTGCGCACATCGACGAAGACAACGCCTTTGTCGAACAACGCCTTGGCCTTGGCGCCGTCCACGGTGGTGGCGCCCGGCACCGACTCGGGTGAGACCTTCTCGGCCTGCGCCGCTGGCACGACCGCCAGCATAAGGGCAAGGAAAGAGTAGATGATCCGCGACATACGAATAGACCTCCGTTCTCAGACTTGATCTGGGACTACGACAATCACGAGCGACCCTGCCAAGAGCGGCAGCCCGCCGCCGGATCGCCGTTCGCACTGGCTATCGGCCGGTGCCCGCGAGACTTGATGTCGAGCGCCCGGCCGTCGGAGCGCCGACGCGCAAGCGTCCGACCCTTCGCATCAGCAATTCGCGTGCCGTCTTCATTCGAGTGATACGTGATGAGTTCTGGACAGGCTCTTCAACGCATCAACCGAGCACTTGGCGCTTCTAACTTGAAATTCGGCGGCTAGGCTGCCTTACTGGACCCGGGCCCAATGACTTCCAGCACTAGCTTGGCGAGCTCGTCGGCGCTGAACTTCGGCAGAAACCGGTCGGCGCCGACCTTCTTCACCATCGAGTCGTTGAAGATCCCTGACAGCGACGAGTGCATCAGCACGAACAGGCCCTTCAAGCGCTCGTCGCGCTTGATGGCGCTCGTCAGGGTATATCCGTCCATCACCGGCATCTCGATATCGGAAATGACCAGCGCCACCTGCTCGGCGATGGGTTTGCCGTCGGCGACCAGCTTTTGCAGCTGGGTGAGCGCATCCTGACCGTCCTTGGCAAATAGGCACTTCAGTCCGACCTGCTCCAAGGTCTTACCCACCATCTTGCGTGCCGTGCTGGAATCGTCCACCACCATGACCGGAAGGTCCTTGCGCTGGGGCGCAACGTGCGTCTCCTTGATGGCGCGGCCGACCTCGGTGAAGACGCCGGTGATCTCGGCCAGAATCTTCTCGACGTCGATGATCTCCACGAGCTCGCCGTCGATCTCGGTCACCGCCGTGAGATAGCTGCTCACGCCCGCCGTGGTCGGCGGCGGCTTGATCGCGTCCCAGCGCATGTTCAGGATGCGGTCGACGCTGCCTACCAGGAATCCCTGTACGGTGCGATTGAATTCCGCCACGACGAGCCGCAGATTGCCGGCCTCCATCGGCAAACGATGGCCGAGGATGCGCGCCAGGTCGACGACGGGAAACGCGCGGCCGCGCACGTAGGCGAGACCCCGCACCGCCCGGTGCGCGTTCGGCATGGGGCGCAGCGGCGGACATTCCAGCACCTCGCGCACCTTGAACACATTGATGCCATAACGCTGCTTGCCGTTGAAGCGGAACAACAGCAACTCAAGTCGGTTGTGCCCGGCCAGCTGGGTACGCTGGTCGACACTCTCCAGGATGCCTGCCATGGGTGCCCTCACGAGGTGATGATGCCTGAGGTTATCGGCCCGATCGCCCGGGCGTTTAGCGCCGGCGGTCCAGCGCTTGCGATCCAAGCGGCGCTGGTGCCCTGGACCCCACGGCGACACCGCAGGCATAGGATTTGCAGAAAACAGGCCAATTCTTCGCGAGCGCACGAAATAGATCTGCGCACCACCATCGCGCACAAACCAATGCGAGGTATATGTCGTGACTAAAACCGTTCTGCTCACCCGTCACGCGCTGCCGATCCTGCAGGCGGCCGCGGCCTCGGACCACCAGGCCTTGGCGGAGCTCACGCGCCGGCATACTGGCACCGCCAACGCCTTGACGCCGGTTATCGAGAGATTCACCGCCCAGAACGGCAGGCTCGTTGAAATCGCGCGCCAGGGCATCGGGGGTCTCGAGCAGGCAGTCGACATCCTGATCAAGAATGGCGCCTTCGCCAAAGAGATCCGCCTGATCATGGACCACGTGACGACGGTCGCCACCGCGGTCGAGGAGATGGCGGCCGCCGCCAACGAGATCTCGCGCAATGCCCAGGACACGGCCAAGCGCGCCGCGGAGAGCCGGACGAAGTCCGACGACGGCAATCTCGGCGTGTCGTCGCTCATGGGCAACATGGACCAGCTCGAGACCGCGGTCAGCTGCATGGCCGACAGCATGAAGCAGTTCGTCGGCTTCAGTCAGGAGATCAACAAGCTCACCTCGATCGTCAAGGACATCGCCCACCAGACCAACCTGCTCGCGCTCAACGCGGCCATCGAAGCGGCGCGCGCTGGTGAGGCGGGCCGCGGTTTCGCGGTTGTCGCCGACGAAGTGAAAAAGCTCGCCGACAAGACCACCCAGGCCACCGGGGAGATCGAGTCGGTGACCAACACGATGAACAGCCTGTCGGCGAACGTGACCGAGTCGGTCAACACCAGCATGGCCAGGCTCAAGCAGAGTGTCGACAGCCTCGAAACCGTGGCCACAGCGCTCGCCGATGGCAACGCCGTGATCCAGGAGGTCAACGATCGCGTGCACCAGATCGCCGCCGCCGCCGAGGAACAGAGCACGGTCGCGGCGGACATGGCGAAGAACATCGCAAACATCACCACCTCGCTCCAGAGCGAGAGCGCGCAGGTCGACGCCATCAGCGCCCATGCACGCGCCATCGCCCAGACCGCGGCGCAGCAGCTCAGCCTGTTTGCCGATAGCGGCCACGATGAATTGCTGATCGAGACGCTCAAGGGCGACCACCTGCAGTGGAAGGCGAGGCTCGCGGATGTGATCTACGGCCGGACGTCCCTGTCGGATGGGGAAATCAAGGACCACACCCAGTGCCGGCTCGGCAAGTGGTACGCCTCCGCGAGCCGGGAGCGCTACGGCCAGGTGGCCGCCTTCCGCGACTTGGAAACCCCGCACGCGCGTGTCCACGCCCTGGGGCGTGACATCGTCAAGGCGGTGACCCAAGGCGACTACACCGGCGCGCTCAACCTGTTCGCCGAAATGGAGGAGTACAGCAAGGAGCTGTTCCGGATGCTCGATGCGCTGGGGCGCTCGACCAAGACCGGCTGACTCCTGACCACTGGCGACATGAAAGGCTTGCCGAACATCTTGCGCCGGCTGGCAACGCTGCTCCTTGCGTTGCCAGGCGCGCTTGCCAGCCTGCCGGCCGGCGCCGAATCATTCGAGAGCCCGCAGCGCATCGAAAACCGCGTGCGCGAGCATCTCGCCAGCCGCATGCACAGCACGGATGCTTCCGCGACGGTCGAGGTCGGACCGATCGATACGCGGCTGCGCCTGCCGCGCTGCGCGCAGCCGCTCGAGGCATTCCTGGCGCCCGGCGCGAGGGAATTCGGCAACACGACAGTCGGCGTGCGCTGCAGCGGCGCCGAACCGTGGACCATCTACGTAACCGCCACGGTGCATGTCATGGGCGAGGTCGTGGTGAGCGCGCGGAGCGTGGCCCGCGGCGCGACCCTCACCCAGGCCGACCTCACCACGCGCCGCCTGGACCTGGCGGCGCTCCCGCCCGGGGCGGCCACGAGCCTGGCACAGGTTGAGGGAAAGCTGCTGAAACGACCCGTGGCGCCCGGAACCGTCCTGACCTCCGCCATGTTCGCCAGCAAGCCGCTGGTGCGCCGGGGCGAGACGGTGACGCTGCTGGCGCGCGCTGGGGGTCTCGACGTTCGAGTGGGCGCCGAGGCACTCGCCAGCGGCGCGGCGGGCGAACGCATCAAGGTGCGTAACACCAGCAGCCGCCGCGTGGTCGAGGCCATCGTGGTCGGCGCCGGGCTCGTGGAATCGGCCCTGTGACAGGCGAAGCAGACGGCTATTATCCGGTGCGAGGGCTAAAGTTTTTCCCGATGCGGCCGCTAAGCTGAGCGTGTACCGGAGGATGTCGTGATGACGAACGAGATCAATGGTCTTTCCCACCCCCGCCCGCTCGACCCCGCGGACACCAAGGCCGCCAAAAATCCGACGGTCGGCCCCGATGCTGCGCCCGGCGCCAAGCCGCCGACCGCCACGGTGAGTGACAGCGTTACCCTGACCGACGCCGCCGCCCGCCTGCAAAAGCTCGAGGCCGCGCTTGCCGACCATCCGGTGGTCGACAAACAGCGCGTCGCCGACATCCGTCAAGCGCTGGCCGACGGTACTTACCGGGCAGATCCCGAGCGCATTGCCGACAAGCTGCTCGCGCTTGAGCGCGACCTGGCGCGGAGCGGCAAATAGCCATGCCCGCTGCGGCCGATACGATTTCGGCAGCCGAAACCATCGACCGCCTGCTGGCGGCGGAGATCGAGGGCGCCCGGCAACTGCTCGGCGTGCTGCGCCGCGAGCAACAGGCCCTTACCGGCCAAGACCCGAATTCGCTCGAGCAGACCGTCGCGGACAAGCGCCAGGCCGTCGCCATGCTGCAGCAGCTAGCCCTGCGCCGGCACAGCCTTGCCGGCACGTTGCCGAATCGCGGGCTGCCCGAAGCGGGCGGCTCGTGCCGCACCGAGCTCGAACAGCTGCTCGTCGAGCTGCGCCGGCAAAACGAGATCAATGGTGCCTTGGTACAGCGTCGGCTGCAGCACGCGCGCCAGGCGCTGGCGGTGCTGCGCGGGCAGTCCGGTCAGCCGGGTCTGTATGACCCGCGCGGCGCGTTCGAGCGCGAATCAGGCGCCGGACGCTCCATCGTCTCGGCCTGACGTTTGCGCAGCGGCGCGCAGTGGGCGGGCGTCCCGCACCACGAACGCCTGCGACATTTGCCGGTGCGCGCATCGCTCGGCATGCGGAAAGTCTTTGCTAGACTTGCAGAAAATCACGCGGGCAGCGGGGCGGCATGGATCCGCATCACTACGGAACCGCGGGCGACCCGAGTCAGACTGAGCGCATCACGGACCCGGCGCGCATCGCGCAGCTTCTCAAACGCATAAAAGACAGCCGTGCGCTGCTGTCGGTTACCGTGCCGGCGGTAACCGATGTTTATCTCAGCGCGATCCTCAACGTGGATCCGGCCAGCGGCTACTTCGAGCTCGACGAGCTGGCGCCGGCCGATGGCCACCTCGCGCTCGTTGCGGCCGAGCGCCTCAACGCCTTCGCGCAATGCAGCGGCGTCGACCTGAGCTTCACCGCTCAGCTACGCAGCGTGGAACGCGACAGCAACGGAAATTTCTACCGCGTCGCCTTTCCGTCCGTGCTTTATTACCGGCAGCGCCGCCAACACTATCGCGTGCGCGTCAGCCGTGGCCATATCGTGCCCCTCCTGATCGGTCTCGACGAGACTCGTGCCATCGAGGGCCTGCTGCACGACATCTCTGCCGGAGGTCTCGGCGGTGAATTCGAACGTTACCAGGGGCCCACGCTCGCCCTTGGCCAGGTGCTGCCGGACTGCGAGCTGCGTTTGCACGACCACCCGCCGGTTCGCCTGTCTCTCGAGGTGCGGTTTGTGTCGGCCGACGAACCGTTGCACCGTGTTCGACTCGGCGCCCGCTTCGTCGAGGTCGGCCGCCACGAGCAAAAGCTCATCGAGCAGTTCGTCGCCAGCCTCGACCGCGAATGGCGGCGGCGCCTCTCCCGCGATCGCGACCAGTAGCGCCACAGCCCCATCCTCGCTCACGCGGGCCGGCCGTTCGTCTGGCCGTCGCGCCGCGCGGCGCCGCCTGTCCGTCGCAATGGTGCATGCGTCTTGCGCCGGGTTGCAGAGGTGTAACAGCTGGCCATAATCGCTCTTCAGGGGTGGGGCGCACGATGGCCGCGACGCAAAGCATAGCTCGCCCGCGTCGCGACCGATGTATGGAGGACTGACAGAATGATTCCTACCCGTACAACTATCCACGCGCGCCACGCCGTGCGTGGCGCTTCCCAGAACCCGTTCGGCTCGCAGACCTGCCGCTTGCATTTGCACACCGCGCCGCGACGTCCGGCGCGATCCTCGCCTTCCTGACACGCCGCGTTCTCTGAGTCCGTTCGCGCAACTGCGGTCCGTGCCACCGGGTTGCACCGATCACGCCTGCAAGGAGTAGCGTGTGCCGTCGTTCGCTGTATTTGTGAATCTCGACCGAGTCCTTCTCGCCATCGGCCTGCTCGCGCTTGGCGGCTGTTACGGCGGCGGCGTGCAGACCGGCGCGCCGTTGTTCGCGGCCGGCACGAAACCGGCGCCTGGACCGACACAACCCGCCCCGACACAACCGGCCGAGCCGGCTCCGACACCGACGCCGGCACCCGAACCGCCGCCCACGCCCCCACCGGTCACTCAGTGTAGCGACGGGCTGGCCGCCGTCGATCTCGCCGGCCAGTGCCGGGCAAGCCCGCCGACGATGGGCGCGCTCGAGGCCGTCAGCGATGTCGCGGTCAGCGCAGCGCGCGCGGTCGGCACGAGCAACTCATCGCTCGGCAGCGCGCAACCTGCCGATGGCGGTAACGTCGCGGCCTACCTGATCCGTCTGTGGTCGAAGTAGTGGAACGCGTCGTGCCCGAACCTGATCGCCCGGTGGCTTGCGGGGCCGCCTACGGCTGCCGGTGGCGCTGTGCCAGGCACTGGCGCAGCGCCTCTTCCCAGTGCGGCAGGCGCACGCCGAAGACCCGCGCGAGCTTTTCGTTAGACAACACCGAATAGCTCGGACGCCTGGCGGGTGTCGGGTAGTCGAGGGTCGCGATCGGGCTGAGCGCGACCGGGGCAAGCCCGGCCAGCTCGAAGAGGCGTCGCGCAAACTCGAACCAGGTCGCCTCGCCACTGCAGGTCATGTGGTAGACGCCGCTCAGCGACGCGCGAGGCGCGCCGGACTCGCGCCAGCTGCGCAATACCTCAACCGTTGCCGCCGCCACGCTCTGCGCGTAGGTCGGCGACCCGCGTTGATCGTTCACCACGCGCAGCGGCTTGCCCTCGCCGGCAAGGCGCAGCATGGTGTTGAGAAAATTCCTGCCCTCATTGGCGTACAGCCAAGCCGTGCGCAACACCAGGTGCCGGGCGCCGGATCGACGCACCGCCTCCTCGCCGGCGAGCTTGCTGCGGCCGTAGACGCCAAGCGGCGCGGTGGCGTCGTCCTCGCGATACGGCGCGTGCGCCGTGCCGTCGAAGACGTAGTCGGTCGAGTAATGCACTAGCAACGCGCCGTGCGCGCGCGCGCCCTGCGCCATGACTGCCGGCGCCTCGCCATTCACACGCATGGCGGTCGCTTCGTCGCTCTCGGCCTGATCAACAGCCGTGTAGGCGGCGGCGTTGACGATCACATCGGGGCTGGTGTCGCGAATGCACTGCTCGATCGACGCCGGATCCGCGAGGTCCACGTCGCTGCGCCCCAGGGCCTGCACCGCTCCCAACCGGGCAAGCGCAGCAGCGAGGCTGGCGCCGAGCTGGCCGTTGCGGCCGAACAGCAGGATCTTCATGCGAACAAGGGACAGTCGGACAGGCGCTTGCCGCGCGCGTCTCTCTCGGATAACACGGGTGCGTGCACCGGCCAGTCAATGCCGATCGCCGGGTCATTCCAGATGAGCGTATGCTCGTTGCCGGGGCTGTAGTAGTCGGTGCACTTGTACAGCACATGCGCCGCCTCACTCAGCACGCAGAACCCGTGCGCGAACCCTTCCGGCACGTACAGCTGCCAGTGGTTCTCCCCGTTCAGCCGCACGCCGTGCCACTGGCCGAAAGTCGGCGAGCTTCGGCGCAGGTCGACGGCGACATCGAAAATCTCCCCGCTCAGGCAGGCCACCAGCTTGCCCTGCGGGTTGGGCAGCTGGTAATGCAGGCCGCGCAGCACGCCGCGCGTCGACAACGAGTGGTTGTCCTGCACGAACTGCTGCGCGACGCCCGCCTCGCGGTACTTGTGGCCGTGGTAGATCTCCACGAAAAAACCGCGCGCGTCGCTGAACACGCGCGGTTGCACGAGCTTGAGACCCGCCAACGCCAGTGCAACGACCTCCATCAGCGCCGCTCGCGTCCGTGCGCCAGGACGTCCCGCAGGTAGGCGCCGTAGTCGTTTTTCATCGCGGCGGCGAGGCGCTCGAGCTGGCGCCCATCGATGAAGCCCATTTGGAACGCGACCTCCTCGATGCAGGCCACTTTTAGGCCCTGGCGCGCCTCGATGGCTTGCACGTAGTTGGCGGCCTGGTGCAGCGACTCGGGTGTACCGGTGTCGAGCCAGGCCACCCCGCGCCCGAGCAGCTCCACGCGCAGGCTGCCGTCGGCGAGATACCAGCGATTCACGTCGGTGATCTCGAGCTCGCCCCGCGGCGAGGGCTTGAGCGCCGCGGCCACATCGCACACGCGCTCGTCGTAGAAATACAGGCCGGTCACGGCATAGTTCGACTTCGGCTGCGCTGGCTTTTCCTCGATGCCGACCGCGTGCCCGTGCGCGTCGAATTCGACCACGCCGTAGCGCTGCGGGTCGCGCACACGGTAGGCGAACACCGTGGCGCCGCGCGCGAGCCGCGTCGCCGCCTGCATCTGCTCCGGCATGCCGTGACCGTAGAAAATATTGTCACCTAGAATGAGCGCCGCCGGCCTGCCGTCCAGGAACCGGCGCGCCAGCACGAAGGCCTGGGCGATGCCCTCTGGGCGCGGCTGCTCGACATAGTCGAACGCCAGGCCGAGATTTTGGCCGTCGCCGAACAGCTCACGAAAGCGCGGCAGGTCCTGGGGCGTGGAAATGATGCAGATCTCGCGTATGCCGGCGAGCATCAGCGTCGACAGCGGATAGTAGACCATCGGCTTGTCGTACACCGGCAGCAGCTGCTTGCTCAGGACGTTGGTCAGCGGCGACAGCCGCGTGCCGGCGCCGCCGGCGAGGATGATGCCTTTCATGTCAGGCCATCGGAATGCCGCAGATTGTCATTCACGCGCCACGCCCCTGCTTCAGGTAGTTCTGCGCCAGCCACTCCTGGTGCTGGGGGCTGCTGACCGCACGCAGCCAGGCGCCGTTGTCCAGGTACCACTGCACGGTCCTGGCAATTCCTTGCTCGAACGTCATCGCCGGCTGCCAGCCCAGCTCGCGCCTGATCTTGGAGGCATCGATGGCGTAGCGCCGGTCGTGGCCAGGCCGATCGGCGACGTGCCTGATGAGCCGCGCGTGCGGTGCGTTGGCGGGAAAGCGTTCATCCAGCAGGCGGCAGATCGTGCTCACGATATCGAGGTTCGCACGCTCGGCATTGCCCCCGATGTTGTAGGTCTCACCGGGCCGGCCGCGCGCCAGCACCGCGACAATGGCGGCGCAATGGTCCTCGACGTACAACCAGTCGCGCACCTGCTGCCCGTCGCCATACACCGGCAGCGGCCGGCCGGCACAGGCGTTGGCGATCATGAGCGGGATCAGCTTCTCCGGGTGCTGGTACGGCCCGTAATTGTTGGAGCAGTTGGTGGTCAGCGTCGGCAATCCGTAGGTGTGATGGTAGGCGCGCACCAGGTGATCGGCGGCGGCCTTGCTCGCGGCGTACGGCGAGTTCGGACGATACGGCGTCAGTTCGCTGAATCCTGGATCGTTCGGCGCGAGCGTTCCGTAGACCTCATCGGTCGAGACGTGCAGGAAGCGGAACTGGCTGCGGTGGCTGGCATCGAGCCGGCTGAAATAGTCGCGCGCGCACACGAGCAGGCTGTGGGTGCCAACCACGTTGGTTTCGATGAATGCCTGCGGTCCGAGTATCGACCGGTCGACGTGCGACTCGGCGGCGAAGTTGATCACCGCCACTGGGCGATGGTCCGTGAGCAGGCGCGCGACCAGTGCCGCGTCGCCGATGTCGCCCTGCACGAAGATATGATCTGGATCGTCACGCACGGCCTCCAGGTTCTCCCGATGCCCCGCGTAGGTCAGCAGATCCAGGTTTACGATGCGCGCCAGCCGCTCGCGCCGCGCCCGCAGCACGAAATTGGCACCGATGAACCCGGCCCCCCCTGTCACCAGCCAACTCTGCATTCCCGCCCTTGCCCCGTCGAGGTCAGACGTTATTGTCTGAACCGGAGTGTAGCAAATCGG
>CAYZVX010000011.1:21061-46412 GCA_964482055.1 uncultured Acidiferrobacteraceae bacterium
GTTTCGGGTTTCGGGTTTCGGGTTTCGGGTTTCGGGTTTCGGGTTTCGGGTTTCGGGTTTCGCCGCCCAACCGACTGGCATCAGGCGTTACCTAGAAACCTTAAACCTCAAACCTGAAGCCTCGAATCCGAGACCCGAAACCCGAGACTACGTGGGGCTACGACGGCAGGAAGTCGATCGGGTAGGTCACCACCATCACGGCCACGTCCTTGGCCCCGAAGTCGAACTGCTTGATGCGCGCGAGCAGCTTGCGCTCGAGATCGGTGTTCCGCAGCTCGCTCGACACGATCTGCAGGTCCGTGACCTGCCCGGACGGTGCGATCGTGAGCTTGAGCACGACCTTGCCCTGCAACGTCGGATCGGCGCGCAACGCACGATTGTAGAGCGCGTAGATCGAGCCCTTGTTACGGTCGAACACGAGCTTGATCTCCTCGATCGAGCGTCCGGCGGTGCCGCCGCCACCCCCGCGACCGCCGCCACCGCCTCCTCCGCCGGCACCGCCGCCCATGGGGCTGGCCATGCTGGTGGTCGCCCGGCCCCCGAGGCCGCCCCCGCCGGTGTCGCGGCTGAGCTTCGCGGTATTGATGCCGCCGCTGCCGCCCGCGACGTTGGAGGTAATGAGCGAGCGCTCCACCGGCTTGGCCGGACCCGTTGCCGGCCCGCCCTTGGTGAGCGGCTGGGCGCTCGCGACATGCGCCGCCACCGGATTCGTGCGCAGATCGGCGATCTCGTCCTTGAACGCGAGCAAGCCGGAGCGCTCGGCCTTGGCGCGCGCCGCCTCGATGCTCCGGGTCGGTTTCGGCGGCTCGGTCTTGGGTTTGGGCTCCGCCGTTTTCGGGGCCTCCGCCTTGGGCGCCTCGGGTTCCGGTTTCTTCACCACCGGCGGCGGCGGTGGGGGCTGGCGTTCCAGCAGCAGCTTCGCCAGCCGTGGTGGCACTTCTTCCTCGCGAGCTCGATCGGTCTGCGGCACCGGAAGAAACGCGATGATCAACGACAGGATGAGGCACGCAAGCAGCGCGCGCTTGAGCCAGCGCCGGAAGCGCTGCTCCTCTTCCTCGGCAATCGTCCAGGGCAGCACCGGTGAATGGTAGTAAGCGAAGGTCATGGCGCTTCCCTAGGCCTGATCCTTCTTGACCACGGCGAGCGAGATGTTGTCATAGCTCGCGCGCACGCAGGTCACCATGATCTTCTTGAGCAGACGATACGGGATCTCCTTGTCGCCCATGATCGTGACCTCGCGCCCGGTCTTCCCGCCGCCCGATTGCGCCTTGACGCCGCGCGTGGCCTGGTAGTCGAGCTCCGCCTTGAGCGGTTCGATGACGTCGGCGTCGCCGCTCATGACCTGCGCCACGGAGGCGATCTTGCGCCCCTGCACGAGTATGTCTTCGTCGTTCACCGTCACAACGAGCGTCTGCTTCGGCTGTTTCTCCGCCACCGACTCCGGCAGGCGAACGGCCTTGGTCGGAACGTCCTGGACATTCGATGAGTGCACCAGCAGGAAGAACACCAGAATGGTGAAAATGTCCATGAGCGAGACCATATTGAGCGTCGCCCGGGCGCGGGCGCGCTTGTGGTGACGCTCCATGCGCTGGGCGCGACGTGACATCTTCATCGTGACCTATCTCCCTTTCTTCGTTGCTGTCGGGCTCACCGACGCCGCAGATACGGGGGCGGCGCTGGCGGTGCGCAACGGGGCATCGCCGATCGAGATGTCCGGGAACAGCTCGTAGCGCGTCACGCCCTTGCCCTGGCCCGCCTCGTAGGCGCGCACGGCGTCCATGGTGTGCACCAGCGTGTCATACGAGGTATCTGGCTCCGACAGGATGGTGGCCGCCGTCTTGTCCGGGAAGCGCTCCTTGATCTGGCGCAGGACCTCGTTGAGCTTGCCGAAGTTGTGACCCGCCTCGGTCTTGTCAATGCGTTGCAGCAGTCCGCGCGAGCGTTCGCCGAGCTCCAGGGCGTCGGCGCGAATCACGACTTCCAGGTGCAGTTCCTGCTTCGGATCGCTGGCGCCGCTTGAGGCCGGCGGCAGGTTGAGCTCGTGCACCGTGATGCGTGAGAACACCGCCGTGATCAGCAGGAACGGAACGAGAATAACCATCAGGTTCATGAACGCCGTGATGTTCATGTCCTGCTGGTCGGAGCGGTGGCGGCGAAAGCGCCGTCTCATGCGGCCGCCCCTTCACGCGGACGCTCGGTGACCATGTTCAGGAACTTGACCGAGGCCATCTCGAGGCTGTCGACGATCTGCGTGGTCTTGGACTGCAGCACCGAGGAGATGAGCAGCAGCGGAATGGCGACCATCAAGCCGAAGGCGGTCGTGTTCATCGCCACCGAGATGCTGGAGGACAGCAGCTCCGCCTTCTCGGCGGGATTGGCATTGGCCACGGCCGTGAAGGCCTGGATCAGTCCGATGATGGTGCCCAGCAATCCGAGCAGCGTGGCGATGTTGGCGAGCGCCCCGAGATAGTGGGTGCGCCGCTCCAGGCGCGGAACGATCTCCATCAGCCCCTCCTCCATGGCGGTCTCGATGTCCTCGCGCCGGCGGGCGTTCTTCAGGCGCGCCAGACCGTAGTTCAGGATCTTGGCGATCGCCACGTTCGACTTGGACGTCGCCGAGAAGGCCTTCTGGTACTGGCCGCCCTGCAGCACCGGCATCACCTCCTCCCAGTACTTGCGATTGGTGAGCTGCGAGCGCGACAGGTAGATGTAACGCTCCGCCGCCACCGCCAGCCCCACGGCCGCAGTGACGGCGATCGGGAACATCCAGAATCCGCCCTCCTGAAAGAAGCGGACGATCATTGAGTAGGTTTCCATAACAGTCTCCTCTGCGCGTGATTATTGCTTGGCTCCGCCCGTGGCCGAGGCGGGTGCCGAACTGGACGGCCGGCCCTGCAGCTGGCCGTGGTAGTCGACCTGCCGGCGGAACACGTCCCGATCAATGGGCGCCAATGCTTCGTCCAACAGGCTCTGCACCGGCCGGCCGACCAGGTCGCCCGGTTGCGGTTTCTTCCACGGAACGATATAGGTGACCTTCGGCAACTCGCGATTGCCGATGATCTGCGTACCCTCGAGGTCGGCGCGATCGACCGCCTTCTTGTCAGCCGCCATGAGCGGCGGCGACGCCAACAAGGCCACAGCCACAACGAAACAAGCCCTCATCACTGCGGCTCCTTCTTGCTCGACTGGGTCGGTTTCTGCGTACGCTGCTTGAGATCGGCGATCCACTTCTCGACCTGCTTGGCGTCGGCCGGGCTGAGCTCGCCGTAGCGCTGGTAGTGCGCCACGGCCCGATCCGGCTCGTTCAGGTACAGGTCATAGAGGATACCCAGATTGAGGTGTGCGAACGGATAATTGGCGTCGACCTCGAGCGCACGGCTGTAGGCGGCGCGCGCCTCGGCGAAACGCCCGCTGCTGCGCTGGATGACGCCAAGCTGGTTGTAATAGGCCGCCTGCTGCGAATTGATCCCGATTGCCTTGTTCAACATCTCGACCGCCTCGGCCGGCCGCCCCGTGCGATAATAGAGTATCCCGAGATTGGCGTAGGGGCCTGATAGTTCCGGATATTTGCGCGTAAGCTCCAGAAGAACGGTCTCCGCTTCCTTATGGCGGCCGGCCTGCATCGATGCCAGTGCTTGCTCGTAGGCCTGGCGGGCCGGCGCCGGCACCGGTGGCTCGACCTTGGCCGGTGCCGCGACCTTGCCCGGCACCGCCTCGCGTGCAGCCGGCGTCGCGCAACCCGCAAGCACTGCGAGTAGCACGAGCATCACTAGGAGCCTCGCGTCAGCGAATCGCACGAATCACCGCCTCGCTCTTCTCGGCCTTGGCATAGCGCACCGGACGCAGCTTGCTCAGCGCCGCAAAACTCTGCTTCACCCACTGGTCATAGACGCCCTGCGCGGCGCGCCGGGCGTTGGCCTCGTGAATCTCGATCGCCTTTTCTTCGAACGGGAACGCCTGCTCCTCGAGCAGCACGTTGTACTGCTCGAGCTCATCGGCGCTCAGCCCCTTCGGGCGCTGCGAGCTGAGCAGCGCCTTGCTGAAGTCGTTGTAGATCTCACCGATGCGGAAGGTCGAAGCGGTCGTGACCTCGGCCACGCCGTAACCGGCCGCCACCGCGTAGGCATCGATCGCCGCCTGCATGCGTTCCTTCTTGAGCTTCAGATTCTTCTTGAGCGGCTCGATGAGCGCCACCTTGCGGTAGGCCTCGTAGGCAGGCTCGGCGATCTGCATCGCGGCGCTGGCCGCGAGGAAGCGCGTGCGCTCGGTGCGCTCGCGCCCGCCCGCCTGGTCGGCACGCACGATCTCCTGCAACCAGCGGGTGCGCTCTAGCGCCTGGCCGCTCCTGCCGGCGAGCCCCGCGAGCCGGTGGCGCGCCTCGATGGCGGGTTCGAGCGGGCTCGGAAACTGCTTGACGTAGCGCGTGTAGGCCGCCGCGGCCGCCTTGCTGTTGCCGGACTTCTCGTACAGCTCGCCGGCCTGCCATAGCACCTCGCGTTGCAGCTGCGGATCCTTGTTCGTCGCGGCCAGGCGTTCGAACTCCGCCGCGGCCTTGCCGGTCTGTCCACCCTCCAGGTAGGTAACGGCGAGCTTACGGCTCACGTCGTCCTGCAGCGCGTGGTTCGGGTAAGTGCGGCGAAAGTGCTCGAGCGCCCCGGCCGCGCCGGCCCAATCCTTCAGCGCGATCAGGCCCGCCGCCGCGTCGAAATCCGCGGTGGCGCGAATCGGTGAGGTCGGCGCCACCTCCCCGACGCGCTGGAACATGGCCACCGCCCCGCGCGTGTCGCCGGCGGTGCGCAGCTCCTCGCCCTGCTTGTATACCGACGCCGCCAGGCGCTCGACGATGGCCGCGCGGTGCGGATCCTTTTCGGGCGTGAGGGCCAACACCTGATGGTAGGCGTTCTCGGCGCGGCTGAAGTTGCCGCGCTCGAACTCGATGTGCGCCACCACCGTCCAGGCCGTGCGCCGCAAGCGCGCCGGCGGCTCCGGTTGCAACGCCAGGACGCGGTTCGCAACCGTGTGCGCCTGGTCGCGGAATCGCAACATGTAGAGGCGCTCCGCCGTATCGGTCAGGACCGTCGGGGTGCGCGTATCCTGCGGAAATGCGTCGGCAAAACGCAGCGCGCTGCCGCTCAGCTGCTGTTGCACCGCGGTCTTGTTGACGCCCTCGGCGCGCCTCTCCAGCGCCGCATAGGCGAGCAGTGCGCTGTAGCCGGCCTCGGCGCTCTTTGCGTGTGTCGGATACCCGTAGGCGGTTTTTTCGTATTCCGCAGCGGCGGTCGGGTATTCCTGTGCCTCGTACAGGGCCTCGGCGTACAGGAAGTTCATGTGGGCGGCCTGCGGGTCCTGCGGGAAGGACGCGAGGAACACGCGATACCAGCGCGCCGCCTCCTGGTAATCGGCCGGCTTCTTCGATTTCTGCGCCACCGCGTGGTAGTGGCGGGCGAGCTCATCCAGATGCTTCTTGACGTGCGGCAACACGCGCTCGTAGTCCTCGGGACGATTCACACGTCGATACTCGCTCGTGACGCTGTAGCGCGTGACGAATTCCTTCTTGGCCTCAAGCGCCAGGCGGGCAAACGCCGCGCCCTGGAAAGCATCGATCGCGCGCACCTGCACGAGCGGCGCCTGCGGGTGCGTCGGGTAACGCCGCGCGAAGGCGTTGTAGGTGTCGGCCGCGTCCTTGATGCGCTCCTGCTTGAGATACAGATCGCCCAGCTCGCGGTAGACGCGAAACTCGTAGTCGCGGCGCTCCGGCTTGTGGAAGTACGGTGGTATCGACTCCGCCCCGCTCAGATTGGCAAAGCTCAGGCTCACGACACGGAAGGTGTCGTCGACCAGCTCCTTCTCCGAGCGGCTGAGCGAGGGAATGTCCTCTGCGGCCGAACCCAGATCGCGCCCGATCAGGCGCCGGTCGAGCACCGCGAAAAACGCGTGCAGCGCCTCCTCGTACTGGTTCTGCTTGAACAGCGACCAGCCGCGCATGTACAGGGCGCGCTCGTAGAACGGCGAGGTCGCGCCGGCCTGGATGATGGAGGCGTAGGCCTGCTCGGCGCCCCGATAGTCTT
Organism: uncultured Acidiferrobacteraceae bacterium; assembly: GCA_964482055.1. GTDB lineage: Bacteria > Pseudomonadota > Gammaproteobacteria > Acidiferrobacterales > Sulfurifustaceae. Next base: position 27,130 of record CAYZVX010000011.1, read on the forward strand.
GCACCGTGAACAGGATCTCGCCGCGCCGGAACTGGGCCTCATCCCGATGCGGCGTGTTCGGATAGGCCGCGACCAGACGATCGAGCGAAGTCAGCGCGGCATCGAGGTTTCCGCTCTGCTCCTGCGCCTTGGCCAGCTGGTAGAGCACGCGATCATTGCCCGGGTAGTTGGGGTAGGCGCGCAGCAGGTCCTGGTAGAGCTTGATGGCGCCACGGTAGTCGACCGCTCCCGCCGCCTTTCCCATGGCGTCAGCGCCGCGCAGCGCCTGCTCTTCTGATCCCTGCAATTCGAGGTCACCGAGGCGGCGCAGCGCCTCGGGGCGGCGCGGATCCTGCGGGGCGGTGCGTACGAACGCGCGATAGCCGGCGATCGCCTTCTCGCGCCCGCCCTCGACGCGCGCGTCGCGCTCGATGACGATGCTGCGATCCTCCAGGGCCTTGAGCGTCGGCTCATCCGCGCCGCCTTTCTTGCCAAAGGCGCAGCCGGCGAGCCCGGCAATCGTTCCCGCGATGAGCAGCCCACGCAGTTTCATGGGGTCGCCTCACGGCGCGGCGCCGCTTCTTCCTTGCTCGCGGCCTCATCGTAGATCTGTGCCACGGCGAAACGCGCCTGCGTGAGATAGGTGGCAATGCGCTCCTTCAGAGCCTCAAGCTCGGCCACGGCGAGCTCGGCCAGGTACCGTTCCTGCTGCGCCGATACACCGGCAAGATCGGCGCGCAGCAGGACGATGCGCGATCGCAGGCTGGCGATCCGGCCTTCGAAGCCGTCGAGTATTGCCGGCAGCTCGCGTTGCGCTGTCTCGAGCGCGGCGCGCCGCCTCTCGTGCTGCGCGAGCTCCTCATCGAGCGCCGCCAGCGACTGCTGCGCCTGCCACAGGCGCGGCTTGAATTCGCTCGTCAGGTCCCACAGCAGCACGCCGCGCAACCGGCGGTAGCGCTCCGCCAGCGCGGACGCCTGCTCGGCCGACAGCGCGCCGATTCCGGCCTTGACGCGCTCCAGGCGCTCGAGCAGGGCTTTCGCCTTGTCATCGGCCAGCGCCTCGGCATCCTGTCCGGCGGCAATCCGCTCGATCTCGGCCGCGTAGCGGTCGCGCGCCGCCCGCAGCTGCGCCGCCGACAATGTGCGCTCGCCCGCCAGCACACGCGGCAGGCGTTCGCGATGCGCCAGCCGGCGGGTGGCGAGAATGGTGTCGAGGGCGTTGATGTTCTCGGCCCAGCGCGCCAGGTTGGCGCGCAGGAACTGCATGTCGCGAAAGTTCTTGAGCGCTTCGTGGAACTCGTGGCTCGCCAGCAGCGTCATCAGATAGCGGCTCTCCGCGCTCTCCGGCAGCGCGCGCAGCTGCCAGAACCAGCCCATCTCCTCGCCCGGATTGAGCGCGAGCAGCGCATTGGTCAAGCGGCCGGAACGGATCGCGCTGATCGACTCATCGAGCCGTGCGACTTCGCGGTCATACAGCAGGATGGCGTGCTCATATTCCTGCAGCGACTGCCGGTAGGCGCCGGCCTTGCCAAGCGCATAGGGGATCGCGAGCAGCGATTCGAGCACCGCCGTGTCCTGCAGCGTCCGCTCGCGCAGCTCCATCCACGCCACCAGGGCACGCTCGTGCTGGTTACCGAGCGCGTGCGCCCAGCCCAGGCCCAGCAGGGCCTTGTTCGACTGCAGCCCGTTCAGCCGCACCCGTTCGAGGTAGCCTCTGGCGGCGTCGGGCCGGCTCTCCTGCAGTGCGGCGTAACCCAGCGCGACATTGGTCTTGTCGCGCAGCGCCTTCAGCTCTTCCGTGGCAACCGCTGCGCCTCCGGCCTCGTCGAGCAGCGCCGCCCCGCGTTCATGCTCGCCGGCCCGCACCAGCGCCACGCCCAGGTTGTAACGCCCGAACAACGCCCATTCGGATTTTTTTGATACCCGCCTGAGCACTTCGATGGCTTCGGCGTAACGGTTTTGACTCATCAACAGATTGGCCTCGAGCACGTGGCGTTCCGCCTCCAGCTCCTCCGGCAACGGCCCGCCGATGCGCGCGAGCGCGGCAAGCGCCTCGGCGCTATGGCCGCGCTGATACAGAATCTTGCCCATGTAGAACCAGGCCCGATCGCGGATCACGGGCTCCGCCACCTGCTCGGTGAGCTGCTCGAAGATCCGGGCGGCCTCGAGATGCATGCCGTAGGACAGGAACATGCCGCCGCGCAGAAGCTCCGCATCCTGGCGGTGGTGCGCGACGCGTTCGAAGCGCTCCGATACCATCAGGCTGGTCAGCGCGTCGAAGTAGTTCTGCTGGAAGAACTGGTAGAGCACCTCGCCATAGTGCGGGTCGCGCACCGCCCGCGCCTCGCTCAGGCGCGCGGCGCTCGCGCCGGCCGCATTGACCAGCGCGCACAACGCCAGCGCCAGCGCTACGCGCCGCCTGCCTGATGAACCCGCCTGCCCCATATGCCTCGTTATTGCCAGTCCTTGACGCGAAACTCCGGCTGCAGCTTGGCCTCCACGTCGCGGATTTGCAGCTCGATGTACTTGGGGTCGGTGCCCTTCTCGAATACGAGCGTCGTGCCGCGCCGATAGTCGCGCTCGTGCGGTCCCTTGCCGGTAAAAAAGGCCACGAGCTCGTGCTTGCCGACCGGCAGGTTGCCGAGGTACAGGCGCTGCACGCCGCCGCGGCGCAGGGCCTGCAGCTCCCGCTCGGTGTACAGATAGTTGGTCACTACCTTGTCGTTGAGCTTGACCTGCACCGAGTCGAGCTGGAACAGCTCACCGACGTCCATGGAAAGGAACACGGCCACCTGCGTGCTCGCGGGGAACAGCAGCTCCTCCTCCAGCACGAACAGGTCGCGGTTGAGCTCCATGACCTGCTTCTTGAGCGCCTGCACCTTGCTGTCCAGCACGCTGAAAGTCTCGGCCGGTCTGGCCGTCTGATCGGCCCCCCGGGCCGGCACCGCCACGAGCGCCAGGATGGCCAGCCAGGCGCTCGCCGCGCCCCGCCACCAGCCGCGGTGCGTCAAGAAACGAAAGTTGCCATGTGTCATGACTTAGTACCAAAGAGACAAGAACAGTTGCAGGATGTGCGCGTCAAATGAGTACAGCTCCCCGTTGCGTATGTCCGTGAAGTCGTCGTACTTGAAGCGAGTGAAGTCGTATGCCGCGTTGAGCGAGCCGCGCTCGAACATCGACCAGCGGCCGAACGTGCGCGTGAGCGACAGGCCGGCCAGGTGGCTCTGAAAGGTGCTGAGCTCCTTGTCGCGCGCCATGTACTGCATCTGGGTCGAGAAGTTGTCGCTGTAGAACGACGCCGCCGACTGGGTGTAGTAACGATAGTGCAGCCCGGCGATCCAGTGATCGGCGCCGAGCAGCCCGCCGCGCAGTTGATAGCCCAGCTCCAGGGTATGTGCGCGGATGTCCCAGGTATCCCAAAAGTAACGATAGTAAGCCGTGAGCGACGAGGTCAGGCGGTTGTCGACGGCGCCCAGGCCGTACTGGCTTTTGAGCGTAACGGTATTGCTGTCGCGGGTGCGCGGGTAGTTCTCCGGCACGAACACGCCCTGCACCACCGCGTAGCGATAGGGATTCTGCAGATAGCCGGAATCGAGCACCGACTCGTAATCGAGGCTCATCACCCAGCGCTTGGTCAGCACCTGCGACACCCCGAGCCGGTAATTGTAGCGGTCGATGCGATCCTCGAAGTCCGTGTCGACGCGTTTTACGGTGTCATCCCCCTGCGCGTAACCCAGGTTCACCGTCGTCATGCCGCCGAAGATCTCGTGCGCCACGCTGAGGTTGACGGTATCGGCAAGGTAGTCGTTCTCCTTGCTCGTCGTGTAACTCAATCCCACCAGTGTGTTGCCGCGCAGGTAATCGATGCCGGCGCCCAACTCGTTGCGCTTGTCCTTGTAGGGGCTGGCCTGCGTCACCACGTCGATCGACGCGCTGCTCACCGCGTCGGCATAGTAACGGCCCGACACCGATACCGATTCGCCGATGTTCTTGCGGACCAGCAGCGCGGGGCCGGAAACGGTGACACCGCCGCCGTCGTAGTAGTGATACAGCGCATCCGATCGGTTTTCGGGGAGCACGATGGCCTGCGCCGCCGCCGGCAACAGGGCCAGCACAGCGCCGACAGCTCCCAAACCGAGCCGGCCGCCTAGGAAAAACCTGCTATGCACCCTGCACCCCTCTGCGCTTGCCTCAGTTGCAGCCGCAGCCGCCGCCCTGACCGGTGCCGCCGCCGCGCGCCGCCTCACGCACCTCGAAGACGTGCTGGCGGTAGCCGTCGGAGACCGGATCCCGCGAGAAGCTCATGAGCGGATCGGCGAGCCACTCGCGCTCATAGGGCTTGACCCAGGGCTCGATGCTGCCGCACCCGGCGAGCAGCATCGCCACGCTCAACAACAGACTCCGGTGCCAGCGCCCGATGCTCATTGCTTCAACAGCTCGCGCACCTGATTCTGATACGTCACCTCGAGGCCCGGACGGTAGCCACGGTGCACGTATCGAATCTTGCCGTTGCGATCGACGAGCAGCGTCGCCGGCATGGTGTCGACGTCATACAGCCGGCTGACACGCTTGTCGGTGTCGAGCAGCACCGGAAAGGCGACCCCGAGCTTGCGCGCCATCTCACGCGCCGCCGCCGGGTCGTCATCGATGTTGACGCCAAGCAGCGTAAAGCCCGCCTTGCGGTACTGCTCGTGAATCCTGTTGAGCGCCGGCATCTCCTGCCGGCACGGCCCGCACCAGGTCGCCCAGAAGTTGATCAGCACGACCTCGCCGCGCAGCTCGCGCAGGCGCAGGTTCTGGCCGCTGGTGCTCTTGAGCGTGAAATCCGGCGCTGCCTGCCCGATCGCCGGGAGCGCCGCCGGCGCCGCGGAAACTGCGAATCCCATGCCGAGCGCAACGGCGCATCGGGCCAGGAACAAGAAACGAAACGATTGCCTCATCGCGCCCCCTCTAGAAGTACACCGACACGCCGGCGGTCAGCTCGAAGTTGTGGGTCATCTTGTTGGTGCCGAGAATATCCGATTCGAAGAGGTAGTCGCGCACCGTGACGTGCAACGCCAGCCAGTCGGCCGGTAGCATGCGGATGCCGATGCCAAAGTTGAAGCTGAACCGGTCCTCGTCGAGAAACGAGGTATTGCCCACGCCACCCAGCACGTAGACCGCCGAGGTCATCGCCCGGCGCTTGCTCAGGAAAACCTCGCCGGGAAAGAAGTTGTAGCCGACCGACAGCGCATAGTACTTGAGGTCCTGCTCGCGCGTTGGAAACAGGCACAGACCGAGACTGCACAGCGCCTCGTCGGTCACGGTGGACTGCCCGTACACGCCCTCGACAAAGAAGTCCTCGGAAACGTGGTACACGAGCCGGCCGCCGAACACGCTGCTCGAGCCGAAGTCCTCGACACTGAGCAGGCCGCCATAGACGCCGACCTCGAAATCCTCGGTGTCGATGCGGGGAATCGTGACCTCGCGCCGGTCCACGCGCGGCTCAACCACCTGCTCCGGGCTCTGGGTCATCGGGACATCCGCCGCCATCGCGGCAGAGGCCACCGTGAGCGCGTGAACGGCGAGCGCGGCCAGACCCGCCCGCATGACACGACTAGAAAAAGAATGAAATCCCAAGCGACACCTCGCTGTACTCGTCGGTGCGATCCGTTTCGATCAGGGCCACATGGCGCTTGTAATCCGCGCGGACCACGAAACGTTCGGTCAGATAGAACATTGCGCCCACACCGGCGTTGGCCAGATCCGCCGTCGTCTTGATGCGCTCCACCGCCGTGGCGCGCGGCTCGTTGGTGAAGCGGCCGACACCCAGCGTGAAAAACGGCGACAGTCGCCAGTCGGTCGCGAATTCCGATCGCACGCCCACGTAAAAGAGCTGCGAGCTCGAAAAGTCACCGGGCGCCTGCCCGAACGTGATCTCGGCGCGCAAATTCTCCGTCACCACGTACCCGGCGCGCACGATCATCAGCGGATCATCCTCCAGCACGCCGCCGGCGAAGCCGAGCTCGACGCGCCGCCGCAGGTAGTCCTCCATCACGATATCGCGAAAGCTCGTCGGCACGCCGGCCTCGATCACCGTGCGCTCCATCTGCGCGCGCGCCGCCCAGCCTTCCTTTCCACCCGCCGTCCGGATCTTGAACCAGTCCGTATGGCGCTTGAGGATCTCGACTCGGGCCCCGCGCTCCACGACGTGAAATACCGGATAGCCGCGCCCGGGTCCGGTGTGCAGCTCGAGGTACGCATCAGCCACCTCGACCTGCGGATTGGTCTGCCCCGCCCATGCCGTCACCGCTGCGAGCGCAAGCCACCACAGAAGCACGAGTGCCGCGCGTCTCACGGCAAGCAGCTGCTGGTGCCCTGAATCTGATTGCTGATCCAAGCGAGAATCGTCTGGTAGTTGGGATCGGCCGTCGAGGCGAATATGTCGCCGCCGGCGTGGCTGCCCACGATCGATTGCGCCCCGGCCAGGGGTTCGAGCAGAAGCTTGCTCTGCGCTGGATCGGTCAGATTGGCGAACCCCTTGGCCGCCCGATAGTTGTAGTCCATCTCCGCGGTGTTGGGCTGCGCGTTCGCGTAAATCTTGAACGCGCCCCCAGCGCTCGCATTGATCAGATGGCAGCCGGCGGCCGAACAGGTTCGCCCCCCGATGTCCTGATCGAAAATCGAGTTGACCGTGGCCTGAAACGTCGGGCAGTCGAGCGTACCGACACCCTGCAGCTCCGCGTTCGACACCGGATCACCGCAGGCGCCAACGACAACCCCCAGCACCACTAACAAAAGCGAGGCGGGCCCGCTGCCCGCCTCGTTGTCCCACCGCCACAACCCCATGGGCCTCTATTCTACGGAGTGCATCCCGCGTTGATCCAGTTAAAGATGGTCGTGTAATCCGCGTCCGTCACCGTGAGCACGGGTCCCGCCGGCGTCCCGACCTGGGGATGAACTGGATTCGTGCCGGTCGACGTCGCCCGGCGCAACAGCGGCGTATTGGCCGCATCGCACACGTTGTTGACCATGCTGAGCGTGACGTTGAAGTCGCCCTCGGCCTGGCCGGTCAGCACATAGCGCTGGCCGCTGAAGGTTGGAGGCGGCGCAGTTGGAGTGGAGCCCACGGCCCGGTGGCAGGAGCCGCAGCGATTGAGCAGGATCGGATGCACGCTCGAGTCGAAGACCGAACGGCTCAAGCCGCTGATCCCACGGATAGCGCCTGAGCCATCCGTCGGGCTGTTGAAGTACTGGCCGCCCAGATCGATCCACTCGGATACCAGGCGCTTTTCCGAAGGATTGAGCATCGCGCTGTGGTCCGGAACTCCGGTGAGAGACTTGCCCGCGCGCAGCTCTTGATTGAACAGCACCTCGATCAGGTGGCTCGATCGGGCGCTGCCGGCTTCGACCTGCGGCTCCTGGCGCTGGATCTCGATCTCGTCATTGTTGACCACCAGTACCGGCTGGCCGTTCGCGTCCAGAACCGGGTCGCCGACCATCAGCTCCTCGTACGACGTCATCCGGCCGGTGCCGCCCACCGTGCTGCGCAGATCGAGTCTGGCCGGGTCGTTATGGCAAGCTGTGCAGGTATTGGCTCCGCGGTCCTTGGTCCAAAGCGGCGCGATATGCGTCGGATAGTCGATCACGATCGTGCCATCCGGCTTGAGCGGCGACGGCGTGGTGAGCCCCGTATAGTCGATCGTGAGCGGCGCGTCCGGCGCGCGACCGGCCATCGTCTGGTTTGTCCACACGTCGGCGTACTGCAGATGTGGCTTGAGACGCAGAACGGAGGAATCGACGCGGGTGCGCGTCTCGGCCATAGACTCGCCGGAGGCCGCGGCCAACACAGGCACGGTATTCGGATGGTTGCCTGCAACCGGCGCCGCATTGATCGAGTTGCCGCGGCGCGGCGAATGGCACCCATTGCAGGTGCGGGTTTCGCCGGGGCGCACCTGGATCCAGTTGGTGTGCGGCGTGAAACCGCGCCCGTCCTTGTCGAGGACGGTAATCGCGATCGGCGTGTCGGCCGGGACTTCGACCTTGAACGAGCCGTCCGGCTCGACCTCGGCGTAGCCGAGGATCTGCTGCATTTCAAAATCCGTTTCACCGATCGCCGCGCGCGATATGCCCGGGCGCGTCGGCACCGCCTTGGTGATACGCACGAAACGCGCCGGGCGCTGAACGGCCGTGGTCAGCGCCGGGTTCTTGAGGCGCGCGATATCCGCAACGCCACCGGCCTGCGGAATGCTCTCACCCGCAGCGAGCACCGGGCTGCCCATGCGGCCCTGGCTGTCCGTGTCGTACACGCTCTTGACGTTGAGCACGCCCTTGCCGGCGCCGGCGAGCGTCGGATCCAGTGCCTTGTCGCCAATGACGTTGGGCAGTGGCCGCGGCTGGATCGCCACCGGATCGAGCACGGCATAGCCGGTGGGCGCTGTCACAATCGGTAGGTAGTTCCCGGTGCTGAGGTCGAGCATGCCCGCACTGTAGACGGGCGTCATCTCCTCCGGCTCCGGCAAGCCCGTGAGCGGATTGATCTCCGTTGGGCAGGTTTCAATGCCAACGGCCACGCATGACGGCGTCCAGCTCACAAGTGCGCGATTTGTTCCGTCCCACAGCGGGTACGGCGTGCTGAAGCGGCCGAACTGCGAAATGCCCCTGCCGAAGTTGATCGGGTGCGCGGTCGCCTGCCTCTGGCCACCGCAGGCGGGCAGGCGGCTATCGGCCGGCTCGCAATTCTCGGAGTAGTTCCGAACGTCGATCTCCATGAGCGCGCCGCCTTCCCGCGTGCCGGACAACGGCATCAGGGAGGAGATCAGGCGACCGTTCGGCATCTCGCGCGGATGCAGGAAGCTGTTGCCGGGGCTGTGCGCGCCGTACAGCACGAACATGTTGGTCCCGTCCGGATTGGTGAAGAAGACGCTGAACTGGTTGCGCCCGCCCACATGGTCCCAGCGCGAGTACATGATCTCGCCGGTTTGCAGCACCGTCGGATTGCGGTCGTGGCTCTGGTTGAAGGATATCTGGCGGCAGTTGCTGCCGTCGTTGTTCATGACGTGCAGCGTGGTGACGCGCTCACGCTCGTATTCATCGAGATAGGCGAACGGTGTCTCGCCCGCCGCGGCCATCAACTGGCGCGATTTTTCCTGGCGGTTCGAGACGAACACGATGCGCCCGTCCGGCAGGTAGGCCGGATCGACATCGTCACCGGGGGCAGCGGCGTCGCAATTGATCGTGCGGATCTGCTTCGTGGCCAGGTCGTATTCACGAATCCGCCAACCGGGGTCGCCGGGCTTGCGCATCGTGAATAGCAGCTTGGTCGCGTCGTACGACACCTCCGGGTCGGACACGTCGCCCTGGCCGTTCGTTTCCGCGCAGGTGATGCAGATCTCCGGCGCCGTGACCGACGAACGCTCGCGCATGTAAAGATCGCCGCCGGCCGCGAACGTGATGGCATCGGTGGGATTGCCGAGGGTCTCGACCTTGCGCTTGACGTAGGCGATCGCGACATCGCCCTGCGCGGCCACCGACCCGTCGCCGCTGCTGCAGCCGGTAAGCGCGAAGCCTGCTGCAAGACCGACACCGACAAGGACAAGCAGGCTGTTGTTCTTCAGAGCACGCATCTTCGCCTCCTTCGTGATCCGGCCTGCGCACCCGGCTCCACAACCGGAGAATTGCGCGCAAGGCGTCCGCTTCGGCGACCCGACCGGCCTGGGCGCGTGCGCGCCGTTAGCCTCGTGGTTTTGCGTCACTCCCTTTCGGGAGTTATGCCATGATCAAAGCTCGTCTGATTGTACGAGTTCTAATCTTGCTACCGGCCGCCCTTTGTCGAGCCGGTTCCGGCGTACGTCGGCCAACCGGTTCGTCACGATCGGGGCAATGCGCCGCGCCTGATGCTGCGCTTCAGGACAGAGTTCGCTCGCGCCGCCGACGGGCGGCGCAAGGCGGGCGCCGATTGGTGCGCTGCCGGAAAACCGGCGCGCGAAATGTTACAGCCCAGCGACAGTCAGCGTGAAAAGCAAGGATTACCTGGACGCCTGTTGCAGACCGCGGGAGAAATACATCTTGCCGTGCTCGTCGATGACGACCGCTTCCACCCCGGGCATCTTGAGTGACTCGACGAACGCGATGCCTTCGGCGGGCCCTCTGAGGAACACGCTCTTGGTCAACCCGTCGGTGGTCGTTGCATCCGGCGCGATGACCGAGACGCTGATGACGCCGTGCGCCGGCCTGCCGGTCTTGGGGTCGAGAATGTGATGAACGCGCTCGCCACCCTTATTAATAAAGTAGCGCTCGTAGTCGCCCGAGGTGGAGATGGCGGCATCGACCAGGGGAATGATCGCGACCACGCTGTCCCGGTTGCGCGGATCGCGTATGGCGACGTTCCACGGGCGGCCGCGCTTGTCGCCGAGCACGCGGCTGTCCCCGCCCGCCTGCACAATGGCGTGACGAACGCCGCGCTTCTTCAGCAGCTCGATGCCGAGATCCACTGCGTAGCCCTTGGCAATGCCGCCGAGATCGATACGCACGCCCTCGCGTGCGAAGCGGATCGTGCTCTGGGCCGGATCGAGCACGAGATGCCGGTAGTTGATGCCGGGCAGCGCCTGCGCGATCTGCGCATCGCTCGGCTCCACGCCATGGCGGTAGTCGTACAGGTATCCGACGCTGGCGAACGTGATGTCGAACGCCCCACGGCTCAGCTCCGAGAACTCGATGGCGCGTGCGATCAGGTCGAACTGCTCGCGCGAGATCTTGACCGGGTGCTTCGCTGCCTCGCGGTTGATGCGTGACAACTCCGAGTCCGGCTTGTAGGGGCTCATGAGATCGTCGATGCGGCGCATCTCGTCCATCACCGCCGCGATCGCTGCCCGACCTTCCGTGGCGTTGTCGTGCCACAGCTCCACGCGCACCGATGTACCCATGATGGCCTGCTCGTCGGACAGCCACTCGGCGTGCACGGGACCAGCCAGGATGGACAGCAGAAAAACCAGCAGGATTCGCACCATCAAGACGTACCGTGTGGGACCAGGGGCGACCCTGTCAGCGGCAGCTGCCGCGACAGTGGATCACGCGCTCCGCGCAGGTGACGCGCGCAAAATCCTTGCCGAGGCTAAAGTTGATGTCACCGCCCACGTGCTGCTGGCTCGCGTTATTGCACTGCGTGCGCTCGGTGACATAAATGACGTCGCTCAACCAGGTCACGTCGCTGCAACCCGGCTGGCCCGCGCCAAAACGCACCCCCACGCGATAGGTGGCACAGCGAAGACCAGTATGGTTGACCCAGCCTTCGACGTACCAGCCGCCCTTGTTGCGCAGCCACGCCGTGAACCCGCCTGCCCTGGCATCTCCGAAGCTGAAGTCGAGCCGTTCCGGCGTGCCATCGGGCAGGCGCAGCGGAGCCGGCCGCGCCACCGCGGTGGACCCGAGCATGGCGCTGTCATCGGGCTCCTGCGCCCGCGCCCCACCGGCGACGAGCGCCGCGGCGAGCAACACCGCGAGAGCCGGCGCGCGCACCGCCCGACCCCGCATCGGGCCGGCTGCTACTGCAAGGATCGATCCAGGTTGATTCATGCCCGGCGTAGCCCCATGTGAAAAATCGACTCGGCCCGGGCCTATTATCGAGCGCGCAGGTCAATATGTAAAAGGCCCAAGTGCTTGAGTGATCCGGACGGCGGGCTTCCTTGGATCACCGATCGATGTCAAGAGTGAGGAGAGCGTCGATGGCAACTACAGCACTGCGCACCCTCCGCGCCTGTCTAGCACTGCTCGCGCTCCTCGCCGTGGGCGCACCGGCGCACGCCAGTAACCTGCAATTTTTGCGCGACGCCCCTGTCGCTAAGATGACCAAGGAAGACCTTGCGCTGTTTCAGTCGAGTCTTCGCGCGGCGCTGGATCAAAACGCGGACGGCAGCACGCGCCGCTGGGAGAACCCCGCGACCGGCGCCTCGGGCACGCTGACTCCCGTGTCGACCTTCGAGCAGGACGGTGCAAGGTGCCGGCGGCTCGAGATCGTCAACACCGTGCAGGGTGTCACAGGGCGCAGCACCTTCAATATGTGCAGGCAGGCCGACGGGACCTGGGTTAGCGCCGCGCCGGAACGCTGACGCCAATCAGCACCACCCGCCCGGGGACTACCGAGCAGACCATCAACCGTGGTCATTTTGTTCGCACCAGCGCGCAGGTCGGAATTTTTAATTCCACTCGTTGGCGAAAGCGGCTGTCCTTACAACGACACGACTCCTTACCAACACTCCGGTTCGCGGGATGCCACATCGTCTGGGCCGTCCGCTTCATGCCGCCACGCACATCTGAACGGTGCAGGTCTCGGCGTTTCATTACGGTGCCGTTTCACGTTCTGCCAGAAACTTGGCGCGCCATCGCAAGGCGGCGGCGTGCCGCACAATACCGGTCATAACGCCGAAAACCGTCGCCAGTCTGCAACAGTCAGCGCGGGACTTGCTGGAATTCCCAAACCCATTTTGCGATGATGAATTCGCATCACGCCAGCACTGGATTGCGTTGCCGCTGCTAGCCGTTGGCCGCGGAAAGCACGCGCGTGCTCGGCGTTACCGATCCAAATCACCGCCTGCCGTGCATAAGGCAGAGGGAGAATAGGTGCGACTCGAATACAAGTGTTTCGTTGGCGCCATGTTGATGGCCGTGCTGACGGGCTCCGCGCAAGGGTCCGAGCTCACCTACGGGGTCAAGGAGTGGTCGCTGGTCGGGAGCTCCGGCAGCATCCGCACTGTGTACGTCTCGCCGCAAGGGCTGCAAGACAAGCAGTACGTAGCCAAGGTGCTGAAGGAAATCGTGACGCGCTATGGCAGCGCGGGCCCGATACAGGTGATGATCTTCAACGACAGGCGCTTCACCCCCTCACACCTGCCCCTGACGAGAGAACAGATGCTGCATCAGAAGGCGCAATACACGAAGAACCCCTACACGGCCGTCGAGGACTTCGTCTGGGTCTCCGTGGAAAATAGCCAGGTCTCGCCGCCGCTGATGAAACATCGAAAGGACAAGATACGTCCCGGCCGCGCCGAGTGACGGCCCGTGATTCGCCATGGCTGTTATCGGTGCCATGCGGGCTCGCTCCCTTCAGGTTCAACACCCCCTGTGCCAGCCCGCATGCAGGCAAGGCCCGGGCGCTCAACACAAAATGGACAATTGAAGGAAAGGTGAAATGACTGTAGTTGCCGTTATCGGTCTTGGTTACGTAGGTCTGCCGCTTGCCGTCGCATTCGGCAAGAGGTTCCGCACGATCGGTTTCGACATCAACCCGACCAAGGTCGAGAGCTACCAGCGCGGGATTGACCCGACGGGCGAGGTGTCGAGGGAAGAGCTGCGGGCGGCCAGCCGGCTTGAGCTCACCACCGATCCTAAGGCGCTACAGGCAGCGGACATCATCGTGATCGCGGTGCCGACGCCAATCGACGTTGCCCGCCAGCCTGACCTTCGGCCGCTCGTCGGTTCGAGCCGCATCGCCGGGGAGAACATGAAGCGGGGCACGATTGTGGTCTACGAATCGACGGTCTATCCGGGCGCCACCGAGGAGGTGTGCGTACCCGTGCTCGAGAAGCACTCCGGGATGAAGTGGAAACGCGACTTTCACGTCGGCTATTCACCCGAGCGCATCAACCCGGGCGACAAGGAGCATACCCTGGAGCGCATCGTCAAGGTGGTATCCGGCGATGACGAGGCAACCCTCGAGGCGGTCGCCGCCCTCTACAGCGCGGTCGTCGCCGCTGGCGTGCACCGGGCATCGAGCATCAAGGTTGCCGAGGCCGCTAAGGTGATCGAAAACACGCAGCGCGATCTCAACATCGCGCTGATGAACGAGCTTGCCATCATTTTCAAGCGCATCGGCATCGACACCCTCGAGGTGCTCGAAGCGGCCGGCACCAAGTGGAATTTCCTGCCCTTCCGGCCTGGCCTGGTCGGCGGCCACTGCATCGGCGTCGATCCTTACTATCTCACGCACAAGGCCGAGATGCTTGGCTACCACCCGGAGGTGATCCTCGCCGGCCGGCGCATCAACGATGACATGGGCAAGTTCATCGCCGAACAGACGGTCAAGCAGATGATCGGCAACGGCAACCCGGTGAAGGGCGCCAAGGTCAACGTGCTCGGGCTCACGTTCAAGGAGGACGTGCCGGACCTGCGCAACTCGCGCGTGATCGACGTGATTCACGAGCTCAAGAGCTACGGCATTCAGGTGTTCGTGCACGACCCAATCCCCAACCCGGCGGACGCGCGTCACGAATACGGCCTGGAGCTTGTGCCCTGGGAGCAGCTGCCGGTGGCCGATGCCCTCGTCGCCGCCGTCGCCCACATGCCATTTGTCAGAATGGGCGCCGCGCGCATGGCGGAGAAAGTCGCCAAGGGCGGCTGCTTCATCGACGTGAAGTCACGCTTCGACAGGAAGGCGCTCAACGAACTGGGCCTGTGCGTCTGGCGGCTGTAACGCAACCGTCACACGGCGTATAGCGCGCCCTGCTCCGCCGATGAATCCGCTGCCACGGTGAACGTGTGACTTGCCGGGCAACGAGCTCGGCAAGCGTAACATACGAGATACAGCCACCGTGGCACTCTACCGCGCCGGGGTCTAACATGGCAGCCACATTCGTTGGCGCCGCATTCCAGATGCATCCCGAACTTTTGCGGGTCTTGCGCGCGCCTTAAACGTCGGTTTGCCAAGCTGCGGGTGCGCGCGCCTTTCGCGTCCACCCGAAGAACAATAGACGGAGGGCCGGTATGCAATGTCGCGCTGTGGCACGCGCCGTGTTCGGCGTCCTTCGCGGTTGGCACCTCGTGGCACTTGCGGGCGCTCTTGCCCTCGCCGGTTGCGGCGGCGGCGGAGGCGATGCAACCAACGGTTCATCCGCATCCGCCTATACGCTCACCGTAGCCGTCACAGGCTCCGGCTCGGTGATCAGCAATCCTGCCGGCGTCAACTGCGGCAGTGATTGCAACGAGAGTTACCCGACCGGCACGGCGGTAACGCTATCGGCCGTCCCCGCGAGCGGATACAAATTCTCCGGTTGGAACGGTCCTGGGGTTTCTTGCCCCGGCACCGGTAGCTGCACCGTCAGCATGACTGCGGCGCGGTCGGTTACCGCCATATTCAGCGCGGACAACGCCAGCAGCTATACGCTCACGGTCCGCGTCATTGGCAACGGCGCCGTCACGAGCAGCCCCGCCGGAATCGACTGCGGAAGCGACTGCAACGAGACCTATCCGACCAACACCGATGTTGTGTTGACGGCAACGCCGGCGGGCAGTGCCTCCTTTGCGGGCTGGAGCATCAACGGCGCATCCTGCCCCGGTACGGGTAGCTGTACCGTGACGCTGAGCGCCGACCGCAACGTGCTCGCCACCTTTGAAACGAGCGACCTGTGCAACGGGCTTGTCACCGACAGGGACCCGCATCCCATGACGGCGCTCGCCAAGCCAGCCAAGGGACAGACGGTAACGGATCCGCAGTTCGGCACGACCATCCGCCGCATCAGTGACGTCGCCACCGACTGGGGCGCCGCCGACGGCCAGATCAAACCGGCGTACTCGACGATCCCGGCCTGGAATGCCGATGAGTCCTATCTGATCCTGTATCACCGCGGCACCAATGACGACGGACATCATCTTTACAACGGCAAGACCTACCAGCACCTGCGCCGCCTCCATATCAACCCGCCGGACCTCGAGCAATTCTACTGGCACCCGACCGATCCGGACCTGCTCTACTACGTCAACCGCAGTACCAACGCCCTGATGCGCTACAGCATCAAGAACAGCACTTCCGAGGTCGTGCGCAGCTTCAACGACATCTGTCCAAGTGCGACCGACCGCCTCGACGGGGGCACGGACCCGATGTACACGTCGTGGGGAGATCCCGGCGCGCACGTGATCGGGCTGAGCTGTACATCGGGAGAGGTCTTCGCATACAACATCAGCACCAACACCGTGGGCCGCAGGCTGACGACCTCCTCCAGCAGGGCGCCGGTCGCTTCGGCGAGCGGGACATCGATGTTTTTCGCCGCCTCCAGCTCCTCGGCCCAAGTGCTCGATTTCGACATGAACTTCTTGCGCAATCTCGACATCGACAACCCGCTCGATCACGCTTCCTTGGGGCGCCTGGCCGACGGCACCGATACGCACAACGCCGTGTCGTTCGATGGCAACTACGTGGGCTCGCTCGTCACGACCGACATGACCAACGGATCGGCCCGTGTCATCGTCGGCCCGGCCACGGGTTTCCCGTATCCGCCCTCGGGCACGCATGTCTCCGCGGTGGCGTTAAAAAGCCCCGGCTGGGTCGCGCTCTCCATCATGGGCTTTGCGGCGGACGGCCAGGCCGTGCTCGACAACGAGCTGGTGCTGGCCAACACCAACCCCGGCGGGCGGGTATGCCGCACCGCTCATCACCGCTCGAGCGACTCGAGCTATTGGACCGAACCGCACGTGGTGATCAGCCCAAGCGGCACGCGCCTGCTGTTTGGCAGCGACTGGGGTGGAGACGCCGTGGACAGCTACGTGGTGGAGCTGCCGAGCTACCAGCCCTGAAGCGGCGTCCTTCGACGCTGCGAAGCGACCGCTTGGGCAGCTAGGATCGCTAACCCTTCCGGCAACGGAGCCGGTGGTGCACCACAATAGCCGTGCCCCATCACGCGGCGGGTTGAGATCGGACCAAAAAAACGGGCCCGGATCATGTATCCGGGCCCGAGCTTGAGGACCCCCGACCTTAGGGTCTGGTCAACCGATGGCGCAGGTTCGGATCGAACAGGTCGCCACTGTTCGGCAGGCACAGGTTCGCATGCCCATTCGCTGCGTAACCGCCCGCGCCCACCGCCGGCACGATGGCCATGATGTCATCGGCGCGGCCGTCGCGGTTGCGGTCTTCCGCGCGGTGGCCGTTCGGCGCCGGCAGTTCCGGATGATCGAACGGCGCCGCGTCGCACTGCACGCGCGGGTCGGTCACGGTCTTCATGAACGCCACGATCGCGTCGATCTGCTCGTCGGTCGAGTTGATGTCGCAAATGAGGAAATCCACGTTGGTACCGTAGTCATTGCCGCTGACCGGCAGTCCCTTGCCGAGCGGACCGGTCCCGGAAGTATCTCCGGTGAACGCCGGATTCACGTGGCTCTTGTTGCGGTGGTTGCCGCCGCGCGCATGGAACTCCACCACGCTGCGCAAATCGCTGTAGCCGCCGTAGTGGAGGTACGGCGGGGTGAGCGCCACGTTGCGTATGCTCGGCGTCTTGACCGTCCCGTCCATCAGCTCGCGCTCAAGGCTCCAGTTGAAACTGGGGTCGACACGGTCGGTGGTGTCGGCCAGATTGCCATCGCAACCCGGATAGCGTGGCGTGCCGCCCGGCTCGATCAACCCGGCCGTGTTGCACGGATCGACGATGCCCGAGGGTTCGGCGACCGGCAACCCGCTCTGCTCGGCGATGAACATGCGCGCGAGCGACAGCGGGTTGCCGTAGGGGTCCTGGCCACCGTTGCCGAGATCGAAGCTCGAGAGACGGCCGCCAATATTGAAGAAGCCGCGATGGTGCACGCCGCCTTCGAGGACAGTGGGCGTTCCTGGCCCGCGGTTGTCGATGCGCGAGCGCTCCACCGGCACGAAGTTCTGGCCGGCCTGGAACTGCGCCTCGGAGAACACGGGGAAGACCAGCGGGTTTGCGCCGGCCGGGGTCACCGGGTGGCAGCCGCTGCACGCCGGGTGCCGCCATTGTTGAACAGGCCGAAGCCGAGGACCTCCTGCTCGGTCATGCCACTGCGCAGCGGGCTTCCTCCGTCGGCGCAGCTAACCACCGGGTTGCCGATTGGAACCGTCGAACCCGAAGCGTTGTCACCGCGGGCCGGCAACTCGCGAACCGCTCGTCGAACTTGCTCTGGTCGGAGACGAGCGTCGCCTCGTAAAGCCCGATCGCAATGCCCCAGAACATCGGGAAGTTGATGGCCATTTGCGAGTAGCCGCCGTTCGCGATGCCAAGGAGACCCGGAAGAGACTTTCACGAGCTCGCCATTGACGATCTTGTAAGTGCCCTGCGCTGCCCAGCACTTCTCATCAAACGCTTTCATGATGAGGCTGGCGTAGGTGTACGGAGCCTTGAGGCCGCGTCCGGTCAGAGCGGCTAGGCTGCCCAGCACGCTATCCTGGGGATGCACCTTCTGCAGGCGTAATGGCCGCGCCAGCAACAAGTCGCGCCCGACGTCCGCAAAGGTCTTGCCATCACAGGCCATCTCGAGCGCGCTGAGCGGCGGACCAACCGCCTGCGAGGCCAGGCTGAAATCGCGGATCTCGAGATGCTTCAGCACCGGCGTGCCGTTCCCCAGCACGATCAGGCGCTTGTTCGGATCGCCAGCAATGTCACGCGGTCCAAAAACGCCGACGCCATTGAACATGTTGTTGGCGCGCCCGTCCCAGAAATTGCGGTGATTGAACACCGCATTCATCGTGGTGGGCGTGTTGCGCGGTTCGACCTGGCGTGCCGGGTGGCGGCCCGCGTGGAACACATCGCCCTGCGCCGGACCACACTCGTCGGGAAGGCCGAACGGCCGCACGCGTCCGAAGGCCGAGTCGAACACGCCGGCCGAGGACGCCGCGTCATTCGTCGTAATGAGAAGCGCGGAGTTGCGGTCGCCCTTGTCGACGGTGTTGTGAAAGGGGGAAGTCGCCCGGTTTCAGCTCGTAGGTGCTGTCCGGGATTCCACCGGACTTGGTGAAGCCTGGCGCGGCCAGCACCGGCTCGCCGTCGAAATCGGCGATCGAGCCAAACGTCAGGTCCTCGGTCGGCTGCTTGAGCAGCCCCGGGCTCAACTGATTGACGATGCGGCTGTCGGCGCCTGCACTGAAGTGGCAGCTCGCGCATGCCATGCCATCGCTGCCGGCCTGGATGTCCCAGAACATGGCCTTGCCCAGCGCCTGCCGTCCGGCTTGAGAATGCCGGCCTCCTCGAGCGTCAGCCGCGCGCCGCCTGCGGCCGGCACGTAAGGCTGTGGCGGATTGAGCTGCGCAAAGGCAAGCGGCGCCTGCAGCAACGCAACGCTGCACGCCAACACGAAGACGCGCCCGAGCACGTTCGTTTGTTTTGACTTCGTCATGATCGCCCCTGTCTTTCTTGGTGGTTCACCCCCTCCGACAAGCGTGCCTGTGCTGCGGAATGCAGCAGTGCATGCCCGGCCGACGGCTACGAATCGATTGCCGCCCCGATGCGGCCTCGACTCGCTCCACTCGTGACCCTCCCTTTGGCGCGCGCCTTATGCCTCGCAGCGCGTTGCAAACGCGCCTCGCACTCTCAATGCAACGCGTCCGCTAA
>CAYZVX010000012.1:0-19262 GCA_964482055.1 uncultured Acidiferrobacteraceae bacterium
TGGCGAGCGCGCGCAGGTCGGCGGCGATCTCGGCCGGCGGGCGGTGCGCGTCGAACAGCACGTGGAAGGCGCGCTTGAGCGCCGTGCGCTCCGCGCCGCTCAGCCCCGCGCGCCGCAGCCCCACCGTGTTGAGGCCGCGCACCACACCGGGCGCACCGTCGGTAATCATGAACGGCAGCGCATCCTGCGTGATCTTGCTGTTGCCGCCGATCATCGCCAGGCTGCCGATGCGCACGAACTGATGAACCATCACGCCACCCGAGATGAAGGCGCGGCTGGCGACCCGCACGTGACCGCCCAAGCCGCTGCCCGGCGCGATCACGATGTCGTCGGCGAGCTGGCAGTCGTGGCCGATGTGCGCGTTGACCATCAGATAGTTGCCGTTGCCGAGGCGCGTTTCGCCCTCCTTGCTGCCGCGGTTGACGGTCACGTATTCACGCAGCGTGTTGCCGTTGCCGAGCACGGCAAAGGTCTCCTTCTCCACGAAGCCCTTGTCCTGCGGCAGCCCCCCGAACACGACGTGCTCGTGCAACGCGTTGCCATGCCCGATGCGGGAGCGGGTCTTGACGACGCAGTGCGCACCGAAGCGGTTGTTGTTCCCGATCTCGACGTCATCCTCGATGACCACATAGGGTCCGATGATGTTGTCGGTGCCGAGCCGTGCCCGCGCCGAGACGAGGGCCGTGGGGTGAATGGTGTTGGGCATGCGTTCGTGCTGGTGCTGGATCACCGGTACCGTCGGGCCGGGGCTCCGTAATTATGCCGCATCGCCCGCGGCCGTGCGCCGCCTACCGGCACGCGCCCCGGAAGTCTGTCGCGCACATGCGCCCGTCGATCCCGATTGCTTTGCCGAGGCGGGCAGCTTCGAGGCGTGCCGCTGCCATCGCAATGGTTTCAGTTGACGCCCGGTGCCGGCCCCGTCGCGCAGGCGCGCGATCCCTGGTCGGTTAGCACTGTGCGCATGACTTGCGGAATCAGGCGCGGGACGCGCGCGCAATCGGAACCCAGATCTTGCGGCCCTGACTGACCGCGTCCGATTCGCGCAGCCGGCCGAGCAGCAGGTACTCGGAAATCGTGCGGCGCTGAAACGGTCCGCGTTCCACGCCGTCATGGCGTGCGTACCAGAGCTGGTGCTGGCCGGATTCTTCGCTCACGGTATCGCTCGCGCGCTCGCTCGGCTGTCAGCATAGCCTGCGTTCGGCGCCACGGGCCTGCCGCGCCTACAATGAGAACAGTTTCAACGTCCTTGCCTTTCGCCATACGAGACCCGCCCATGCGCCTGGCCACCGTCCGCATCGACCGACAAACGCACCTCGTGCTTGCGGACGGCGAAAACGTCTGGCTGCCCGCCGCGCAATCGGGCTGGCCGGGGTCGATGCTCGAGCTGATCGACGCCGGCCCGCCGCGCTGGCACGCGCTCGGTGCCGAGGCCGCGCGTCTGCGGCGCGAGGGGCAGAAACTGGCGCACGCGGCGGTCGAGTGGCTTGCGCCCATCCCGCGCCCGCGCAAGAACGTCATGTGCCTCGGCTGGAACTATGCCGAGCACGTCGCCGAGAGCGCGCAGGCGAGCGGCCGCCAGGCCGAACCGCCGAAAGATCCGGTCGTGTTCACGAAGTCGGTGACGAGCGTCAATGCGCCCTATGGCGACGTCCCGGCGCAGCCGGAAGTGACGGCGCAGCTCGACTGGGAGGTCGAGCTCGGCGTGGTGATCGGCATCGGCGGGCGCGCGATTGCGCGCGGGCGCGCGCTCGAGCACGTGTTCGGCTACACGGTGATCAACGACGTGTCGGCGCGCGACCTGCAATTCCGGCACAAGCAGTTCTTCCTCGGCAAGAGCCTCGATGGTTCCTGTCCGATGGGGCCAGTGATCGTCACGCGCGAGGAGATCGCCGATCCGCAGAACCTGCGGCTGCGCTCCTGGGTAAACGGCGCGCTCAAACAGGACGGCAGCACTGCACACATGATCTTCGATGTCGCCACGATCATTTCGATCTCGTCGAAGGGCATGACGCTTGAGCCCGGCGACGTCATTGCCACCGGCACGCCGAGCGGAGTGGGCTTCGCGCGCACCCCGCCCGAGTTCCTGAAGGCGGGCGACCTGGTCGAGTGCGAGGTCGAAGGCATCGGGCGGCTGCGTAACCGCGTGGTCTAGCCGGCCTGCCGTGGTGGGCCGCCACCAGGGGGGACTTGACCCGTATCAAGGCACGCGCTGGCACGCACGGTCAGCATGCGAGCGACCGTCCCGGAGGTGCGCGATGGATGCCGCGATGAAGCAGACAATTCTCGATCTGCTGCACAGCCACAACGTGCTGCGGCTCGGCACGCTGCGCGGCGATGGCTACCCGCAGGTCACGACGGTCGAGTACGCCAACGACGATCTCACCATCTACGTCGCGACCGACAAGAACAGTCAGAAGGCCTACAACATCCGCCACCACAACAAGGTATCGCTCGCCATCGACCGCGACTACGCGGACTGGAACCAGATTCGCGGCCTGTCGATGGCCGCCACCGCCGAGGTGCTGGACGACCGCCAGGAGATCGCCCACGCCCTCGCGCTGCTTGCCAGAAAGTTTCCCGCACACGCAGCGCTGTTCGACCCGAAGGAGGCCGATGGCATGGCGATCCTGCGGATCACCCCGCGCGTGATCTCGGTCATCGACTACACCCGCGGGTTCGGCCACACTGACGAGGTGGCGGTCTAGCGGGCGTCACGGACCCTGTTGTTCGCCGATCGCACCTGCTTAAGCTAGCCTTGCCTCGCGACCTCCATGACGCTTGAACAGTTCGAAAACTGGTCGCTCACGATCGGGGTCAGCGCCCTGATTCTCTACATGCTGTTCATCATCTACCGGCTCGCCAAAGACTCGAAGGCCGGGCGCTTCGGGCTCCTCGTGCTGCTGCTCGCGCTCGGGCTCGGCTTCGTCGGGCTGATCGCCAAGGCGATCCTGGTCGAGATTCTGGAGAAGTAGCGGCACGCCCCGCCATCCAGCATCTGCCCCTACCCCCGGCAGTTCTGGCCCCGCGGCCCCCGCACCCCTTTCTCTGCCGGCTTGACGACATTCTAATTGTCGTTAGACTGTTCGAGCTATGACCAGCGCGCGCGAGACCAAGAACCTGCTGTACGAACAGGTGGCACGCCTCGGCAAGGCGCTCGGGAGTCCCAAGCGCCTGGAGCTGATCGAGATCCTGTGCCAGGGCGAGAAGAGCGTCGAGCAGCTCGCGGCGGCCGCCGAGATCACGGTCAAGCTCGCGAGCGCGCACTTGAAGGCGCTCAAGGCGGCGCGGCTTCTCGAGTCGCGGCGCGACGGGCGCAACATCTACTACCGCGTGGCCGACGAGCAGGTGGCTGACCTGTGGGTGGCGCTGCGCGCCGCGGCCGAATCGCGCCTCACCTCGCTGCAGAGCGCGATGCGCGCGCTCGTGGATCATCCCGGCGAGCTCGCGCCCATGGATGGCGAAAAGCTCCTGGCCGAGGCCAAACGCGGTGCGGTCATCGTGCTCGACGTGCGCCCGGAGGCCGAATACCGCACCGCGCACCTCCCCTATGCGCGCTCCATCCCGCTGCCGGAGCTCAGGCGCCGCCTCAAGGAGCTGCCGGCCGGCCGGCCGGTGGTGGCCTACTGCCGCGGGCCGTTCTGCCTGATGGCCAAGGAGGCGGTGACACTCCTCAACAAGAAAGGTTTCAAGGCCGCGCGCCTCGAACTGGGCGTGGCCGAATGGCGCGCCGCCGGCCTGCCGCTGGCGCGTGAGGCCTGACTCCCTCATCCCTTCACGACGGAGACCTGCATATGTTCTTCAAACAACTCGCCACCAAAGAATCGACGCTCTCCTATTTCTTCGGCTGCGGCAGTCTCGGCAAGGCGGTGGCCGTGGACGTGGTGGCGGGCGATGAGCAGTGGTTCGTCGACCAGGCCAAGGAAGCCAAGGTCACGATCACGCACGTGATCGACACGCACGTGCATGCCGATCATTATTCCGGCGGGCGCAAGCTCGCGCAGATGGTCGGCGCCCATTACTGTTTGCACGAGAGCGACGCCGAGGTGGTGAAATTTCCGTTCCATCCGCTGCACGACAACGACGTGATCGAGGCCGGCAACGTGGTCATCAAGGTGCTGCATACGCCGGGACACACGATGGACAGCATTTGCCTCTTGGTCACCGACAAGCGCCGCGGCGAGGAACCGTGGTTCGTGATCACCGGCGACACGCTGTTCGTCGGCGCGGTTGGCCGCCCCGATCTCGCCGGGCGCGAGAAGGCCATGGCCGCGCTGCTGTTCGACAGCATCCATTCCAAGCTCCTCACCCTGCCGGATGCGGTCGAGATCTTCCCCGGCCACCAGGCCGGCAGCGTCTGCGGCGCGGGGCTCTCGGGCAAACCGTCGTCCACCATCGGTTTCGAGAAGCGCTTCAACCTCGGTCTTAAGCTCATGAACAAGGACGAGTTCGTGAAGATGCTGACGAGCGAGATCCCGCCGCGCCCGGCCGAGATGGAGCGGATGGTGGCCGCGAACATCGCCGCCTGAACGACCCGGGACGAGGATCGTCATGCACGCGACCCCGCACGGCCACGAGGCCTTCGCCGGCTACCGCCACGGCATCCGCGACAACCTCGCGCAGTTCCTGCACCAGCTGGTGCAGGTGTTCTTCGTCGGGCTCACGCTCGGGATGATGCGCACCGTGGTGCCGGCGCTGGCCGAAGCCGAATTCGGCGTGCCCAAGGGCTCGTTCCTGCTGCTCATGGCGTTCGTGGTGGCCTTCGGCTTCGTCAAGGGCACGCTCAATTTCATCGCCGGGCGGCTGTCCGAACGGCTCGGGCGCAAGACCGTGCTGTTGCTCGGCTGGGCCTCGGCCGTGCCGATCCCGTTCATGATCCTGTTTGCGCCGAGCTGGGGCTGGATCGTGGCGGCGACCGTGCTGCTCGGCGTGAACCAGGGCTTCACCTGGTCCATGACCCAGACCGCCAAGCTCGACATCACCCGCGCCGACCAGCGCGGCCTCACCCTCGGCCTCAATGAATTCTCCGGCTATGTCGGCGTGGCGATCGCCGGCATTGTCACGGGTTATCTCGCCACCGCCTTCGGACCGCGCCTGGGGTTGTTCGCATTCGGCGCGGTGGTCATCGTGGCGGCGCTCGTGCTCACGGCCCTCTGGGTGAAGGAAACACTCGCCTGGGCGCATGCCGAGGGCGCGCGTCACGCCGCCGGCAAGTCCATCGGCCCGAAGCCGCGCTTTCCCCGGAACATCGCCGAGTACCCGACCACCTGGGAGGTGTTCACGCTCATGAGCTGGCGCGACCGGCGCATGGCTGCCTTGAGCCAGGCGGGGCTGGTCGAAAAGTTTGTCGATGCCCTGATCTGGGTGGTGTACCCGGTGTATCTCTACGAGCGTGGCTTGAGCCTCGCCCAGATCGGTTGGGTGGTGGGCGTCTATGGTTTCGTCTGGGGCGGCTTGCAGTTCTTCACCGGCAAGCTCTCCGATCACATCGGCCGGCAGAAACCGATCGTGTCGGGCATGTGGCTGTGCGGCGCCGGTGTCGCGTTGATGCTCATGGCCGAGGCGGTGTGGTGGTGGGTGGCTTCGGCGGCGGTCACCGGTCTTGGCATGGCGCTGCTCTATCCGAATCTCTCGGCCGCCGTGGCCGACATCGCCCACCCCAACTGGCGCGGGAGCGCGATCGGCATCTATCGCTTCTGGCGCGATCTCGGGTATGGCGTTGGCGCCATCGCGCTCGGGCTCGTCGCGCATCTCACCGGCCGGCTCGAATCGGGGCTGTGGTTTGTCGCGATTGCGATGGCGTTGTCAGGACTCGTCGTGCAGTTGTGGAGCGAGGAGACACACCCGCGACACAACCCGGCAGCGTGAGGCGCAGGGGCGTCGTTACAGTCGACATGCTGCCACGCCGCAGGAGGGTGACCATGGACATCGCAGACATTATGTTTCACGTTCCGGCCGATCTTGCGGCCAAGGACCGCGCCAACATCGAGCGCGACATTCAAGGCTGCGACGGCGTGGTCTCGGCGCATTTCAGCACGCGCGATGCGCACATGCTGGAGGTGGCCTATGACCCGCGCCAGGTCGACGCAGAGACATTGCGCCGGCATGTGAGTGAACGCGGCCTTAAGGTCAGCAAGGTTGGTCTGTAGTCCTGCGGCGCGCACGTCGCAACCCGTGTCGCCGCCGGGCATATGAGGCGCAGGGAGGCTTGCTGTTGGCCAAGCGGCAGGAGATCTCATCGGGAAATTTTTCGTCTTTTGTTGCCTTTTTGATCGTGGAGAAAAACAGCATGCCCAATCCTGCGAGTCGCATTGCACCCGCCGTCATCCTGTGCGCCAGCGTATGGCTGAGCCCTGGCGCGCACGCCGAGGATGGCGCGGTAGTCAAGGCGATGGAAGACTACCTGGAGTTCGCCGACTACCTGGGCGGCACGATCTTGCCGCGCCAGATTCCCCGCGAGGACTGGAAGGACTACTACGTCATCGACGCGCGCGACGCCGAGCAGTATGCGAAGGAGCACATTCCAGGCGCCGTGAACATCGACTGGCGGCAAGTGCTGGCACGGCGCGCTGCGCTGCCCAAGAACAAGATGATTCTGCTTTACTGCAACAGCGGCACGCTGTCGGCGCAGGCGGCGTTCACCCTCAAGCTCGCCGGGGTCGAGAACGTCCTGATCCTGCAGGGCGGGCTCAACCAGTGGAAGGCCGAGGGCGGTTTCGACGCATCCCGCCGTGTCACGCAGTCTCCCAAGCATTGACGCGCCTCGCTTGGCACGGTGGCTGCGCGCACCGATGGCCACACGTCATGACGCCGGAGGAGTACGACGCCTGGTATCGCACGCCGCGGGGACATTGGATTGGAGGCACCGAGCACGACCTGTTGTGCGCGGTGCTCGCGCCAGTATCGGGCGCGTCGGTGCTGGACGTGGGCTGCGGGACAGGATACTTCACTCGCCGTCTGGCCTCTGACGGCCTCAAAGTCACCGGCATCGATTCGAATCCGGCGATGATTCAGTTCGCGCAGTCCCACAAGCAGGGCGGCGATAAGTACCTTACGGGAGACGCCTGCGCGCTCCCGTTCCCGGACCGGTCCTTCGATTATTGCATCGCCATCACTTCGCTCTGCTTCATCCGTAAGCAGGAGCAGGCGGTCCGCGAGATGGTGCGCGTGGCGCGCCGACGCATCGCCATCGGGCTGTTGAACCGCTGCAGCCTGCTCAATTGGCAAAGGGGCCGCGACGGCGGGCGCGGCGCCTACCGCGGCGCGCACTGGCACCGTGCGCACGAGGCGCGAGGGCTCCTCCGTGAAGCCGGTCTGCACCGGGTCGTGGTACGTTCCGCGATCTTCCTGCCGGGCGGCGGAGTGATGGCGCGGATTGTCGAACGCGTCTTGCCGGGCAGCCTGGCGCTAGGCGGATTTCTGCTGGCATCGGGCGATATCGCCTGATGCCGGACTCGCCTGGTCCGCGGCGCGAGCGACCAATCGCCCGCGCCGCGGATCCTCGCGCTTACTTTACGTCCTTAATCGCTTCTTTCAGCGCGTCGTGCTTGGCCTTCGGTTCGGCCATCAGGCGACCGGTCGTGGAGTGCGTCGGCACACCCTCGATTTCCATGATGGCGGACAATTCCGCGTAGCTGACCATACCGTTGTTCTTGCCGCCGTCTTCGGCGATCAGTTCGTCACCCCAGTACACCGCCGGCGCCTTTGCCCCCGGGCCGGCCAGTGCATGGGGAATGATCTGCACCGGGACCCGGTAGACGTTGGTCAGCTCCGCGGCGACCTGCATGTTGTTGTTGCAACGCACCCACGGCGGGTCGCGACTGATGAGCGTGAGGACCTTCTGGTCGCCGAGCTTGGTGATTCCGGGCGGACCGGCCCAGGCGTCGGGCGCCGCTCCCACGGCGACGACGGTCAGCGCCGAAACGCCGGCCAACCAGGTGAGACTACGCAGATTCATGGCTCTTACCTCCTTCGTAGTGCCTCGGGTGAGCTGAACACCTGCGGCGACAATGGCCACACCGCACGTCAGGGCCTCGTTGCCTTGCTGCAAGCATGGGCCGGTCAGCCCGCGATCACTTGCCGACCGCCACCGGCCGACCTCCGGCCTTCCATTCGGGAAACCCGCCCTCGAGCCGGCGGGCACGAAACCCGCGCTTGCGCAGCCGCTTCACGGCCTCCACCGCCAGCATGCAGTAGGGGCCGCGGCAGTAGGCGACCACCTCCTTGCGACGCGGGAGATCCGCCAGCCGCCGCGGCAGCGTCTCGAGCGGGACATTCACTGCCCCGGGGATGTGCCCGGCCTCGTATTCCTCGGCCGGGCGCACATCGATGATCAGCGTGTCTCCGGACCTGAGCAGCCTGGTTAGCTCCGCATGCGTGACCGGACGCAACTCCTCGTCGCCAGCGAAGTGCGCGCGCACGATGCGCTCTACCTCGGCCAGGTGGCGTTCGCCCACATGACGCAAACAACCGAGCATCTGCGGAATCTCGTCGTCCGAGAGACGGTAGATCACCTGCACGCCTTCCTTGCGCGAACGTACCAGCCCGCCTTCGCGCAACACCTGCAAGTGATGCGAGGTGTTGGCGATGGACATGCCGGTCGCTTCGGCAAGCCGCTCGACCGAGCGCTCGCCCTGCGCGAGCGTCTCGAGCAGCTCGAGCCGGTTCGGGCTCGCCATCGCCTTCGCGATCCGGGCGAAGTGCGTGAAGAGCTGCTGCTTCGGAGAAGCGCTACTGGTCTTGGTAGTCACAGGGCCATTGCGGAGTGATCAATCACAACAGCGGCAGACACGGCCGCGCCCGGCGCCAGCACGCGCCCGAGGAGCTGGCCGCGACGATACACGCGCAGCTCGCCCGGCTCGAAGGGTTGCCAACAATCCGCGGTAAGCGGTTCGGTGGCGATCCACGCCTGTTCCGTGCCGCCGTCTCCGTGGTGCTCGCGGTAGTGCAGACGGTCATGCCCGAAGGCGATGAGGTGGATGCCGTCAGAGATCAGGAAATTGAACCTGCCGTGCGCAGTGATCAAGCCGCTCAGCGTGGCGAGCGCCTCGAACCACGGCACCATACCCGCAGCTTGCGGTTCCTGGAAGTGCGGCGCGATGCTCTCGAGCAGGTGACAGAAGGCATGCTCCGAGTCGGTGCCGCCGATGGGAACGAGGCGAGGGCCGCGCGCCAGGGATGGCGCGTTTGCGGTTTCGCCGGCCGGTGTGCACGGCGCGTTCGCGGCGCGCCGCGCGAGCTCGATCGCCCCGGGCACCAGGCCGTTGTGCGCGAACACCCATTGCCGGCCGCAGCACGGGTGCAGAAACGGATGGGTGTTCTCGAGCGAATTGATTCGCGGCAGCCGCGCCTTGCGCACGTGGGCGATGAGGAGATCGCTCGCAATCGAGCCGACCAGCGCCTCGAACTCCTGGCTACGTGCCGCTGGCAGCGGCGCCTTGTGCAGCGCGAATCGCCCGTCGCGCAGAAAGGCAATCCCCCAGCCATCCGGGTTGTCGGCGGTACCGCCGCCGCGGCTCCGAAACGCGCGGAGAAGGGCCTGCACACCGGCGGGCCGGGTGCTTGAGATACCGAGCAGCTCGCACATAGTCCGCGTCTCTCAAAACCAGCGGTACAGCCAGTATTTCTCGTAAAGCACCTTGCCGAGGTGCAGCGATCGGCCTGGCGGCCGCAGGCGAACCTGCGGCGCGGGCTCGGCGAAGAAGTTGCCGGCTCCGAATCCCGCGCGCCCGTCGCCGATTTCGATGAAGCACTCGCCATGGCCCTGGAATTCACGCGGCTTGCCGTTACCTAGAATGGCGCGCGCGATATTGGCGGCCACGACCTCGGCTTCCCCGTGCGCGAACACACCCGCCTTGGGCAACGGCTTGCCAGTCGCCAGCGGTATCCCGGTGACATCGCCGATCGCGTAGACGCCGGGAAACTTGGTCTCGAGGCTGGCGGGGTCCACCGGGATCCAGCTCGACTCGCCGGTCAGTCCGGATTCGCGCACGACCGTGGGTGCCCGATGCGGTGGTACATAGGCGAGCAGATCGAACAGCGCATGCCTGCCGTTGGCGAAACGCACAAGCCGTGCTGCCGGGTCGACCCCGCTGACGGCGTGCTCCGGGTGATAGCGGATGCCTTTCGCCTCCACCATCTGCCGCACCTGGGCAGAGGCCTGCGGTCCCGCCGCCGGCATTGGCCCGGGTTCCGGCGAATAGACATCAACCGTCACGCGGCTGCGCACACGACGGTGCCGCAGGTCGGCTTCGAGCAGCATGGCCGCCTCGTACGGCGCCGCCGGGCACTTGAAGGGCACGCCACTCACCAATACCACGAGGTGACCCTGGTTGAGTTGCGCCCGCGCTGTATTGAGCGATTGCGCACCTGCCAGCGTGTAGAGGTTGTGTCCCGCGTCAGCCAGGCCGGGGATCGTCTCGGGCGCGAGCTCGGCGCCGAGCGCGATCACCAGGTAGTTGGCGACAATCTCCTGACCGCTCACATGGGCGCTGCGAGTCTTGGCGTTAATGCGCTCGATCTCGCCGCGCACAACCTCGATGCCCCGTCCGGCCAAACGCGCCATGGGGCGCGAAATCTGCGCCTCCGTACGTTTGCCGACCACGAGCCAGAGCAGCGACGGAGGGAAGACATGTTGCGATTCACGCTCGACGAGCACCACTCGGTGCTCGCGGGGCAGACGCTGGCGAAGCCGGCTCGCCGCAACCACGCCGCCCATTCCGCCGCCGAGAATCAATACCGTTTTCCCCATGGTCGTCGTTTTCTGCGCCCGGTTCAAAATACCAATACCTTGTCGGCCCAGTCGGTCCACTGGGCGAGCAGCGGCATGTTGCCACGCCGCGCACCCTCGATGAGGTCGGCATCTCCTATGCCGCGCGCGTCCATGCAGGTGCCGCAGACGCCGATTTCGGCCTGGCGCCGAACGACCATTTCCAGCATCTGGCCGATGTTGTAATAGCCCTGTGGGACCTTCTGGTTGCCTTTGGCGCAGGCGGCGGCATCCCCGAGCAAAAAGACCTTCACCTCGTTGCCGGTCTCCGGGGTCTTGATGAGCTCGCGCGCCAGGCGAATGGCGTTGTAGCTGCGCTCCGTGCCGTAAGGCGGGTCATTCAGGATCAACAGATATTTCATGGAGAGTTTTCCCTTTTTAAGGATAACCGCTGCGATTCAATCGATTGCACGGTCTCGATGCCGGGACTTGACGCCGTTTCTCCCACTCATTATATATTCAAATATTCGTGAGAATATAATAAAAAGCAACCGCCTTGTGCAAGTGGAATTTCAAGAGGGCGCTTTTCATGAAGAGCCGGTTACACGTGACGCTGATCGCCGCGGCGCTGTCCCTCGTCGCCGCCACCGCCTTGGGCGAGGAGTTGACCAAGATCAAGGGCCGCATTGTCGGACAGCAATGCGCCGAAAAGGGCAAGATCGGCGAGTGTTACCTCAAGTGGGCCGACCCCATGGTGTTCTGGACCGAGGAAGGCGACACCTACGCGATTGACCTCGCGGGGAGCGGCATCCAGCAGGAACGCCTCGACGAGGCCTACGGGTTCGAGGTCGAGCTGTACGGTAGAACGGTGCCGGGCGAGAAAGGCGATCGGGTCCAGATATCCCAGCTCAATATCCTGAAGCCGCCGGGCGCAAAGGAATTCTTCAAGGGCTGACTGTGAGATTGCGGCCCCCGGGCGGGGCTGAATCTCAAAGCAAGCACCCCATGTCATTCACGCGTCGCGTTGTCATGTCGTTGACCGGAGAAACAACCATGCGAATTTCGGGTAGAGCAGTCGGCGGTATCCTGGCCGCCTTGGGCTTTGGTTTACTTGCCACCGCCGCGTGGGCCGCCAGTAGTTATGCACGTCCCGAGCTCCTGATCGAGACCGAAGAACTCGTCAAGATCATGAACCAACCGAACGTGCGGTTGGTTGATGCCGTGGACCCGGCGAGTTATCAGCGCGCCCACATCCCGGGCGCCGTCAATATCTTCTATCTCGACCTCGCCAAGCTCGAAGAGCGCAAGAAGAACGGCCATCCTCTGAGCAACGCCGAGGCCGAAAAGATCTTCGGCGAGGCCGGCATCGACAACAACACCGAGGTGATCGTCTACGACGGCGGCGAAGGCCCGTCTGCCTCCGGCGTGTGGTTCGTGCTCGACTTCTTCGGGCACAAGAACGTCAAGGTGCTCAACGGCGGTTTCCGCAAATGGCTGAAAGAGGGTCGCCCCGTGACCCAAGAGGTTCCCACGGTCGAGAAGAAGCGCTTCCTCGCCAAGGAGCATCCCGACAAGGTCGTCACGCGCCAGTGGATCGAGAAGAACCTGCGCAGCAAGGATGTCGTGCTCGTGGACACACGCTCCTTCAACGAGTACATCGGCAAGGACGTGCGCCCGGGCGCTTCGCGCGGCGGACATATTCCCGGTGCCGTGCACCTTGAGTGGACCAAGTTCTCGGACAAGGTGAATACCTTCAAGGCGGCGCAGGATCTCGAGAAAGCGCTCAACCAGCGCGGGATTACGAAGAACACCAAGGTCGTGACCTATTGCCAGACCGGCATCGGCCGCTCGACCGACATGGCGCTGGCCATGCGGCTCATCGGCTACGACAACGTCGTGGAGTACACCGGGTCGTGGGAGGAGTGGTCCGCCGACCCGCGCCTGCCGATCGAGAAGTAAACGCCTGGAGGACACAACCATGAACGCAATTCTGGGTGGTTTGGCGACCGGCGCGGCCTTCGGGTTCGTGCTGCACCGCGGCGGGCTCACGCGCTACTCGCGCATCATGGGCACGCTGCTGCTGCAGGACCTGAAACCCATGAAGTTCATGTTCACCGCGCTCGCGATCACGGCGCTCGGGCTCGGGCTCGCCGACCTTGCCGGCATCGAGGCGCTCGCGCCGCGGGTGAATGCCTATTTCGGCCTGGGTCACTATCTCGGCGGCGTCGTGTTTGGCGCCGGCATGGCGCTCGGGGGATTTTGACCCGGCACCTGCGCGGCCCGGGCGGCCGCCGGCAAATGGTTAGTCGGTTTGGGGGTGCTCGGCATGTTGCTGGGGGTGTTCGCGTTCGACGCCGTGTTCGCGCACTTGCCGCAGTGGGGTATCCGTTCCTACCCGCAGAGCATGACGCTGCCGCTCGTGCTCGACGTGTCGCACGGGGCGCTGGCGGTGGCGCTCGGTGTGCTGGTGCTGTTGGTGGTCGCGCTTGCCGACCGGCTCGACCCGGGCAAGCGTTTTGAGGCCGCCAAACCGCGCGGTTCGCTGATCCGGCGCGAATGGGGATGGGTCTCCACCGGCGTGCTCGCGGGGGTCGTGATCCTCGCCGCCACGGCCCAGGGCCAGTACCTCGGCATCTCCGGGGGCTTCGCCGCGCTTGTCAGCCACGTCACCGACCTCTTCGGCTATCGTCTCAACAGCGTCCCCGTCCTCGACGAGACCACGTCCTGGCGCGCGGCGATGGTTGTCGGCATCTTCGCCGGCGCGGCCGCGAGCGCGCTGGTCTCGGGAAGTTTCCGAAACGTGCCGGTCACGCCGTTGTGGGAAGCGGCGTTTCCCTCGGGCATGAAATCCCGCGCCGCTGCAGTGTTCGTCGGTGGGTTTCTCATCGTCTTCGGCGCGCTGCTCGGCGGCGGCTGCACCACCGGTGCGTTCATGGCCGGCTTTCCCACGCTGTCGGTCGGCAGCTTTGCCATGGGCATGACGTTCTTCGCTGTCGGCATGGGCACGGCGTTCCTGCTCTACTGGGGCCGTTGGCATCGGGTGCGCGAAACCCAGGCGCGCGGACTCGATCTCGCGAACGACTAGCCGCTAGGAGGAGACATGAGCTATCGCTGGCACGCGTTTTATCTCGTGATCATCATGGCGCTGCTCGCCGCGTTGCTCCTGCAAGGCGCGAAGGCACAGCGCGCCGCGCTCGCGGCGCAACGGGCGGTGGCCGCCGCGGATCTGTATCAGACGATCCGCCAGGCGCCGGGCCGCTACCAGATTCTCGACCTGCGTGACGCGCAGGAATTCGAGGACGGCCACTTGCCGCAGGCGATCAACGTCGCGCCGCAGATGGTCCCGACGGCGCAGCTCGATCGCTGGCGGCCGACCGTGGTCGTCACCGAGGAGGGCGACCGCGCGGCGTTCGCCGCCGCCGCGCGCGCGATCAAGCTCGCCGTCAACCTCGAAGGCGGCATGGCGCAGTGGCGCATGAGCCGTCTGCCCGAGGTCTCGGGCCTGACCGACACGACGGCGCTGCGGCGCGGGCGGCCGGGATGACTGTGAACGTCTCCCTCCGGCGGAGGGATCGTCAACCGAAAAGCGCGACGCTTGCGCTCGCCGGCTTCGTGGCCGCGCTCTCGGTGTTCACGGCCGCGCCGGCAGCGGCCGCGAAGGGTGAACTCAAGCCCACTCAGGGTGCGGTCGTGGCCGGCGACTTCATCGCGCAGGACTTGCAAGGCAAGCCGGCGCGTTTCGGCGAGCTGCGCGGCGATGTGCAGGATGCACGAGTGCCGCGGGCGCAGGGAAGCGCAGGAGCGGCCAAGGTGGTGCTGCTCAATTTCTGGGCGACGTGGTGCCCGCCGTGCCGCAAGGAAATGCCGGCGATGGAGCAGTTGTATCGGGCGTACCGGGATCGGGGCCTCGTGGTGCTGGCGGTGTCGCAGGACCAGGCGCCGCTTGCGACAGTGCGCCGCTTTGCCGAAGAGTTAAAGCTCAGCTTTCCGGTCTGGCACGAACGCGACGGTCTGGTCGGGCGGCAGTACAGCGTGCCGGGCGTGCCCACGTCGTACCTGATCGGGCGCGACGGGCGCATCGCCTACCGGGTGCTCGGCGAGTACGACTGGTTCAGCCCCGAGGCGCGCGCGGCGGTCGAGACGCTGCTGCGCGCTCCGCAAAAATAGAACGGACGAGGCGACAACGATGGTGGACAGACGCGATTTCCTGAAGATGACCGGCGCCGGCTTCTGCGGCCTGCTCGCGGGGCTCCCGGAGGAATTGCTGGCGCGCATCCAGGACGTGAACGACCCGCTGTCGCGCTACCCCTACCGCGCCTGGGAGGATTTCTACCGCAAGGAATTCGCGGCCACGCGCGGCGACGCCGCGGGCTACGCCTTCCACTGCTCCAACTGCCAGGGCAATTGCGCATTCCGCGTGTTCGCCAAGGACGGTGTCGTGATGCGCGAGGAGCAGCTCGCGCAATACCCGCAGATCAACCTCGACATCCCCGATCCCAACCCGCGCGGCTGCAACAAGGGCGCGATCCATTCGCAGGCGATGTACGAGAAGGACCGGCTGCTCTATCCGCTCAAACGTGTCGGCGCGCGCGGCGCGGGCCAATGGCAGCGCATCTCCTGGGACCAGGCGACGAGCGAGATCGCCGAAAAGGTCGTGGACACGCTCGCCAAACACGGTCCGGGCGCGCTCATGATCTACACCGGCACCGGCATCCTCTCGCAGGGCCGGCGCGCGGGACCGCTGCGCCTGGGGTCGCTGCTCGGCGCGATCCGGCTCTATCCCTCGAGCGCGGTCGGCGACATGTTCACCGGCGCCTCGCTCGCCTACGGCGTTCCCAACGTCGGCACCTCGCTCGATGCCTGGTTCGAGATGGACTACATCGTGCTGTGGAGCTTCAACCCCAACGTGACGCGCATCCCGGACGCGCATTACCTGTGGGAGGCCAAATGGCGCGGCGCGAAGATCGTCGTGATCTCGCCGGACTACAATCCCACCGCCATCCACGCCGACCTGTGGATCCCGATCAATCCGGGCTCGGACAGCTTCCTCGCCATGTCGCTGGTGCACGTGGTAGTGAAGGAGAAGCTCTATAAAGAGGACTTCGTCCGCGAGCAGACCGACCTCCCGTTCCTGGTGCGCGAGGACAACGGCCGGCTGTTGCGCATGAGCGACCTGCGCCAGGGCGGCAAGGACGACGTGTTCTACGGCTGGGACGAGGTCACCCAGGCCGCGGTACCGATGCCCGGCACCCAGGGCCACTTCCGCAAGACGCTCAGGCTCGGCAAGCTCAAGCCCGCGCTCACCGGCCGCTTCGAGGTCAAGGGCGCGGACGGCAAGCCGATCGCGGTTACCACGGTGTTCGAGAAGGTGCGCGCCGAGGCCGCCAAGTTCCCGCCCGAGGCAACGCAGAAATACACCGGCATTCATCCGAGCCTGGTCTACCAGCTCGCGCGCGAATACGCCGCGGCCCACGATCCCGGGCTTACCATCGGTTTTTCGCTGCACAAGTACGCCTGGGGCATCCTCGCCTGCTGGGCGCAGGCGCTGTTTTGCGCGCTCACCGGCCATGACGTGGTAGACACCGAGCACCAGTGGAGCCTGGGCGGCATCGGCCCGCTCTCTAGCCCTAAGCCCGCGCGCTTCGAGTCCGGTTTTCTCGGCGAGTGGCTCTCGGGGCGCATGTGGGAAACCTTCAAGCAACACTACGAGGACAAGGAGTTTGTCTCGCGCACCGGGCTCACGCCCGACGAGCTCGTCAAACTCGCCGAGCAGGCGCGCGACAAGAAATGGCTTGCCAACTTCGGCGAGCCGAAGGTGCGCATCCTGTTCGCCGACAACATGTTGCGGCGCAACAAGTCGTCATCGCACTATAAAAAGTCGGTGCTCGATGCGACCGAGCTATACGTCAATGTGAACTTCCGCATGGATTCCTCGGCCGAGCTCGCCGATTACGTGCTGCCCGCGATCAGCCACTACGAGGGCTGGGACATCCGCGGCGAGGTCGGCTACCACCGTTACGTAAACCTGACCGTGCCGCCGCCGGGGTTGAAGCCCATCGGCGAGACCAAATCGGAGTGGGAGATTTGCCGGCTGCTCGCGGAGAAAATCGAGCGTGCGGCGAAACGCCGCGGGCTCAAGCAGATTCCGGACCCCGATTTCACGGTCGAGAAGGACGGCAAGAAGGCGCCGCTCACGCGCGACCTCGACATCCTGCACACGGACTTCACCATGCAGGGCAAGGTCAACACCGACAAGGACGTGGTCAAGTGGCTGATCGAGAACGTGCCCGCGTTCAAGCCGTGGAAATTCGAGAACGCGGTCGAGCGCGGCTTCCTGATCCTCAACACCAACGCCGGCCTCACCTCGCCGCTGTACGCCGACAAGCCGTACCGCTCGTTCGAGGAGCAGTTCTATCTCAAGCGCCCGTATCCGACGCTCTCCGGCCGCCAGCAGTTCTACATCGACCAGGAGGTATTCCTGAAACTCAAGTGTGCCGTGCCGACCGCGCGCGAATCGCTGCACCCTTCGCGGTTCCCGCTCAAGTTCTATTCGCCGCACACGCGCTGGGGCATTCACTCCACCTGGCGCTCGAACAAGTACATGCTGCGCCTGCAACGCGGCGCGCCGCACGTGAACCTCAATCCGCAGGATGCCGCCGCGCGCGGCATCCGCGACGGCGACACCGTGCGCGTATTCAACAACGTCGGCGAGTTCCGTGCGATGGCCAAGATTCTGCCGAGCCTGCGGCCCGGCACCCTCATGATGGATCACGCCTGGGAGCCGCATCAGTTCAAGAAGCGTTTGGGCATGGACGAGCCGGTGGCCGGGGCGCTTGCGCCGCTGGAACTGGCCGGCGGCTGGGGGCATCTCAAGTTCGGCGCCGAGTGGGACGGCAACCAGATTGCCTACGAATCATCCGTTGACGTGGCCAAGACCTGAGGAAAAAACACATGTCAAAGCGACAACTGGCGATGGTCATGGACTTGAACAAGTGCATCGGCTGCCAGACCTGCACCTCAGCCTGCAAGACGCAATGGACCAACCGCAACGGCCGCGACTATATGTACTGGAACAACGTCGAGACCCATCCGGGCAGCGGCTATCCGCGCAAATGGCAGGAGGCCGGCGGCGGCTTCGACGAAAACGGCATGCGGCGGCCGGGACGCATACCCGACCTGCACCAGGATTACGGTGCGCCGTTCGAGATGAACTACGAGCAGGCGCTCAACCCGCTCGGCAAACGCGTGAGCGGCGAGCTGCCGCATCTCGCGCCGCTGCGCGCGCCCGACTACGCCCCGAACTGGGACGAGGACCAGGGCGCGGGCGAGTACCCGAACAGCTATTACTTCTATCTGCCGCGCCTCTGCAACCACTGCACCAATCCGGCCTGCCTCGCCGCCTGCCCGCGCCAGGCGATCTACAAGCGCGAGGAGGACGGCATCGTGCTCATCGACCAGGAGCGCTGCCGCGGCTACCAGCACTGTGTGGCCGCCTGCCCGTACAAGAAGGTGTACTACAACCCGCTGTTCAAGCGTTCCGAGAAGTGCATCTTCTGCTACCCGCGCATCGAGCAGGGATTGGCCCCGGCCTGCGCTCAGCAGTGCGTCGGGCGCATCCGCTTCGTCGGTTACCTCGACGACACCGAGGGGCCGGTGCACAAGCTCGTCACGAAATGGAAGGTGGCGCTGCCGCTGCATGCCGAGCTCGGCACGCAGCCGAACGTGTACTACGTGCCCCCGCTGTCGCCGTACCAGTACGACGCCCAAGGAAGGCTCACTAGCGAGCGCCGCATTCCCGATGAGTTTCTTATCAGGCTCTTCGGCCCGCGCGTGCCGGAGGTGCTCGCGCTGTTGGAGGCGGAGCGCGAGAAAAAACGCCGCGGCGAGGCATCCGAGCTCATGGATATTCTCATCGCCTACCGCCATGCCGAGATGTTCAAGCTCGATGCGGCGTACTACCAGAATCCGTCCGCGCAAGCGCCCAAGGCCGATGCGGCCAACGCCACGGCGAGGCGGCGCGTGATCCCCATCGTCGCGGCCGAAGGCCTCGCCGAGCGGCTGGAACACCGTGAGGTCGCCGCGGGCGATTACGGAGAAGGTGCCGCATGAGCGTGCTTCGCGTCTCGTTGCCTCTGTTGGCTATAGTGGTTCTTCTTCCTGTGGTGGCCATCGCCAGGGACGGTGCTTCTTTCATTCCGGTGATGCGGAGCGCCGGTGAGCCGGTGCTCGACCCGTTGAGCTCCTCCTGGCTCAAGCAGGCGCCGGCCGTGGTTTCCGTATACCCGCAGGCGAGCGTGCCGCCCGCGGCCGCGCCATCCGGCGCGGCCGAGGTCAAGGTGCGTGCCCAGTACGGCGCACGAACCATCGCGCTGCATCTCGAATGGAGCGATGACAAACCGGCCAAGGATCGCGCCATAGGCGCGTTCGCCGACGCTGCCGCGGTGCAGTGGCCGGTGCGCTATGGGCCAGGTGTCGGACTGCCCTACGTAGGGATGGGACACGCCGGCGCGCCGGTTGCCCTGTGGTTGTGGCGTGCCGACGGTTCGGTCGAGACGCT
>CAYZVX010000012.1:19362-40642 GCA_964482055.1 uncultured Acidiferrobacteraceae bacterium
TCTGGAACGGCGATGCCGCCGAGCGCAATGGACTCAAGCGCCTGTCCGCCTGGCAATGGTTGCGGTTCGAGAAAGGCAAAATTGACGCGGCCTATGCGAAGCAGGTCGGCGAGGTCGCCACCGCCGGCGATGTCGGGCGCGGCAAGCGCCTGATGAGTGAAAAGGGCTGCGCCGGCTGCCACAACTTCCCCGGCAACCCCGCGCAGCCGCGCGTCGGGCCGGACCTTTCCTACGCCGGCGGCATCCATTCAGCCGCGTATCTGGTCGAATCCATGCTCGAGCCCTCGATGATCGTGGTCCCGGGCAAGGGGTACTACATGGAACAGGACGGGAAGAAGGCATCGCTCATGCCGCCGTTCGCCGGGACCGAGCAGGAGCGCAACGACATTCTGGCCTACCTGATGAGCCTGCGGTAAGCGACCATGGCCGATCTCGCCGAGACACAGACGCTCGAGCACCTCAAGGAGGCTTACGCCCGCGAGGCGCAGGCGAACATACGCTATCACTTCCCCGCGCGCCTGGCGGATGCCGCCGCACGCCCGGACGTGGCGCACGTGCTGCGCGCCGCGGCCGACGATGTGCAGGACGCACAAGTGCTGCGGGCGCAGGGATGCGCAGGAGCGGCCGTGGAGCGCGGCCACGCCCTCGGCTTTCTCGACCTCCTGTCGAGCGATGTGCAGGAAGCACGAGTGCCGCGGAGGCCAGGGATGGCCGAGAGCGGCCACGGCGCGCGCGTCCCCGAACTCGTGAGCGCGATGCTGGCGGACAACCTTCGGGCCTCGATCGAGGCCGAGTTGCATGAATTTTCCACGCTCTACACGCACCACGCCGACGTGGCGGCGCGGGAGGGTTTCCCCGAAATCGCGCGCTGGTTCCTGGCGCTCGCCGAGGCCGGCCGCACCCACGCCCGCTGGCTGCAGCAGTGCCTGGACGGGCTGGAGAAGAAACCGTGACTACGCCACGGGCGGGCCGGGCGCCCGCGATCGCCAAGGTCATCGCCGTGGCGAGCGGCAAGGGCGGGGTCGGCAAGTCCACCGTTGCCGTGAATCTCGCCGTGGCGCTCGCCGCCGAGGGCGCGCGCTGTGGCCTGCTCGACGCCGATCTCTACGGCCCGAGCGTTCCCCTGATGACCGGTCTGCGCGACGAGCGGTTGCGTGCGGGCGCGGACGGGCGCATCCGGCCGCTCGAGGCGCATGGCCTCAAGATCGTCTCGGTCGGCTTCATGGTGCCGGAGGGCGACGCGCTCATCTGGCGCGGCGCCGTGCTGCACAAGGTCATCCACGACTTCGTCTACGACGTGGACTGGGGCGCGCTCGATTTCCTCGTGGTCGACCTTCCGCCCGGGACCGGCGACGTGCCGCTCTCGCTTCACCAGGCCATGGCGCTGCACGGCGCGCTGCTCGTGACCACGCCGCAAGCGGTGGCGCGCGCCGACGCCGTGCGCGCCGCGTCCATGCTGCGTGAGCTTGGCATCCCCATCCTCGGGCTCATTGAGAACATGAGTGCAGTGGTCTGCCCGCACTGCCGCGGCGACGTGCCGCTCTTTCCGGACGCGGCAGGCGACTTGGGCAAGGAATTCGGCGCGCCGCTGCTCGGTCGCATCCCGTTCGATCCCCGGATCGCCGCGTGCGGCGACGGCGGCACGCCACTCGTTGCCGCGCACGCCGACTCGCCAGCGGTCGCAGTGTTTCGCGAGATCGCAGGCGGGTTGATACGCAACAGTGGTGAAGCCGGACGTATCCGCCAGCCGGTCGCGGCACAGGAGGGATCATGAAAAAAGTCTCGGTCATGTGCTTTCACGACGAGCTGTGCCAGGTGTTCAACGCCCTGATGACGGCGCTTTCGCTGCTGCGCGAGGGATCGAAGGTCACACTGTTCTTCGGCTCGCGCGGCATCAATGCCGTGCACCGCGAGAAAGTGAAGACGCTCACCTGCCTGCCGGACGAGCCGCCGGAGGTCGCAAGAGCGGTGATGGACAAGATGGACGAGATGGGCCTGCCGCTGGTCGAGGACCTGTTCGTGATGCTGATCGCGGAAGGCGCGACCGTGCTCGCCTGCCCGCTCAATCTCGCGCTCTTTGGCATGACGCCGAAGGACCTGGTGGACGGGGTGAGGTCGGCCGATCCGGCGAAGTACTACAAGGAAGTCGTGATCCCGGCCGATATGAACCT
Source organism: uncultured Acidiferrobacteraceae bacterium (assembly GCA_964482055.1). Taxonomy (GTDB): domain Bacteria; phylum Pseudomonadota; class Gammaproteobacteria; order Acidiferrobacterales; family Sulfurifustaceae. The sequence goes on from CAYZVX010000012.1 coordinate 21,534, forward strand.
GACATTCTAAAGACGAAAGGAGGCGACAATGTGGGACGATCATGGTTGGTGGTGGGGTTTCGGTCCACTGCCGATGCTGCTGTTCTGGGTGCTGGTCATCGTGGGAGTTGTGGCCTTGGGCAAATGGGTCTTTGACCGGTCGGGCGACGCGCCACGCGGCAAGTCGGCGCTCGACATCCTCCAGGAACGCTACGCCCGCGGCGAGATCGGCAAGGAGGAGTACGAACAGAAGAAGCGCGATCTGGAGGGCTGAGGTCATCCCGTGGCCGGTAGACCCATGACGACACTGGCGGCCTTGCCCGCGGTGCACGCGGTGCTGGAGCATCCCGCGCTGGCCGCCGAGCGCGTGCGGCTCGATCACGCACTGCTCGTGGCCGAAATCCAGGCGCGACTTGCAGCGCACCGCGAGCGGCTGCGCTCGGGCGCCCGGCGCGCGCCACCCACGTCCGAGGAAGTTGCGGAAGAAGTGCTTGCCGCGGTTGCGGCCTGGCGTACGCCGCGTCTTGCACCGGTCATCAATCTTACCGGCACGTTGCTGCACACCAACCTCGGGCGCGCGCCGCTTTCCGCCGAGGCGGTGCAGGCCATGGTGCGGGCGACCGCCACGGTCAATCTCGAATACGACCTCGACGCCGGCCGGCGCGGCGACCGCGACACGCTGATCGAGGAGCTGCTATGCCGGTTGACCGGCGCCGAGGCCGCGACCGTGGTCAACAACAACGCGGCGGCCGTCTATCTCGCACTCAACACACTCGCGAACCGCAAACGCGTGGCGGTCAGCCGCGGCGAGCTGGTCGAGATCGGCGACAGTTTCCGCATGCCGGACATCATCGTGAAGAGCGGCTGCCGGCTGCTGGAGGTCGGTACCACCAACCGCACGCATCTCAAGGATTACGCCGAGGCGCTTGAAGCGGGCGCGGCGCTGCTGCTCAAGGTGCACACGAGCAACTATCGCATTCAGGGCTTCACGAAGGAGGTACCGCTCGCCAGGCTCGTCGAGCTCGGACGCAAGCGCCGGGTGCCGGTCGTCGCGGACCTCGGCAGCGGCGCGCTGCTGGACCTCGCGCGCTTCGGTCTGCCCGGCGAGCCGACGGTGCAGGAGACCGTGCGCGCCGGCACCGACGTCGTGACCTTCAGCGGCGACAAGCTGCTCGGCGGGCCGCAGGCCGGCTTTATCGTGGGGCGCGCCGAGTGGATCCGGCGCATCAAGCGCAACCCGATGAAGCGCGCGCTGCGGCTCGACAAGCTCAGGCTCGCGGCGCTGGAGGCCACGCTCCGGTCGTATCTTTCGCCCGCGACCATCGAACAGACGCTACCCGCTTATCGCATGATCGGACGCCGCATCGAGGAGATCGAGCAGATGGCACAGGCCATGCGTCCGCATGTCGAGCGCTGGGCGGGGGAACGCGCGCGGGTCGAGATCATTGCCGGCGAGTCGCAGGTCGGCAGCGGCTCGCTGCCGGCGGCCGGGTTGCCCACCCGACTCGTCGCCCTCACGCCGCTCCAGGGCGGTGCCGAGGGTCTTGCGCGCGAACTGCGACGACTCGCACCGCCCGTGATCGCGCGCGTTCACGGCGGGCGCGTGCTGCTCGATCTGCGCGCGCTGCTCGAACCCGATTCGTTGATCGCGGCGCTGGCCGGAGCAAAGCCATGATCATCGGCACCGCCGGACATATCGATCATGGCAAGACCGCGCTCGTGCGCCGGCTCACCGGCATCGATACCGACCGCCTGCCCGAGGAAAAGCGCCGCGGCATGACCATCGATCTCGGCTTCGCGCATATGGACCTGCCGGGCATCGGCCCGGTCGGGGTCGTGGACGTGCCGGGGCACGAACGCTTCGTACGCAACATGGTGGCGGGCGCGACCGGCATTGACCTCGTGCTGCTGGTCGTGGCCGCCGATGACGGCATCATGCCGCAGACGCTCGAGCACCTCGATATCGTCACACTGCTCGGCATCCCGCGTGGTGTGGTGGCGCTCAACAAGACCGATCTCGTGGACGCCGCGCGCGTGTTGGCCGTGACCGACGATGTCCGTGCGCTGCTGCGCAGCACGGCACTTGCGGATGCTTCCATCGTAGCGGTGTCGGCGCAAACCGGCGAGGGCGTCGAGCGGCTTCGCGCCGCGCTCGCGCAGGCGTTACAAGCAGTACAGGCGAGAAAGACCGAGGGCTTCTTCCGCCTGCCCATAGACCGCGTCTTCACCATGCCCGGCCACGGGACCGTGGTGACCGGCACCGTCGCTGGCGGTGAGGTGCACAAGGACGACCGTTTGCGGGTGCTGCCAGGTGGGCAGGAGCTGCGCGTGCGCGGCGTGCAGGTACACAACCGACCGGTCGGGCAGGCCACCGCCGGCAGCCGGTGCGCGCTCAATCTCGCCGGGGTTGAAAAAGAACGGCTGGCGCGCGGGATGATGCTGGTGGATGCGCGCCTCACCCGTGCCTCGCACACGGCCGATGTACTGCTCACGCTTTCGCGCCATGTCACGGCGCCGTTAAAGAGCCAGTTACGCGTGCATGTCCATACCGGCACCGCCGAAACCCTGGGCCGCCTGCTGTGGCTCGAGGAACGCCTGCCCGACCCGGGCATGTCTGCGTTCGCGCAACTTCGCCTGGACGCCGAGGTACCGATGCTTTACGGCGACCGCTTCGTCGTGCGCAGCGGCGAGGCCCGCCACACGCTCGGCGGCGGCATCGTGCTCGATGCCTTCGCCGTGCGCCGTGGCGCGGGGTTGCCGGAGCGGCTCGTGCGGCTCAAACACCTGGTGCGTCTCGATGTTGAGGAAGCGCTCGGTGTGTGGCTCGAGGCGCGTGGCGCCGCGGGCTGGTTCGTCCCCGATCTGGCAGAACAGCTCGCAGAGACCCCCGAGCGTCTCGCGGAGCGGCTCAGGGCGCGCCGCGACATCCTGTATCAAGAGTCGGGCGGCTTGCCGTGGGTAGCGCTTGGGGCCTCGGTCGACGCGCTCGCGACGCGCCTGCGGGACGCGGTCCGCGATTATCTCGCGGCCCACCCGCGCATGACGGCCGTGCCGCTGGCCACGCTGCACTCGACCGCCTGCCCGCGGCTCGATGCGCATGTCTTCAGGCTCGTGACGGCGCGGCTGGTCGCGGCCGGCGAAGTGGAACAGGTAGCCGAGGGGCTAAGGCCGCGCGGCCATCGTCAGCAGTTCTCTGCGGCGGAGGAGAAGCTGGCGGGAAAAATCGAGCAACTCCTGCATGTGCGCGGCGGCACACCGCCGAAGCTCGGCACCCTGGCGAAGATGCTGAACCATCCCCCCGCGCGGATCGAGCGCTTCCTCGGTGAGCTGGAACGCGCCGGGCGGGTGGTGAAGCTGGCGAGCGGCGTATACCTGACGCGAAACGACCTGGACGACTGGCGCGCGCGCTCCGAGCAGATTCTCCATGAGCAAGGCCGCCTCACCCTTGGCGAAATCCGGAGCGCGATCGGCGTCGGACGCGAGCTGGCCTTGCAGGTGCTCGAATATTTCGACCGCCAGGGGCTGACCCGGCGCGCCGGCGACGCGCGCGTGGCTGCGAGCCGCAAACCGCAGGCGCGTCCATGAGCGCGGGTGTGCGACTCACGCAGTGGGCGAGCTGCACCGGCTGCGCCGCCAAGATGGAGGCGGGCGCGCTCGGCGAGGTGTTGCGCCGGCTGCCGCCATCGCGCGATGCGAACCTGCTCGTCGGGATACACACGAACGATGATGCCGGCGTATACCGTATCGATGAACATCTCGCGCTCGTGAACACGGTGGATTTCTTCCCGCCGATCGTGGACGACCCCTACGACTTCGGGCGCATCGCCGCGGCCAACGCACTCTCCGATGTCTACGCCATGGGCGGCCGGCCGCTCACCGCGATGAACCTGGTGGCGTTCCCGAAGTCGGGGCTGGCGCTCGACGTTCTGCACGAGATCCTGCGCGGCGGCGCCGACAAACTCGCCGAGGCCGGCGTGGCCCTGGTGGGCGGCCATTCGGTGAATGACCCGGAGCCGAAATACGGACTCGCGGTCACCGGTCTCGTGGACCCGGCACGTGTAGTGACCAATGCCGGCGCACGCCCTGGCGATGCACTGGTGCTCACCAAGCCGATCGGCGTCGGGATCATCGCCACGGCCTACAAGCAGGATCTGGTTGACGCGCGTACGGTCGAGACGGCGGTCGACAGTATGGTGCGGCTCAACCGGCGCGCTGCGGAACTGATGGTCGAGGCGGGCGCCCATGCCTGCACCGACATTACCGGCTACGGCCTGCTCGGTCATGCCCTGGAGATGGCAAGCGCTTCGGGCGTCGCGCTGCGCATCGCGCATCGGCGCGTGCCGCATTTGCCTGCAGCCCTGGCGCTGAAAGACCGCAGTGTCAGCTCCGGCGGACTTTCTTCTAATCGCCGCGCGTTTTCCGGCAGGATGCATTTCGATGCCGCGGTACCCGAAACATGGCGGGATCTGTTGTTCGACGCCGAGACTTCGGGCGGGCTGCTCATCGCGCTGCCCGAGGCGGCTGCCACGCAAGTTGTCGAGCGGCTCGCTGCGGAAGGCCATGTCGGCGTCGCGGTCATCGGCAGGGTGGAAAGCGCCGCGAACGGCACACGGATACTTGTCGAGTAATAAAGCATTCGAAAATGAAACTGTTATCCATGTTATGGGCCATCATGCTGGCGTTATTCCCGGCATGGGGATGGTCGGGAACGGCAGGTGAAACGCTCTACGATTTCGAGGGCCGGCCGCACGCGCTCGAAGAATATCCCGGCAAGGGCAAATGGTTGGTGGTGACGGTCTGGGCCTCGGACTGCGCGGTGTGCAATAAGGAGATTCATGAAATGGTCTCCTTTCACAATACACATCGCGACAAGGACGCAACCGTGCTCGGCATCTCGGTGGACGGCCTGGCCCGCAAGGCGGAGGCGCTGGCATTCATCCAACGCCACCAGCTCAGCTTCCCGAATCTCCTGGATCCCGGGCGCGCGTTCAAGGCGATCTACCTGCGCGCCACCGGCCGCCCGTGGTTCGGCGCCACGCCCATGAATCTGGTGTACGCGCCCGACGGAACGCTCGCCGCGCGGCGCATCGGGCCGCTCGCCAGGGTGGAGATCGAGGCGTTTATCGCGAAGGAGAGCAATATCAAGTAAGGCCAGCGACAACGAGCTGGGCGGCTTTCTTAGGAGAGGAAGATTGTCCGGTGACATCCGCGGGCTTCAAACCCGTCGGGAGGCAGTTAACCTGTCTCCGGTAGGTTCGACCCCTACCCTCTCCGCCAGCATCCCCGCCGCACGCGGTGAGGGCGATCAGCGCTGAGCGAGCAGTGCGAGTGACAGCTGCGGCCAGTAGGTGATGATGAGCACGGCCGCCGCGAGTATTGCCAGGAACGGCAGGGAAGCACCGGCGAGCTGCATCACCGAGCGCTTGAAGCGGTAACTCGCGATGAACAGGCTCATGCCCACGGGCGGCGTGAAGTAGCCGAGCTGCAGGTTGGCGAGAAACACGATGCCGAGGTGCGCCGGGTGGATGCCGTAGCCCACCGCGAGCGGCAGGATGAGCGGCACCAGCAGAAACAATGCCGCGAAGACATCGAGCAGCATGCCGACAATCAGCAGGAAAACGTTGAGCAGCAGCAGGAACGTGAGCTGGCTGTCGACGTGCTTGCGCACGTAGTCGAACAGGCGCGCCGGCACCTCGGCGTCGATCAGGTAGTTGGTCGAGGCGAGCGCCACGCCCAGGATGATCAGCACGCCGCCCACCACCACCATGGACTCGCGCATCACGCGCGGCAGCTCGCGCAGCGGAATCTCGCGGTACACAAAGACCTCGACGATCAGCACGTACAGCACGGAAACCGCCGCCGCTTCCGACACCGCGAACAGGCCGCTGTAGATGCCGCCCAGCACGATCACCGGCAACGGCACCTCCCAGATCGCCTCGCGCAGGGCGCCCGCGACCTCGCGCCAGGAAAAGGGCGTGCGGGCGCGCTCCACGTTCCAGCCCGACCACATGCCGTGCAGCGACAGCATCAGCACCATGAGCAGCCCGGGCAGCAGACCCGCCAGGAACATGTCGTCGATCGACACCGGCTGGCCGACGTCGAGCTGCTGCGCGATCACGCCGTACAGGATCAGCACGATCGAGGGCGGGAACAACAGCCCGAGGCTGCCCGCGGAGGTGAGCAGCCCGAGCGTGAAGCGCTCGCCATAGCCGGCTTCGCGCAGCGCCGGCAGCAGCAGGCCCCCGATGGCGATAATGGTGACGCCCGAGGCGCCGGTGAGCGCGGTGAAGATCGCGCACGCCACCAGCGCCACGATCGCCATGCCGCCCGGCAGCCAGCCGAGCAGCGCGTCGGTCAGGCGCACCAGGCGGTGCGAGGCCTGGCTCTCCGACAACAGGTATCCGGTAAAGGTGAACAGCGGAATCGCCACCAGCACCGGCGAGTCGACCAGCCGGTAGATTTCGATCGCAACCACCGACAGGCTGATCTCCGCGGCGTAGAAACCGAGCAGTGCGAGCGCCGCGATCACGGCAAACAGCGGCATGCCGAGCAAGGCGAGAGCGATGAGCGCGAGGGCGGCGGCGATCATCGGGTCGGTCGCAGGAGCTCGCGCGCGCGCTCCACGGCAAACAGCGCGTAGCGCCCGGCGAGCACGAAGAAGGCGAACGGGATGATCAGCTCGCACACCCAGGCCGGCACCCGGGCGAAGGCCATCACGCCGGCCTGGTAATCGGAGTGCACGAAGCGCGTGGCCACAAGCGCCACGATCAGGCACACCGCCGCGGTCGCGCTGTCGGTGAGCAGGCGGCCCGCGGTCTTCCAGCGTGGCGGCAGGAACTGGGCAGCCGCGCTGATCACGATGTGATGGTCGAGACGCGCCGCGACCATTGCCCCGATCAGCCCGGCCCACAGCACGAGCACGCGCACCAGCGGGTCGCCCCACAGGATGCCGATGCCGAGCAGGTTGCGCAGCGCGATCTGCGCGACGGCAAAACCGATCATCGCGACGAGCACCGCCACGAGGATCACGTCCTCGGCGAGCAACACGGCGCGACGCAGGCGCTCGAGCATGCCGCCGCGCTCAGCGCGTGCCGGCCGGCCGCTTTTGACGGAACTCGGCGAGATAGCCCTGCAGCATGTCCCACATCTGCCGGCTGTATACGCCGCTCGCGGCGAGACGCTCGCGCGCCTGGCGCGCGGCGTCCTGCCACTGCGCGAGCTTGTCGGGCGCGACGGCAACGAACTCGATGCCTTGGCGCTTGAGCGCCTCGCGCGCGCCGGCCTGGTCGGCGCGATTGTGCCGGTCGATGTCCTGCAGCGCCTTGCCCATCACCTCGCGCACCACCGCCTGGTCGGCCGGCGCCAGCCTTTCGAAGGCGCGCCGCTCGATGATCATGGTGCCATAGGTGTAGAGCAGCGGGGTGTCGGTGACGTACTTGAGCCGCGTGTGCCACTGCAGCGCCACGGCGCCGACCGGCGACACCGCAAGGGTGTCGATCATGCCGGTTTGCAGGCCGGTCATCACGTCGGACAGCGGCAGCGTCACCGGCGACAGGCCGACCACGTCGAACACGGCGCGCGCGATCGGGTCGTTGGGTGGCAGCCACACCTTGCGGCCCCGGACGTCATCGATGCCGCGCACCGGGGCGGTCGCGAACAGGTGGGCGAAACCGCCGTCGGCAAGGCCGAAGCTCACGAAGCCATTGCGCTCGAGCCCCTGCTGGATGATCGGATCCATGCGCGCGCGCACGTAGTCGACTTCCTCGAAGGAGCCGAACACGAGCGGCAGGCTGTAGATCTGCGAGTCGACATAAATGGAGTCGAGGCTGCCGCCCGAGACCATGCCGCCCTGCAACTGGCCAGCGCGGATCTTGCGCAGCACCGCCTCGTCGGTGCCCATGACGCCGCCCGGGTAGAAGCGGAACTGCACGCGCTTGTCGGTGCGGGCGGCCACCTCCTCGGCAGCGGCGCGTATGCGTGCCATCCACGGCGTGCCGTCCGGCGAGACCGTGGCGATCTTGAAGGTCGTGGCGGCGCTCGCCGGCGCCGAACCGAGCGCCGCGATCAGACCCATGACAATCCCGGCAGGCTTCCACATCGCGCGTCCTCCGTGTCGTCGTGTTAGAAGTACTGGTCGGCGCTGGCGAGCAATTGCGCGGCGCGCCGCTTGGCCAGCGTGTTGGTGAGCGTGAGGCCCGGCGCCTGCGCGTCGGCCGCCAGCACCTCCTTGAGCAGCCGGTCGTGCAGCTCTCGGTCGAGCTGCGCGCGCGCATAGCGCTCCGCGTACAGCACCTTGGCCATGAGATTGCGTCCGCCCGAAAGCTCGAGCGCGCGCTCGAAATGGCCGCGCGCCACTTCCGGGCGCCCGCCGGCGGCGGGCGGCAGGAGGCTTTCCAGCACCCCAAGATAGAGTTGCGCCCCGCCCTTGTCGTGGCCGGGATCGAGCCTCACCACCCCCTCGAGCGTGACCTTGAGCTTGGGCAGCTCGGCGATCGCGTTCCAGTCGGCGACGCGCGCCTGGATCCAGCCGGCCCACGCCACCGCGTAGACGTAGAGCAGCTCGGCGCGATCCTTCGAGAATTCCGTTAACCGGCTGGCGAGCTCGTCGTAGGGCAGCCGCGGCAGCGCGCAGGCCGCCTCGCCGTCCGCGCACAGGGCGCGCTCCGCGTAGCCGCGCGCGCGCGCCGTCAGCCGCTGGGCACGCTCCGGCTCGTCAATAAATGCACCGGCGTAGGCCGCATACAGGCGCGCGCCGGCGAGCAGCAGGCCCACGTTCGCCGGATCGTCGGCAATGAGACCGTCGATCAGGAGCAGGTAGGCCGGCGCCCCCTGCTGTACGGTCGCTGGATCGTCCTGGTTGAGGACTGCCTCGCCAAGCCGCGCCATCAGGTTCTGCCCGGGGCTCGCGCAACCCGCGAGCGTGAGCGCCAGGCAGGCCGGCAGCACGCGCCGCGCCCAGGGGCTCAGGTTCAGAAAACCGCGTGGCAGGGTAGGCTCCAGGATCGGATCGTCTTGTTGGCGACGGCCAGCGGCGGCGGGTGGCCATCGGGAGCGCCATGAAAGCGGAAATGGCCCTGGTCGTCAATGACGCAAGTCCGCTGCGCAGCGCGCTGTCACATGGCATTCACGCCGCCGTGGTGCGCAACCGCAGGACGGTGGGGCGCTCGCTGTCGGTAGCGGGAAATCGAAGCGCGGCTTGCGCGCGGGCGGGTCAGGCCGAGCGTTGCACAGGACGCAGGGGCAGCGCCGGCGCCAGTGCCGTACCGGCCGCTCGCCACGGCCGAGACAATTGAATCCGCCGGCACCGGTCGGCTGAACAGGTAGCCCTGCACCTCGTCGCAGCCCTGGGCACCGAGAAAATCGAGCTGCGCACGTTCCTCCACGCCCTCGGCCACGGTCTGCAAACCGAGACTGCGTGCCAGCGCCACGATGTTGGACGTGATGGCGGCGTCCTTGGCGCTGGTGGCAAGATCGCGGATGAAGGACCGATCGATCTTGAGAAAGTCCACCGGAAAGCGCTTGAGGTAGTTAAGCGAGGAGTAGCCGGAGCCGAAATCGTCGATCGCGATCGACACGCCGATCGCCTTGAGCTCGGCGAGAATCTGGATCGCCTCCTCGGTGTTCTCCACGAGCAGGCTCTCGGTGAGCTCGAGCTCGAGCAGGCGCGCGTCGAGTCCCGATTCGCGCAGTGCGGCGCGCACCACCGAAGCGAGCGTGCCGCAGCGAAACTGGCGCGAGGAGATGTTGACTGACACGCGCATCGGCGGCAGCCCCTGGTCCTGCCAGGCGCGGCTCTGCCGGCAGGCCTCGCGCAGCACCCACTCCCCCACCGGGATGATGAGACCACTCGCCTCGAGGTAGGACAGGAACCGATCGGGCGCGAGCAGCTCCTGGCGACGGCGATTCCAGCGCAGCAGCGCCTCGACACCGACGATCCGGCCGGAGCTGAGCGAACCGCGCGGCTGGTAATGCAGCACGAACTCGCCGCACTCCAGCGCGCGCTTGAGATCGGTCTGCAGCTGCAGGCGGGCGAGCGCCTCGGCATTCATGTCCGGAGTGTAGAACTCGTAGCGGTTGCGCCCCTTTTCCTTGGCGCGATACATGGCGGCATCCGCGCCCTTGACCAGCATCTCGGCGCTGCCCTCGTCGCGCGGATAGATGGCGATGCCGATGCTCGCACCGACCGCGACGTCGCGCCCGCCGAGCTGCAGCGGTTGGGCGAGCGCGCCGAGGATGCGCTGGGCGAGGTTGGCGGCGAGCTCCGGCGCCTCGAGCCGCTCGGCGATGACCGTGAACTCGTCGCCGCCGACGCGGAACACCATGTCGCTTTCACGCGTGCAGAACTCGATGCGGTCGGCCACGGCCTTGAGCAGCTCATCCCCGGCGTCGTGCCCGAGGCTGTCGTTGACGAGCTTGAAGCCGTCGAGATCGAGCAGCAGCACGGCGGTCGATCGGCCGGAGCGCTTGGTGCGGCGCAGCGCCGCCTCGAGCTCCTCGTTGAAGCTCACGCGGTTGGGAAGCCCGGTGACCATGTCGTGGTGCGCCTGGTAGCGCATGCGCGTGTCGGCTTCGGCGCGCGCCGCCTCGTGGATGGCAAGCTGTCGGTCCGCGCGGCGCACGATGAGCAACAGGACCATGTACAACAGCGCCATCAGCCCGCCCACCGACAGCAGGAGGCGGCGGCTGGTTGCGTTGATCTCCTGAACCAGCGGCGTGACATCCGAGTAGAGCTCGAATATACCTTCGATTGGGTCACCAGGCCCGGGTCGGATCGGGACGTAAGTCGAGATGACATTGCGGTCGGCCACCACACCTTCCAGCGCGGACAGCTGGTCACGCAGGCTGATGGCACTCGCGATTTCGCCGCGGCGCGCGGCGGCGATGCCGGCACTGTTGCGCCTGTCTTCGCCGATCTGATCGGCCTGCGTCGAAAACACGGTGTAGCCGCCGGCGTCGAAGATCTTTACCCGGAAGATCGCGGTGTCACGGATCTGCTGCAGCACCACGCGGCGCAGGGCGCCGATTTCAGGCCGCTCCAACAGCTCGGCGCGCGGCAGCCTTGCCGCCGACTTGACAAACTCGGCATGCGAGGCCCACAGCGTGTTGGCGAACGCGGTGGTAAGCGCGGCGTGGGCGCGGATCTCCTGCTGCTTGAGAGCCTCGATGGCCGTGTAGCGATGAATCCACACCAGCGCCATGAGCACGATCGCGAAACCGACGAGGCTGGCGACGCTGAACTCGCGGCTCAGGCGCAACGGGCCGGTTGTGCCGCGCGTGCCGGAGAAAAATCTCCGCCAATTCATCGGCACCACCTGTCCGTCGGGGGGCGTCGGGCTGGCTCAGCGCCCGGCGCGGGTCCTGCCTGATGAAGCACCACGGGACTTGTGCGGGCTTGCGACCACATCCCCGCCAACGGTGCAAAGGCTGTGCCGCGACGAGCCAGCGATCGGCACGCGCCAAGTCCCGGATATCGCGGACCCTCGCGGGAGCTCGAGCCTGGTCTAGTGACGATTAGCGCGACCGGCCTGCCCAACCCGGCGCCGCGGCCACCCGGCCAAAGCGTCAAACGACTGGCGCGTCCAGGCCATGCCAGTCGCCGCGGCGGGCCTCACCACAACCAGCCGATTCGAAACGACACGCCGGCCACGACGAAAAGAACCGAAACCGCCGTGACGGGAACGATATGCCAGGCGAGCGCCGTCAGATTCCGTGTAGAGAGCTTCGGAATGATCCGCAATCGGGCGTCCAAAGCAAAACCGATCGTAATCGCGAGAAGAAAAAGCTTCGCAGCCAGCAGGCGCCCTAGCGGATCGGCAGGATCAAACCACCGGCTCACGTCCGGAACCATGCGATACGCCAGCCACAGGCCCGAGACGACTTGTAAGAGCAGGGCCGGCAGTCCGATCCGCTCGTAGGCGGATTCAAAGCGCAACAGCTCGGCGGGATTGCCCTCGCGCAGCACTCTCGGAAGAATGCCCAGCGCCAGCACCAGGTGGCCGCCGGTCCAGATCGTGGCCCCCAGGAGGTGAAGCAGCAGAATCATGCCGTACATGGCTTGCTGTTTGTCCGCGTGCATTCCCGGCAATTGGCAACGCCGCTGCCGGCGCATTACGATCCCGCGCGCGTTTGCCGGATCAGTGGCTGGTGCCTTCCGAGCGCGTGATCTTGTTGTAGACGTTGTACTTGCCGGAGGGTTTTTTCATCGGCAGGCGTTTGACCTCCTTGAAGGTCGCGGCATCGTAGACCACCAGCGCGCCGTCCATTTCCCAGATCGACACCAGCGCATACCTGCCGTCGCGCGTGAACTCGGTGTGTGCGGCGGTCTTGCCCGGCGCGGGTGTGAGGCTCCTCACGACCTCGAGCGTGCGCTTGTCGATGATCTGAATCGTGTCCTTCTTCGCGCTCATCATGTTGTCGACCCACGCGTACGGTGTCTTTTCGTGCGAGCGCATGAAGAACCCCGGTCCAAGCGTGTCGATGCGCTTGATCGTCTTCCAGTTGTCCATGTCGATCACCGACACCGCGCCCTCCTTGAGGTTGGGCGTGGCGAGCACCGTGCGCCCCTGGTAGCTCCAGGTGATGCCGCTGCCCAGGTGCGGCAGTCCCGGCAGGTCGAGTGTGGCGATACGCCGGCGCACGTCGAGGTGGATCACCTGGCCCTTGCCGCCGTCGCGCGAGGAACCGATGATGTGGTCGTACGCCTGGTCGAAACCGAAATCATCCAGGTAGTCGTCGAGCCGGATGCGCCGCGGCGGGAACGGCCCCGGCACCGGGATGCCCTCGCCGTACTGGTAGTCATGCACCAGGCCCTCGTACACCGGCGGCGCGTCCTTGTCGTAGCTGATCTGCCAGACCTCCGGGAGGTCCTTGAGCGCGGCGATGAAGCTCTTGCGCGGCGCGGCGTCGTACACCGCCGACACCCGCGAGCTGCGACCCTGATCGCCCTTGACCTCGATGACCTTGAGCAGGGCGAGGTCGGTGGCGTCAAGGATCACGATGCTGTGCGGCAGGTAGTTGCCGACCGCGACATAGCGCCCATCGCCCGAGACGGCGAGGTTGCGCGTGTTGATGCCGGCGCGGACCTCCGCAACGTATTTGAGGTTCCAGATGTCGTACTTCGAGATCCAGCCATCACGTGAGGCGAAGTACACGAATCGCCCGTCCGGCGAGTACTTCGGTCCGCCATGCAATGCGAAGCGCGTCGGAAAGCGCGTGATCGGCTCGAACTTGTCGCCATCGAGCAGGGTGACGTGATGATCGCCAAGCTCGACGACGACGAACAGGTTGAGCAGATCGGCCTTGAACACCGGCTTGTCCGGCAAGCTGCCGGGCTTGGCATGAACCACGTGGCTCGCGCGGATCTGCGCTTCGCCCCACGGCGGAACCTCAGGCAGCGGCGAGTAGATGAGCGCGGCAAGCGCCTTGATCTCATCGTCCTTGAGCTTGTCGGCGAATCCCGGCATCTGGGTGGCGGGGCGGCCGGAGGCGATGGTCTTGAGCGCCTCGGGCTGGCGCAGCCGCGCCAGGTTCTCCGGCAGCAGCGCCGGGCCAATCGCACCCAGGCGGTCGGCGCCATGACAGCTCGCACAGTGCTCGGCATAGAGCTTCGGCGCGTCGCCCGGCGCCGCCCGGGCGGCAAGGGAGACAGCGCCGCCGATGAGCAGCAGCGCCAGGCGGACAGTACGCTTGTTCATGACAATACCCATGGCGAATCAGTCGGAAGCAATCAGCAACGAACGCAGCGCATCGGCCGCGAGGCGGTGGGCCCTGCCGAAACCGGGCACACAGCGCGCGGATTCTGGCACAAAGCGCATGAGATAGAAGTCACCGAGCGTGAACTGCACCTCGGCGTGCGGCAAGCGCGCGAGGTAGTTTCCGCGCGCCGCGATGTAATCGGCGCTGTCGCGCGCGATTGTCTCGACGCGCCCCTGAAGGCTCACGCGCACCAAGGTCTGCGGGTCGCGGCTCGGGTCCTGGTCCGGTTCGCTGAACGACAGCGCCGCCCTCGGGTTGGCGAGCAGGTAGCGGGTGTGCAAGGAAAGATGGCTCAGGTGCAACAGGAACTGCCCAGGCTCGGCATCCGGCGCCACGGCCACCCATGAGGCGAGCGGTTCGTTGTCGCGCGCCGTGGCGAGCGCCGCCCAGCGCGTATCCTTCAGCAGCGCCGCGAGCGCCTCGTGTTCTTGCGGTGTGAGCGTGATCACCGGCTCATTGTAGGCAGGCGCCAGCCCGCCGGAAACACTAGGCGCGCCCGGTAGAACGCTGGCGCGTGTAGGGTGTGACCTGCAGGCGCTCGCCGCGAACGTCGGCGCCGATCTCCTCATCGGTGAGATAGCAGGCCGGGTCTTCCGCCCACGGGTCGCCGGTAAGCTGATGCGCGCGCACGCGCGTGTTGCCGCCGCAGATGTCGAAGTACTGGCACTCGCCACAGCGGCCCTTGACCGGACGCGGGTTGGCCTTGAGACCGGCCATGAGCGGGTCGGTGGTGTCCTGCCAGATCGCGGAGAACGGCCGCTCGCGCACGTTGCCAAGCGAGTAGTGCCACCAGAAGGTATCCGGATGGACATTGCCCAAGTTGTCGATGTTGGCGATGTTGACGCCCGAGGAGTTTCCGCCCCACTGCGCGAGCTTCGCGCGCAGGTGCGCCTCGAGCTGCGGGAAATGCTTCCGCACCCAGAACAGCAGGTACACGCCATCGGCATCGTTGTTGCCGGTGACGAACTCCTTCTTGAGCCCGCGTTGCGTGTAGTCCCAGCACTTGTCGAACAGCAGATCGAGCGCCCAGCGCGTGGTGTTGAGCACGACGTCGTGGCTGCGGTTGATGTTGCCGCGCCCGGCGTAGTTGAGGTGCGAGAGGTAGAACTTGTCGATGCCCTCGTCTTCCATCAGTTGCAGGAGCCGCGGGAGTTCCGCGGCGTTGTCCTGCGTCATGGTGAAGCGCATGCCGACCTTGATGCCGGCGTCGCGGCACAGGCGAATGGCCGTCATCGACGCATCGAACGCGCCGTCGCGGCGCCGGAAGTGGTCGTGCGTGGCCTTGATGCCGTCGATCGAGATGCCGACGTAGTCGTAACCGATGGCGGCGATCGGCGCGATCAGCTGCTCGTCGATCAGCGTGCCGTTGGTCGACAGCCCGACGTAGAACCCCATATCCTTGGCGCGGCGCGAAATCTGGAAGATGTCAGGCCGCAGCAGCGGCTCGCCGCCGGAGAGGATCAGCACCGGCACGTGGAAGGCCTTGAGATCGTCCATGACCCGGAAGACCTCCTCGGTCGTGAGCTCGCCCGGGAAATCCTTGTCGGCCGAGATCGAGTAGCAGTGCAGGCAGGTGAGGTTGCAGCGCCGGATCAGGTTCCAGATGACCACTGGGCCCGGCGGACTGCGCCTGGGGCCCAGGGGCGTGGGGGCGGCGATCTCCTGCATGTACTGTGAAATTCTGAACATGAGACAAACCTCAACAGCCCAACGCCGAGGCGCGAAGGCGCAGAGGAAGCCGCTCTCGTGTCTGCTGGACTCTACGCACGCCGTTCTCTGCGTCTTTGCGCCTCTGCGTTGAGTTGTTCATGCGATCCGAAGCCCGGTTTTTTTCAGAATACGCGTGCTGTACAGGATCGCATGGCCGCGGTCGGCCTCGCCCAGAAGGCGCGCGATTTCTGCGACTTTGGCCTCGACCTCGGCGCGGTCGCGCCCGTGCACCATGGCAAACAGATTGTACGGCCATTGCGGCAGGTGGCGCGGGCGGTGATAGCAGTGGCTCACGGCTTCGAGCGCACCGATCTTCATGCCCAGCTCACGCACCTGCTCATCCGGCACATTCCACACCGACATGCCGTTGGCCCGATAGCCGAGCGCATAGTGGTTCGGCACCGCACCGATGCGCCGGATGATACCGGCATCGAGCATGCGCGTGAGCCGCACCATGACTTCCTCGGCGCTCACGCCGAGTTGTTCGGCGACGGCATGATAGGGCCGCGCCACGCGCGGCAGTCCCGCTTGAGTCGCCACGATGATCGCGCGATCAACCGCATCAACCGATCCAACGATCGGCTTTGCCTGTGCCGCTGGAAGCTTCAAGCCGGAAGCTTCACGCTTCGAACTTAATGCCGACATAGAATTCTTCAAGCTTGGGCATGTTGTACACACGATAGCTGGTCTCGCGCTCGATCGCGGCGATCACCGCTGGGATTTCCTCCGGCGTTTCGGTGGCGAGCACGAACCACATGTTGAAGTCGTGCTCGCGCGCGTAGTTGTGCGCTACCTCGGGGTGGGCGTTGACAAGCGCCGCGACCCGCTCGAAATCCTCAGCCGGCACCTGCATGGCGGCGAGTGTCAGCGCCCCGCCCAGGCGCTCGGCGTGATACATGGGTCCGAAGCGCGTCAGCACGCCACGTTCGAGCAGCGCGTCGATGCGTCGCAGGAGCTCCTCTTCGGTCGTGCCAAGCTGCTCCGCTGCCTCGGCATAAGGCCGCTCGCAGACTGGGAAGCCGCCCTGCAGGCTGTTGACGATGGCGCGGTCTAGACTATCCATTCTTGACCTCCGCGGCGTTCACGCGCTCGCCATCGCCGGCCGGCTTGAGGCGCGCGTCCGGTGAAGCACAGGGGTGTGCGCTTGCCGCGGGAGACACGACTCCAGGGATGGAGGAGGTAGAGCAACGCCGGGAGCCGTTGCCGAGGATGTCGGAAGCGGCCGCGGCGCCGGCACTCGTGCATCCCTGCACATCACCCGCGGCGCAATCGCTCGTCCCGCGCGCGCCTGGATTCGTGCATCCCTGCACATCACCCGCGGCGCAATCGCTCGTCCCGCGCGCGCCTGGATTCGTGCATCCCTGCACATCAAAATATCTGGCGCCGCGCTGCTTGAAGCGCCGGCGCGAGAACAACACCGCGTGCGGAAGCCGCTGTAACCCGCACTGGTTCACCATCCATTCGAGGTGCGCGAGCGCCTCCTCACGGTCGCGCCCATGAATCATGCAGTAGAGGTTGTAGCGCCACTGCGGTAAACGGCGCGGCCGCCGGTAACAGAGCGTGATGAAATCGAACCCGGCGAGGCAGCGCCCGAGATTGGTGACCGTGTCATCGGGCACGTCCCATACCACCATGGCGTTGGCGCCGTAGCCGACCTCGTGATGGCGCACCACCACGCCGAAGCGGCGGATCACGCCGGCCTGTTTGAGCCTGGCGAGACGCGCCATGACCTCGCCTTCCGCAAGACCCACGCGCGCGCCGATCTCGGCATACGGTCGGGGCACGAGCGGCAATCCGCCCTGGATGGCCGCGAGCACGCGCCGGTCCAAATCATCGACGTGCGGCGCGGTCGGCGCAGGCTCGAGTTGCGCGACGTTCAGGCCCATCGCAGATCAAACCCCAGATCGATGTGGTAGTCCTCGAGCAGCGGAAAGCTCAACACCTCGTAGCCGCTGCGCGCGGCGATGTCGTCCAGCACCTGCTGCAGGCGCTGGCTGTCGGGCGCGGTGACCACGAACCACAGGTTGAGGGCGTGCTCGCGTTCGTAGTTGTGATTGACTTCCCGGTAGCCGTTCACGAGTAGCGCCACGCGCTCGAGATCGGCGGGGGGCACGCCCATCGCGGCGAGCGTGCTGACACCGACCGTGTTCGGACGCAGCACCGCGCCCACCCGGCTCACGGCGCCCGCCTGGATAAGCGCCTCGAGCCGCGCCAGCACCTCGGCTTCGCTCACCCCGAGCTCGCGCGCAATGTCGGCATACGGCGCCGGCGACAATGGAAAGCCCTGCTGGAAGTCGTTGAGGAGGCGGCGATCAATGTCGTCGGGTTCCAGGTTTGAAGTTCCAGGTTTCTGGCTAAAGACCTGGCGGGGAGCATTGTCGGCTGTCTGATGAGCTGTCATGTCTTCGCCTCAAGACCTGAAACCTTCAACAGGAAACCAGAAACCTAAGGGTCACAACCCGATCCGGTTGGCGCGCGCCGAGAAGAAGATGCCGGACGGCTTGGCCGCGGCGAGCTGCGCCACGCGCTCGAAAGTCTCGGTGTCGTAGACCTCGACGCGGTCCTCGTCGCGCACCGACAGCCATACAGCCTCGCCGCGTGGCGTGAACTCCAGATGCAGCACGGCTTTGCCGGGTTTCAGGGTCTTGATTATCTGGGCAGTCTCGGTGTCGATCACCTGCACCACGTCGTTGTGTGGCAGCGCATAGTTCACCCACACCTGGCGTCCGTCGGGCCGTGCCACCACGAAGATCGGTTGGCCCGCGACCGGGATGCGCGCCGCTTCCTTCCAGCCGCGCATGTCGATCACCAGCACCTCGTGCCGCCCGACCGCCGGCACGAAGGCGCGATCGCCGGCCATCGCCCAGCTGTCGAGGTGTGGCATCTTGTACACGGGCAGCGGTGCCTCGCCGCGGCCATAGCCCTGCAGGATGCGGGTCGCGCCGCGCTCCGGATGCCAGAGATCGACGAGCGCGAGGCCGTCCTCACCGAACAGGCCCGCAATGTAGAAGCGCCCGTCGGGCGTGACCGTGCCGTCGTAGGGCTGCTTGCCGACGTTGGCGAATTTCGTGACGGCAGGCCTATTGGGATTGCGCGCGTCGATCACCCAGATCTCGTTGCCGTCGTACAGCGAGCACACGAAGCGGCTACCCGGCGCATCGACCAGCCCCACGACCTTGGAACGCTTGCCCTCGGAGCCGTAGGTCGCCGGAATCTCCGCCAGCAGTGCGAGGGTTTCGGCATCGAACAGCTTCACGCCGCCCGGCTCGTAGTTCGACACCGCGACGAGGCGGCCGTCCTGCGAGATGGCGCCGCCGATGGCGTTGCCACTCTGCACGATGCGCTTGTCGATCACCCCGCGCAGCAGATCGACCTTGGTCAGGCCCCCATCGCGGCCGAACACGTAGGCATAGCGCTGATCGCGCGAGTAGACGGCCGAGGCGTGCGACAGGTCACCGAGACCGCCGATCTGTGCGAGCCGGGTGCGCTGCGTAGTATCGATGATCTGGACCGAACCGCTCGCGCGCTCGATCACGAGCCCGAGATCGCCGGTGCCGCGCGGCGCAAGCGCGCTCCCGCGCGCGCCTGGACTCGCACTTCCTTGTGCATCGCCGCGCGGCGCAAGCGCGCTCCCGCGCGCGCCTGGACTCGCACTTCCTTGTGCA
>CAYZVX010000012.1:40742-45766 GCA_964482055.1 uncultured Acidiferrobacteraceae bacterium
GCCGCGCGGCGCAAGCGCGCTCCCGCGCGCGCCTGGACTCGCACTTCCTTGTGCATCGCCGCGCGCGCCTGGACTCGCACTTCCTTCGGTCGCTGTTCCCGGCGCGACTCTACCTCCTCCGTCCCTGGAGTCGTGTGCGTCGCCACGCGGCGCAAGCGCGGCGCAGCCGCTCGCCAGCGCCGCCACCAGCAGCGTCCCCGCAATCACTGCTGTCGGCGCCGCCACGGCCCTACTCCACGACCACCACGGTGCCGAGCATCTCGGGGTGCGGGCCGCAGGTGTATTGATAGGTGCCCGGCTTGTCGAACGTGCGCTGCCAGGACTCCTCCGGAAAGAAACGCTCGGATTCCGGCAGGCCCTCGTCCTTGAACCAGATGCTATGGCTGGTGCGCCTCTCCTTGTTCACCCACTTCACGGTGGTGCCGACTTTCACCGTCACGGTCGCGGGTTGAAACTTGTATTCCTTGATCTCGACCACGACAGGTTCAGCGGCGCTGGCGCCGGCAACGAACAAGGCAAGGCCGACAATTAACACCAATCTCGGTGCGGACATGATCACCGGTCTGGCCTCCGCGCATGATGTAAACGCATACGATCATACCCACCACCGGCGCCGCTCGCCTACCCTCGCTGCGCCGCACGTACCGCACTGCCGGACCGGGTCCGACAGTGCGGTTGCGCGTCACTGCTTGACCGCGTTGATGTTGGCGGCTGCGCTGTCGAGCGCCAGGGTGTGGCCGAGCGAGACGTGGTGAAAGCGCTCGTTCGAATAGGCGTCGTGGATGGCGAAGCCGACGTTATAGGTCTTGCCAGGCTCGATCTTGTGGTCGCCGACATCGGCCCCGGCGAGCTTGCGGGTGAAGGTCACGGTCCAGGTGTCGCCCTCGAGCTTGCCCTCGGCGACGCCCGGCACCTCCTTCATGCGCCGTGCGTCGAGCACGTAGCCGTCGCGTGGCGCGGCGCCGCTGCGGAACTGCACGATGTCCAGGAACTGCCCGGCCTTGAGCGCCGCCTCGATTTCGGCGTCGGGTTTGAGCTTGTCCCAGCCGCCCCAGGGGTGGTCCTTGGCCGACAACGCCGTGCGCGATTCCTTAATGTATTTGGTCGGCCCGTTCTTGCGGATATCGAGCGCCTTGGCCTTGGGGTGGTTGGGCGAATTCTTGTCCACGTCCGGCATGGTGCGCAGGTCGTGATGGCAGCTCGCCCAGCAACCGCCCTGCGCCGCGTACTCGACCTTGCCGGCGTCGATCATCATCGCGACCTTAACCTGGTTCTTTTCGTCCATCTTCGGGGCACCGGTGGTCTTGGTGTCCTTCCACTGCAAACGAACGTAGAGGTTGGTGCCGTCGTGCGTCGCCTGGACCGTCACCGGGATGCTGCCCACCAGCTTGACCGGCTCCTTCTGGAGCTCGGGCTTGCCGCCCGTGGCGACCTTGTTGCCGACGTCGGCCGCCTCCTTCTCGTGGCAGCTGCCGCAGGTCTCCTTGGTGCGAATCGCCTTGGCGCCACCGTGCTCCGTGCCCTTGAGCGTCCATTCCAGGCTCGAGGTGCCAGGAAAGAGGAGCGTGATCTTCTGCGCCGGTACCTTGCTCCAGTTAGGCGCGGCCCATACCGGCGCGGCGCCCAAAGCCAGGACGGCGAGCGCCACCGAAGCTGTCATGAGAGTCTTGCGCATTGCAGTGCTCCTCGGTTCCTTGATGAAGTCGGTTCAATCGCGGCGAGATCTCCACCGGGATGCAGGTTCAGATCTCGCCTTCGTCCTCGGCCGGTGCCTGCTTGTGCACGGGCTTGTGGGCGATGCCCTTGTGGCAGTCGATGCAGGTCTCGCCGCGTTTCTGCGCAAGCTCATGCTGCTTGGCCGCGCGCTGCTTCTGCTTCTCGACGTTCATGGCCGTGTAGCCGTGGCAGTTGCGACACTCGAGCGAGTCGTTTTTCTTGAGCCGGTCCCACTCGTGCTGGGCGAGCTCGAGACGCTTGGCCTCGAACTTCTCCGGCGTGTTGATGCTGCCAAGCACCTTGTGCCACAGCTCGTTGGTGGCCTGCACCTTGCGGACGACCTTGGCGGTCCACTCGCGCGGCACGTGGCAGTCCGAGCAGATCGCGCGCACGCCGGTGCGGTTGCTGAAGTGGATGGTCTTCTTGTATTCCTCGTAGACCGTGCTGCGCATCTCGTGGCAGGAGATGCAGAACCCAAGCGTATTAGTCGCCTCCATGGCGGTATTGAAACCGCCCCAGAAGATCACGCCCGCGACACCGCCAACCAGGAGCAGGCTCAGCACCGAGTAGCGTGCGCTCGGCCGCCACAGCAGCGCCCACCACTTGCGCCATCCCGACGCCGACCGACCCGACTGCTCAGCCATAGAGATCATATCCTCCGGGTTACGTGGCAAGGCGCCGGGAGCCCACAGGAGGACTCCCGGCGGCCGGTACCCTAGTAGATGTCGTGCTGCGTGTTGTAGACGTTGAACTTGCCGGTCGGCGTGATCATCTTCGGATCCTTGATCACGTGCTTGACCTTCAAGGTCTTGTCGTCATAGACCACGATTGCCGAGGGATCGGTCTTGCCGGCCCACACCGAGATCCACACCTCGTCGCCCGCCTGGTTGTACTCCGGGTGTACGGCGCGGCGCACCGCCTTCATCTCGGGCAGACCAGAGTCCTTGGCGACGTTCAGCACCTTGGGCGGCTTGCTCAGGTCCTTCAGGTCGTAGACCGCCACCGATTCGGCAATGTCGCGCTCCGGATTCTGCGGGGCGTCCGCCCACAGATGGGTGGATTTCGGATGCGTCTTCACGAACAGGTTACCGGCGCCGATATGCTTGACCTCCTCGACCACCTTCCAGGCATTGGCCTTGTACTTGGCATGCTCGGGCTTGTCGGACGGCGTCCCGATCAAGGTGACCACGTCGGCGCCGAGATGACCGGTGGCCCAGACCGGTCCGTATTTCGGATGTACAAAGTTGGCGCCGCGGCCCGGGTGCGGGATTTTCTTGGTGTCGATCAATGCCGCAAGCTTGCCGGCCTTGGTGTCCACCGCGGCGATCTTGTGCGAGGCGTTGGCCGCCACCAGGAAGTAGCGCTTGCTCGCGTCCCAGCCGCCGTCGTGCAGGAACTTGGCCGACTCGATGGTGGTTTCCTTCAGATTCTTGATGTCGGAGTAGTCGACGAGCTTGATCTGGCCGGTTTCCTTGACGTTGACCACCCACTCCGGCTTGATGTGCGAGGACACGATCGAGGCCACGCGCGGCTCCGGATGATAGTCGCCATCGACCGTGATGCCGCGCGTCGAGACGACCTTGAGTGGCTTCAAGGTGTCGCCCTCGGTGATGACGTACTGCGGCGGCCAGTAGGTGCCGATGATCGCGTACTTGTCCTCGTAACCCTTGAACTTCGAGGTGTCCACGGAACGCGCATCCGAGCCGGCCTTGAGGGTCGCGACCACCTGCGGGGTCTCCATCCACAGGTCGATCAGGCTGGTGAGACCGTCGCGCCCGATGGTGTAGACATAGCGGCCCGAGTACGACAGGCGCGAGATGTGCACCGCGTAGCCGGTCTTGACGATGGTCCAGATCTTCTTGGTGTCACCGTCGATCAGCGCCACTTCGCCCGAGTCACGCAGGGTCACCGAAAATACGTTCTTCAGGTTGACCTTGTTCATCTGCTTCTTCGGGCGCTGGTCGGGCGGCACGATGACCTTGTGGCTCGCCAGCATCTCCTTCATGCCCCACTCGGGCGGCACTGGCGGATCCATCTGGATGTAGGTCGCCATGATTCTGATTTCGTCCTTGGTCAGGATGTCGTCGAAGTTCACCATGCCACCCTCGGTGCCAAGCGAGATGATCTTCTCGAGGCGCGCCTGACCGAGTTTGTGCGTGTTCTTCGGCTCCAGGTTCTTGCCGGTCGCGCCCTTGCGCAGCACCCCGTGGCAGCCGGCACAGCGCTCGAAATAGATCTTCTTGCCGGTCTCGAACTGCTCCGGCGTCAATGTCGGCCCGGCAGTCCCCGGCGGCTCGGCAGCGGCGCCCGCTGCACCGGCGATGCCAGCCAGCAGCAACCCCGCCGCAATCGATACCCCGGCGCGCGCACCACGCCGATTGATCGCGTCATATGGCTTCGATGTCATGTCCCATACCCCCTACGGTTTCGGTTAAACGAAAACGGCAGTCCCACGACTGGCGGCAGCCTAGTGGACAGCGCGGCAATCGCGCCTTGACATGAGTCAACTCACTCGTCGTTTTCTGACGCGCCCTCGCGCCTGCACATCCGCGCGCCGTGTGTGCTTACCCGAGAGCACCGCTGGGGATTTCCCTCACGCCGTGACCTGGTCGTAATGAGTGTCGGTGTGCGCCGCGCGCCGCGGCGAACGGCATCATGGCGCACGGCCATCAAGAAGGATCTGCACCAGCCACTCGGCTTCGCGTTCCGTGAGGAGACCCTTCCATGGTGGCATCGGCGTGCCCGGGCGGCCGTGCAGGATGACATCGCGCAGCATCACTGGCGGCTTGCCGGCGAGCGCCTGCCGCGTGAGCGCCGGACCCAATCCGCCCTGCAGGGTGATGCCGTGGCAGGAACCGCAGTCCTGCAGCAGCAGATGCCGTAGCTGCTGCTGGCGCGGGTGATCGGGGGAGGCGATTGACGCGACGGGCGATGCCGGGCGGACATCAATCTGTGCCGGATGCGACGTGGATTCACCGGCTGCGTGCGTGATCACGAACGTCCCAAGCAAGGCGGGGATCAAACGGCGGGACGCCCGACAGGCTGCACTGCCATCCATTCACGTTCTTCCGACTCGACAAAACGGGGCGGGTACATCACCCGCCCCTAACACCACACGGAGGAAAACGCTTTCAGTATTCAGTAAACGTCGTGCTGCGTGTTGTAGACGTTGAACTTGCCGGTCGGTGTGACCAGGCGCTTGTCCTTGATCACGGTTCTTAACTTGCGCGTCTTGTCGTCGATGATGACGATTGCCGATTCCTGGGTCTTGCCGTTCCACACCGAGAACCACACCTCGTCGCCGGCCT
>CAYZVX010000013.1:0-45134 GCA_964482055.1 uncultured Acidiferrobacteraceae bacterium
AGGCCGAGCGCTCGCACGCCAACCGCTTCCAGAAGGCGCTCGATACGCTCGGGAAATAGTCTTGGAGTAGTCCTTACCGTCAGACACGCCGCATCTGCTTGGCTGTGCAGTGGCGGCGGTCTGACACCCTGCGGGGGGCACGGGGCCGGGGGACCGGCCCCTGCTGCCTTCAGCAGTCGCGGCGGAAGTTCAGGAGAACAACATGGCGGCACCCACTACCGAGAAACGCGAGGGCAGCCTCGAGGCGCCAACGCGCCATACGATCGATTGGCGCAGCCCCGAGTTCTATAACGAAGAGTCCCTGTTCGAAGAGCTAGAGCGCGTCTTCGACATCTGCCATGGATGCCGGCGCTGCGTCAGCCTGTGCAATTCCTTCCCGGCGCTGTTCGACCTGGTCGACAACTCCCCGACCATGGAGCTCGATGGCGTCAAGAAGGA
This sequence comes from uncultured Acidiferrobacteraceae bacterium, assembly GCA_964482055.1. GTDB lineage: Bacteria > Pseudomonadota > Gammaproteobacteria > Acidiferrobacterales > Sulfurifustaceae. The sequence goes on from CAYZVX010000013.1 coordinate 439, forward strand.
CGACTATTGGCAGGTCGTGGATCACTGTTACTTGTGCGATCTGTGTTTCATGACCAAGTGCCCCTACGTGCCACCGCACGCTTGGAACCTCGATTTCCCCCACCTGATGCTGCGCGCCAAGGCCGTCAAGTTCCGCAAGGGCAACGTCAGAAGACGCGACAAGGTGCTGACCAGCACCGACACGGTCGGCAAGCTGGCCGGCATTCCAGTCGTGGCCCAAATCGTCAACGCTGCCAACAAGTCCAGGGCCATGCGCGCAGTGCTCGACAAGGCGCTCGGTGTGCACCCCGATGCGCTGCTGCCCGAGTACCACAGCAGCACGCTGCGCAAGCGCGCGCCACGCCGCGGCGACGTTGCCGTAGCGGCCGAGCCTGTCGGCCGCACGCGCGGCAAGGTGGTACTGTTCGCGACCTGCTATGGCAACTATAACGAGCCACACGTGGGCGAGGATCTGATCAAGGTCTTCGAGCACAACGGCATTCCGGTCACAATCGCCGACAGGGAGCGCTGCTGCGGCATGCCGAAGCTGGAGCTGGGAGACCTCGAGGCGGTGGCGGCGGCCAAGGATGCCAACATCGCGGTGCTGGCACCGCTCGTGGATGCGGGCTGGGATATTGTCGCGCCGGTGCCGTCATGCGTGCTCATGTTCAAACAGGAGCTGCCCCTGATGTTTCCTGACGATGCGCAGGTGCAGAAGGTCAAGAACGCCATCTTCGATCCCTTCGAGTACCTCATGTTGCGCCACAAGGAAGGCAAGCTGCGGACCGAGTTCAAGCAGAAGCTTGGCAAGGTGTCCTATCACGTGCCCTGCCACCTGCGCGTGCAAAACATCGGTCTCAAGACCCGCGAGCTGCTCTCGCTCATTCCGGGTACCGAGATCGACACCATCGAGCGCTGCTCCGGCCACAACGGCACCTATGCGGTGAAGACCGAGTTCCATAAGATCTCGATGAAGATCGGCAAACCGGTGGTCGCCCGCGTCCAGCAGGCCGCGCCCGATCATTATTCGAGCGACTGTCCGATGGCCGGACATCACATCGAGAACGGGCTCGGGCGCAACAAGCCGCCCGAGCATCCGATGACCCTGCTCCGCATCGCGTACGGTCTGTAGCGACCGACCGTCGATGCAAGCTACCCCGTTCAGCCGCAAGAGAGCCCATATGGAGAAACTTACCCGTTCGGATCTTTATTCGCTGGAACAGTACGCCGAGATCCGGCCCCGGTTTCGCGCCGAGATCATGGCGCACAAGAAGAACCGCCAGGTCCGGATCGGTCCCAATGCCACGCTGTACTTCGAGGACCGCCTGACCATGCAGTACCAGATTCAGGAGATGCTGCGCGTCGAGCGGATCTTCGAGGCGCAGGGCATCAACGAAGAGCTTGAGGCCTACAACCCGCTGATCCCGGATGGGAGTAATTGGAAGGCCACGTTCATGCTCGAGTTTCCCGATGTCGAGGAACGGCGCAAGGCGCTGCAGCGACTCCGGGGTATTGAGCAACACGTGTGGATTCAGGTTGCCGATTTCGATCGGGTGCGTCCGATCGCCGATGAGGACCTCGAACGCGAAGATGCTACCAAGACCTCGTCGGTGCATTTCCTGCGCTTCGAGCTCACTCCGCAGATGGTCAAGGCTGTGAAGCAGGGGGCCGCGGTCGCCATGGGCATCGATCACCCGGAGTACTGCCACACCGTTGAAGCCATCCCCGCAGCAGTTCGCGAGTCACTCGCCGCAGACCTGGCCGGTTGACTCGCCGCGCGCTGGCTCGTGCGGCGGCGCGCACTGCTGTATACTGCGCGCCGACGTGAAACGGCACGTAGCAGCTCACCACAACCGCTGTTCCCGCTTCCTGGCTCGCGCACCGGCGGCCATGTTAGTCTGCATCGCCGGTGGCTTGATGCTGCAAGCGCCGGTTTTCGGCGCCGCCAACGAATCGACGCGGCCCGGCGATCAGCCGTGGGTGGAAGCAGCGGTCAAGTTGCCGCCTTATCCGGATGACGCGTATCTGGTTCGCTTGCCGCCGCAGCCGGTCGATACGTTCAAGGTCTTCGTCGACACCAAGTCGGTGAGCGTTGGCGCCGACGACGTCATGCGCATGACCTTTGTCGTGGAGTCGCCGAGCGGCGTGCGCAACGTATTCTACGATGGTATCCGTTGCGCCAAGGCCGAGTACAAGACCTACGCCATCGGCACTGCCGACCGGCGCATGCAGGCGCTGGCTGGCGCACGCTGGCAGACCATTGGCCCGATCGGTCCGAACAATTTCCGGCGTTATGTCTACCAGACGCTCGTCTGTCGCCGGGTTCCCACGCCGTCGCCCGATGAGTTCATCCGCGACCTGAAGGGAATCCAGTACCAGGGATTCGACAAACCCTAGCCACACGCCATGGCAGCCATCTACGACGCCTCCGCGATCGAGGTCCTGACCGGCCTTGAGCCCGTGCGCAAGCGCCCGGGCATGTACACGTCCACCGACCGGCCCAACCATCTCGCGCAGGAAGTTATCGACAACTCGGTCGATGAGGCCATTGCGGGTCACGCCAAGCGCATCGACGTCGTTCTGTACAAGGACGGATCGCTCTCCGTCACTGACGATGGCCGCGGCATGCCGGTTGACAAGCACAAGACCGAGAAGGTCTCGGGTGTGGAGGTGATCCTCACCCGCCTGCACGCCGGCGGCAAGTTCTCCAACAAGAACTACAGCTACTCTGGTGGTCTGCACGGTGTGGGCGTATCCGTGGTCAACGCCCTGTCGAAGAAGCTCGAAGTCTGGGTCAAGCGCAGCGGCAAGGAATGGCACATGAGCTTCGCCGACGGCCAGAAGACCTCGGAGCTGAAGCCCAGGGGCAATGCACGCGGTACCGGCACGACGGTGCGTTTCTGGCCGGACGAGAAATTCTTCGATACGCCGAAGTTTCACGTGCCGCGCCTGAAGCATGCGCTGCGCGCCAAGGCGGTGCTGTGCCCGGGCCTGCGGATCACGTTTGAGGACGAATCGGACAAGAAGAACAACGAAGAGTGGTGTTACGAAGACGGGCTCAAGGACTATCTGGTGAGCGAGCTTGGCAAGGTCGATTTCGTACCCGAGCAGCCATTCGTTGGCCGCTTCAAGAACGATGACGGCGAGATCGACTGGGCCATCGTGTGGGCGCCGGACGCAGACCAGCCGATCATGGAAAGCTACGTCAACCTGATCCCCACGCCGCAGGACGGCACCCACGTCAACGGCTTCCGCCAGGGGTTGACCGATGCGCTGCGCGAGTTCTGCGAGTTTCGCAACCTGCTGCCGCGCGGCGTGAAGCTCGCACCGGAAGACGTCTGGGGTCGATCGAGCTACATCCTGTCGGCCAAGATCCGCGATCCGCAGTTCTCAGGGCAGACCAAGGAGCGGCTCACCTCGCGCGAGGCCGCCACGCTCGTCGGCGGCGTTACCAAGGACGCCTTCGCGGTGTGGCTCGCGCAGCATGTGGCCGACGCCGAGCGCATCGCCAACATCGCCATCGAGTCGGCGCAGGAGCGCATGCGCGTGGCGAAGAAGGTGGAGCGCAAGAAGGTCGGCCAAGGTCCGGCGCTGCCGGGCAAGCTTGCCGACTGCCTGTCCACCGACCTCAACATGACCGAGCTGTTCCTGGTCGAAGGCGATTCGGCGGGCGGTTCGGCCAAGCAGGCGCGCAACAAGGAGTACCAGGCGATCATGCCGCTGCGCGGCAAGATCCTGAACACCTGGGAGGTGGACCCGGCGCAGGTGCTGGGCTCGCAAGAAGTGCACGACATTGCGGTGGCGCTCGGCGTCGATCCGGGCTCCGACAAGCTCAACGGTTTGCGCTACGGCAAGGTTTGCATCCTCGCGGATGCCGACTCCGACGGCGCGCACATCGCGACCCTCCTGTGCGCGCTGTTCGTCAAGCACTTCAAGGCGCTGGTCGCCGCCGGCCATGTCTATGTCGCGATGCCGCCGCTCTTTCGCATCGATGTGGGGCAGCAGGTCTATTACGCGCTCGACGAGAATGAAAAGCAGGCGACGCTCGAGCGCATCCAGAAGGACAACCCGCGCGCCAGGCCCACGATCACGCGCTTCAAGGGCCTGGGCGAGATGAACCCGCTGCAACTGCGCGAGACGGTGATGGACCCCAATACCCGGCGGCTCGTGCAGCTCGAGATCAAGAGCGGCGACAACACCCATCGCATCATGGACATGCTGCTCGCCAAAAAGCGCGCGGCGGACCGCAAGGAGTGGCTGGAGAGAAACGGCAACAAGGCCGAATTGATTTGATCTTGATTGCTGAATCTTGAATGTTGAATTGACCCTGCATTCGCCATTCAGCATTGAACATTCATCATTGCGCGGCAAACCATGGCTAAGTCACCGACCACCAAAGCAAAGAGCGCCACGAAGACATCCAAGCCGCTGCGCGGGAAAGCGCAGGCGCCCGAAGCGCGCCCGCGTGTGGCATCGATCGAGCGTCTGCCGCTTGCGACCTTCACCGAGAAGGCCTACCTCGACTACTCGATGTACGTGGTGCTGGACCGCGCGCTGCCCTCGATCACCGACGGGCTGAAGCCCGTGCAGCGGCGCATCATCTACGCGATGTCGGAGCTCGGTCTTTCGGCCGCTGCCAAGTACAAGAAATCCGCCCGTACCGTGGGCGATGTGCTCGGCAAGTACCACCCGCACGGTGACGCCGCCTGCTACGAGGCCATGGTGCTCATGGCCCAGCCGTTCAGCTATCGGTATCCCCTCGTGGACGGGCAGGGCAACTGGGGTTCGCCGGACGATCCCAAGTCCTTTGCCGCGATGCGTTATACCGAATCGCGCCTGACGCCGTTTGCGCAGGTGCTGCTGAGCGAGCTGGAGCAGGGCACGGTCGACTGGGTGCCGAATTTCGACGGCACGCTGCAAGAGCCAAAGGTCATGCCGGCGCGCCTGCCGCACGTGCTCTTGAACGGCACCACCGGCATCGCGGTCGGCATGGCCACCGACATCCCGCCGCACAATGTGCGCGAGGTGGCCGCGGCCTGCGTGCGCCTGCTGGAGAAGCCCGATTCGACCACGGGCGAGCTCATGAAGCACATCAAGGGGCCGGACTACCCGACCGAGGCCGAGATCGTGAGCTCGAAGGCCGAGATCCGCGCCATCTACCACTCGGGCCAAGGCAGCATCCGCTGCCGCGCCAAGTGGGCGAGCGAGAACGGCGACATCGTGATCACGGCGCTGCCTTACCAGGTCTCGCCGGCCAAGGTGATGGAGCAGATCGCCCAGCAGATGCAGCAGAAGAAGCTGCCGATGGTCGAGGACCTGCGCGATGAGTCCGACCACGAAAACCCGATTCGCCTCGTGATCGTGCCGCGCACCGGGCGTGTCGACCCGGTGGAGCTCATGGGCCACCTGTTCGCGACTACTGACCTGGAGCGCAACTACCGCGTGAATTTGAACATGATCGGCCTGGACGGCCGGCCGCGCGTGTTCAGCCTTAAGGATCTGCTTGGCGAGTGGCTCAAGTTCCGCATCGACACCGTGCGTCGCCGCCTGCAGCACCGCCTCGACAAGGTGCTGGCGCGCCTGCACATCCTCGATGGTTTGCTCATCGCCTATCTCAACCTGGACGAGGTGATCCGCATCATCCGGCGCGAGGACGAGCCCAAGCCCGTGCTCATCAAACGCTTCAAGCTCTCCGACGTCCAGGCCGAGGCGATCCTCGAGACCAAGTTGCGGCACCTAGCCAAGCTCGAGGAGATGAAGATCAGGGGTGAGCAGGAGGAACTCGACCACGAGCGCGACGAGCTTGAAAAAATCCTCAAGTCGAACCAGAAACTACGCGCCAGGGTGCGCGATGAGATCATCGCGGACGCCGAGGAATTCGGCGATCCGCGCCGTTCCCCGCTTGTGGAGCGCGAAGCCGCCAAGGCCATCGATGTCACCCAGCTCCTGCCGGCCGAGCCGATCACTGTGGTGCTGTCCGAGAAGGGTTGGGTGCGCGCGGCCAAGGGTCACGAGGTTGACGCGCGTGCGCTCGAGTACAAGACCGGCGACCGGTTCCTGCAGGCGGCGTGCGGGCGGTCGAACCAGCTGGCGGTATTCCTCGACTCTACCGGCCGCTCCTACACGCTGCCGGCGCACAAGCTGCCGTCGGCGCGCGGCCACGGCGAGCCGCTCGCCTCGAGCCTCAATCCGCCGGCCGGCGCCACCTGGGCGGGCGTCATCATGGGCGCGCCCGAGGACTTGTACCTGCTCGCCAGCGACGCGGGTTACGGCTTCGTCTGCAAGCTCGGCGATCTCATCACCGACCGGCGCGCCGGCAAGGCCGTGCTCAAGGTGCCAAAGGGCGCGAAGGCCCTGCCGCCGCAGCGCGTGACGCGCTACGAGGAAGACTGGCTGGCGGCCGTCACCAACAAGGGCAACATCCTGGTGTTCATGCTCGGGGAACTGCCGCAGATGGAGAAAGGCAAGGGCGAGAAGATCCTCGCCATTCCGGGCGCACGCGTGGCGAAGCGCGAGGAATACCTGGCCGGCATCGCCCTGTTCCAGGAGGGGCAGCGGTTGCTGCTGCGCACTGGCAAGGGCGAGCTGCTGCTGCGCTCAGGCAACGATATCGACCAGTACGTCGGTGAGCGCGGCTTGCGCGGCTCGAAGTTGCCGCGCGGCCACCAGGAAGTAATGGAGATCGAAGCCCAGGCGAAATGATGCGCCGCCGTCATCACTTCGCGCGGAACAACATCGAGCCAGGGTGCTGAAACGCCGCGGCAGCGTACGCCAAGCAAGCGCCCTGCCTCAGGTATCCGGTTCCGGTTTCGGCAGCCCCGCCAGCTTGCACAGCGCGCGAACCGGATCGCGCGGAAAGAGCCGGTACAAGAAGCGCTCGTAGACCTTGCGGTCGTGAAAGTGCGGCCCATGCTGGCGTCCCAGGGCAAGGACGAGCTGGCGCATGCTGGGGTGCGTGCGGTAGCGGCTGTAGTGCTCGCGGAAGTAGCCGATCAGCCCCCAGCTCTCATCGTACAGCGTGATTCCGTCGCGCGCCGCCACCCATTCGGCGAATTCCTCGCTCCAGTCTTCGGGATCGACGAGCCAGCCTTGGTCGTCGATCTCGACGCTGCGGTTGCTGACCTGAACGTTCATGGCGTTCGCTCGACTTTCCTGAGCGTCATGCCCAAGCGCCGTGCCCTGTATCGAGGCTGTTCGTGAGCCGCGCACTTTGCGCGACAGCAAGATTGTATCGTGCATTGCGGGCCGTCCGTCAGTTTGTCGGTCCGCGATACCGCGTTGCGGTTGCGCACGGCTCTCAGCGCAACCGCTTTTCCAAGCTTAACCGCCGTGCCTGTCGGCCAGGTTTTGGGGTCTGGGACGGAAACCCTCAGAACAGTGGGTCGATTGAGACCCCGTGCGCACTGCGGCATCATGTGCGCGCTAACGCCGGAGACCGCCGCATGCCTCAGATCCCGCTACCGGATGTTCTTGCGCTGGCATGGTTCGCCATTCTCTGGTTCGGCTACACGCAGTATGCCGACCGTTGGGCACGGCGCAGCCGGTCGCTGCGCGCGGTGATGCACGCCCACCGCTACGAGTGGATGCAGCGCATGCTCGCACGCGAAAACCGCATGGTCGACGCCGGCGTGGTCGGCAACTTGCAGCAGAGCGTGTCGTTCTTCGCCTCCACGACGCTGCTGATCCTCGCCGGCCTCGTGACGCTGCTCGGCGCGAGCGAAAAAGCAATTGTATTGATTCGCGAGATCCCGTTCGCCGGCCGGCCGACGCTGGTGCTGTGGGAGACAAAGCTGCTCGTGCTCATCTTCATCTTCGTGCACGCTTTCTTCAAGTTCACCTGGGCGCTGCGCCAGTTCAACTACACCTCGATCCTGATCGGCGCGGCACCACCACCCGAGGCCACCGCCGGCGCCGACGCCTTTGCCCGGCGCGTAGCGGAGGTGAGCACCCGTGCCTCCAAGGACTTCAATCAGGGACTGCGCGCCTATTACCTGAGCCTGGCGGCTCTGGCGTGGTTCATCAACCCCTGGGCGTTCATGGCGGCGACGACGCTCGTGATCGGCGTGCTGTACTGGCGCGAGTATCATTCCGCGGCACTCGCGACCCTGGCGCCCCGCGCATAGACAGCGCGCAGCCGGCCGCCGCGCATCAGCGTACGCCGAGAGGGGTGTCGGCGCGGCGCAGCTGCCACAGCGCGGTCAGGAAGTCCGAGCCCTTCGCGGTGGCGGAATAGAACACGCACGCCTTCTGGTTGCCCACCACCGGCTCGCGTTCCGCCTTGGCCGTGTCGCTCGCTTCGGACAGGCGCCACTGGCGCTGCGGTGATTGCAGCAGGGTCGAAAGCCAGATCTCGCCCGTCTGCGCGAAGGCGGTATCGTAGAAGCCACTGCCGCGCTCATTGACCTGGTAGGCGGTGTAGGCCGAGTCCCCGTACAGGATGCTCTCGTTCGACTGGGCGAGTGCCGGATCGGTGAGTAGCGAGGCGGGCGGTGAGATGATCTCGACGAGCGCGAACGCGGTGGCGCCGGGCGCACGCTGATAGACATGCGTCGTGGCCGTGCCGTCGATGCCGGGCAGCAGCAGGTCGCTGCCGGCGAACACGAACGGGTAGGGGTCGATCTTGCTGTAGGCGTCGTCGGTGACCGCGATGGGTGCCGGATTGGCGGCGGTGACGTCGAACTCGCACAGCTGGACGCGCCGGTTGGCGTCGAAGAAGCCGTAGCTCAGGGTCGCCTTGCCGCGGTACCAGCGGGCGAAGCCGATGTCCATAGGCGCCATCCCGACGAGTGGCCTGGCTTGGCGCTCGATGACATGTTCGGTCGCAGGATCGGCCAGATCGAGGTAGCGCAACTCGAACCAGCTGTTACCCGGCGGAGTGTAGCCGCCGCCGGCGACCGCCTCGTTGCGGATCCAGAACACGTAGCCGCCGGCCGTACCCGGCAGTGAGGTCGGGTAGATCGCGCGCCGCAAGGGATCAACGGGCGCGTTCAGGGTCGTGACTGTGTCGCTGTCGGCGCCCGTCGGTCGCACGTGAATCAACCGGCCCGCGCGATCCATGCCGACGTAATACGGACCCTGCGAGTCCCACCTCGGGTTGGCGCGCCCCCAAGGCATTGCTGTCGAAGGCGCGAAATCCCTTGCCGTTGCTCGGTACGAGCGCGCCGGTGTCGGGGTCGACGGCGCAGTGCCACACGGTGCCGAGGCCGATGCCGTCGCGCGCCATTTCGAGCCACACCATGTACCGGCCGTCGGCCGTGAACTCGACATTGAAGTAGTTCACCTCCGGGTCGCCAACGGCGACGTCTCGGACGCTGAAGGCGAGGGTCGACGCCGTGACCGCCGCCGACCGAGCGCAGAGGCGACCGCCGGCATCGACGGCCGCGACCTCATAGCGAAACTCCGTCTCGGCGAACAGGCCGGTGTCGCTGTACTGCGCCGCCGCCGTGCAAGCGACCTCGCGCCCGTTGCGATAGATGATGTAGCTATAGCCGCTACCTGCGTTCGGCGTCCAGGTAAGCCGGATCGAGGAGGACGACTGGGGCGTGGCCAGGAGGTCAGCCGGTGGCGGCGGTGCTGCACTGGTGTCGCCCGCGCCGCCGGAACCGCCGCCACAGGCTGCGGCCAACAAGACCACGGCCGCAGCAAGCGCAGCTCTAAACGATGTACCCAACATGCGTCCCCTCCCCGTCTGGCCGTACGTTTCCCAATGTGGTCGCGGGGAACAACGCAACAGCCGCCCGGCTGTTGACCGCGGGGTGTGCGGCAGGCTTGGACTTGTGGCCAGCGGGGTTCTGCGGTTGTGCGGCGAGGCGGACTGAGCGACGCTTGCGGCTGTGCGGTCCGCGGGAGCTCGCCATGACGTACTACCTCGTCAAAGTCGTCGTGTCCGCCGTCCTGATCGTTGCCATCTCCGAAATCGCCAAGCGCAGCGCCTTTCTTGCGGGCTTGGTCGCATCGTTGCCGATCGTATCGCTGCTCGCCTTCGTCTGGTTGTACCTGGATACGCGCAGCATCGACAAGGTGGCGGCGCTTTCGACCAGCGTCTTCTGGCTCGTGCTGCCGTCGCTGTCGCTTTTTATTGCGCTGCCGCTGTTGCTCAAGAAGACGGAAAATTTCTACCTTAGCCTTGGCGTGTCGGTTGCAATCATGTTGGCATGTTACGCCGTGATGGCAGCGGCAGTGAGGCGCTTTGGCGCCGAGTTGTGAATGCGGCGATCCGACGGGCCGCGCGCGACGTTCGCGTGCAGGTTAAGGCGGTGCGGGCGGAAACCCCTACACCCGACACTCCTGCACGTACTCGACCTTGCCATCTGGGTTGGTGGATTCGAGCCGCACGGTGAAGCCCCACAGGCGCGCGAGGTGCTTGAGCATCTCCGGCGTCGAGTCGCCCAGGGGGCGGCGCTGGTACTGGGTGTGGCGCAGGGTGAGCGCGCGATCACCGCGGCGGTTGACGTTGTACACCTGGATGTCGGGCTCGCGTGAGCCCAGGTTGTACTGGTCGGCGAGCGCCCGGCGCAGGCGCCGATAGCCGCGCTCGTCGTGGATGGCGCTCACCTCCAGGTCCTCGATGCGATCATCGTCGACCACGGCGAAAAGCTTGAGGTCGCGCATGAGCTTGGGCGAGAGGTACTGGGCGATGAACGATTCGTCCTTGAAGTTACGCATCGCGAAGTCGAGCGTCTTGAGCCAATCGGAGCCGGCGATCTCCGGGAACCAGTGGCGGTCCTCGTCGGTCGGGTGCTCGCAGATGCGCCGGATGTCGCTCATCATGGCAAAGCCGAGCGCATACGGGTTGATGCCGTTGTAGTAGGGGCTGTCGTAGGACGGCTGCGCCACCACGTTGGTATGGGATTTGAGGAACTCGATCATGAAGCCGTCGCTGACCAGCCCCTCGTCGTACATCCGGTTGAGCAGGGTATAGTGCCAGAATGTCGCCCAACCCTCGTTCATGACCTGGGTCTGGCGCTGCGGATAGAAGTACTGCGCGAGCTTGCGCACGATGCGCACGATCTCACGTTGCCACGGCTCGAGCAGCGGCGCGTTCTTTTCGATGAAATACAGCAGGTTTTCCTGCGGCTCCGCTGGGTAGCGGGCCTCTTCGGCCGCGGCCCGCGCCGCCTCTTTCACCGGTAGCGTGCGCCACAGGTCGTTGACCAGCGACTGGCGATAGTCCTCGCGCTCCTTCTGGCGCAGCCGTTCCTGCTCGGCGGAGAGCTTGCCAGGCCGCCGGTAGCGGTCGACCCCATAGTTCATGAGCGCATGGCAGGAATCGAGCATCTCCTCGACCGCCACCTCGCCGTAGCGCTGCTCGCATTCGGCGATGTAATTGCGCGCGAAGATCAGGTAATCGATGATCGCGTCCGCGTTGGTCCAGGTGCGGAACAGGTAGTTGCCCTTGAAGAACGAGTTGTGACCGTAGGAGGCGTGCGCGATCACGAGCGCCTGCATCGTCATGGTGTTCTCCTCCATGAGGTAGGCGATGCAGGGGTTGGAGTTGATCACGATCTCGTAGGCGAGCCCCATGTGGCCGCGGCGGTAGCGGTTCTCGGTCGCGACGAACTCCTTGCCGTAGGACCAGTGGCTGTAGCCGACCGGCATGCCGACCGAGGAGTAGGCGTCCATCATCTGCTCGGCGCTGATGATCTCGATCTGGTTGGGATAGGTGTCGAGGCGGAAATCAGCCGCGATGCGCGCGATCTCGCGGTCGTAGCGCTCGATGAGATCAAACGTCCACTCCGAGGTATCGGAAAGGAGCCGGCGGCCTGCGCGCCCGCCCGCCACGCATCCCTCGTGGCGCTCAGTTCGTGCATCCTTTTCCATCTCACGCGCGCCCGTCGCGCCTCCCGGCAACTGCGTCCTGCGTTGCTCTACCTCCCCACGTCCCGGTGGGTCGCCGCGCGAACCGCGCTGGGTCTGTGCGTCCGTGTCCATCACGCGGCGTCCCTCTTCTTGAACAATTCACGGAACACCGGGTAGATGCCGGCCGGGGTATGAATCTTCTGCATGGCGAAGCGGGGAGTGGTTGCGGCGACACGCTCGTACTCCCTCCACAGACCCTGTTCATCGTCGGCACCGATCTGCACGTAGGCGTAGTACTGCAGGTTCGGCAGGATCTTGTCAGTGAGCAGCTCGCGGCAGCGCGGTGAGTCCTCGTGCCAGTTGTCGCCGTCGGAAGCCTGCGCGCCGTAGATGTTCCATTCCGAGGTTGGGTAGCGGGTGGCGATGATGTGCTGCATGAGCTCGAGGGCGCTGGACACGACGGTACCGCCCGATTCGCGCGAGCCGAAGAACTCCTCCTCGTCGACCTCCTTGGCCTGCGTATGGTGGCGGATGAACACCACCTGGGTGCGTTCGTAGGTACGGGTGAGGAACATGTAGAGCAGGGCGAAGAAGCGCTTGGCTATGTCCTTGCGCGCCTCGTCCATCGAGCCGGACACGTCCATGAGGCAGAACATCACCGCCTGGGTCGCGGGCTTCGGCTGCTTGATGCGGTGGTTGTAGCGCAGATCGAAGCTGTCGATGAATGGTACCGCCTCGATGCGCCGTTTGAGGCGCGCGATCTCCTCTTCGAGCGCGATGATGCGCGCGGTATCGCGCGCGTTGCCGGCCAGCTGTTCCTCGGCCGCGCGCAGCTGCGCACGGTAGGGCGATTGCATGGCGATGCGCCGGGCAAGCGCCCCGGTGAGCGAACGCACCACGTTGATGTTGGCCGGCGTGCCGCTCGTCGTGTAGCCGGCGCGCACCGATTTGTGCTCGGGGGTGGTGGCGAGCTGGGTCTTGACCAGGTCCGGGAGCGCCAGGTCTTCGAAGAAGAACTGCAGGAACTCCTCGCGCGACAGCTGAAAGCCGAAGTCGTCCTCGCTCTCGCCGTCCTTGGCCGCCTTGGAGCCTGCGCCCGCGCCGCCGTTTGGGCGCGGCACGCGGTCGCCGGCGACGAACTCCTTGTTTCCGGGCTGTACCACCTCACGCCGGCCGCCGCGGCCGTGGTGGAAGACCGGCTCGGAGAGGTCCTTGGCCGGGATGTTGACCTTCTCGCCGCGCTCTAAGTCGGTGATGGAGCGGCTGCCGACCGCCTCGCTCACGGCCTTTTTGATCTGGGCCCTGTAGCGGCGCAGGAAGCGTGCGCGGTTGACGGCACTCTTGTTCTTGCCGTTCAAGCGCCGGTCAATGACGAGGTTCATGGCCGCCTCACGAGGACTTGCGCACGCGCAGGTACCACTCGCACAGCAGGCGCACCTGCTTTTCGGTGTAGCCCTTGGCGACCATGCGGTTGACAAAGTCCTGATGCTTCTTCTGGTCGTCGGCCGAGGCCTTGGTGTTGAACGAGATCACTGGCAGCAGGTCCTCGGTGTTGGAGAACATCTTCTTCTCGATCACCTCGCGCAGCTTTTCGTAGCTTGTCCAGGCCGGGTTCTTGCCACCGTGGTTGGCGCGTGCGCGCAGCACGAAGTTGACGATCTCGTTGCGGAAGTCCTTGGGGTTGCTGATGCCGGCGGGCTTCTCGATCTTCTCGAGCTCGTTGTTGAGCGCCGCGCGGTCGAAGACCTCGCCGGTGTCCGGGTCGCGGTACTCCTCGTCCTGGATCCAGTAGTCGGCGTAGGTGACGTAGCGGTCGAAGATGTTCTGGCCGTACTCGGAGTAGGACTCGAGGTAGGCGGTCTGAATCTCCTTGCCGATCATCTCGGCGTAGCGCGTGGCCAGATAACCTTTGAGATGGGCGAGATACTTCTCCTCGGTGTCCTTCGGGAACTGCTCGCGCTCGATCTGCTGCTCGAGCACGTACAGCAGGTGCACCGGGTTGGCGGCCACCTCGCTGTGGTCGTAGTTGAATACCCGCGAGAGAATCTTGAAGGCGAAGCGCGTCGACAGCCCGGTCATGCCCTCATCGACCCCGGCGAAGTCGCGGTATTCCTGATAACTCTTGGCTTTGGGGTCGATATCCTTGAGGTTCTCGCCATCGTAGACGCGCATCTTGGAATAGATGGTGGAGTTCTCTGGTTCCTTCAGGCGCGACAGCACGGCGAACTGCGCCATCATCTCGAGCGTGCCAGGCGCGCACGGCGCGTGGGCGAGGGAGGACCCACGCAGCAGCTTCTGGTAGATCTTGGTCTCTTCCGACACGCGCAGGCAGTACGGCACCTTGACGATGTAGATACGATCGAGGAAGGCCTCGTTGTTGCGGTTGTTCTTGAAGGCCTGCCATTCCGATTCGTTCGAGTGCGCGAGGATCACCCCGTCGAAGGGGATCGCTGACAGACCCTCGGTGCCCTTGTAGTTACCCTCCTGCGTGGCCGTCAGGAGCGGATGCAGAACCTTGATCGGCGCCTTGAACATCTCGACGAACTCGAGCAACCCCTGGTTGGCGAGGCACAGCCCGCCGGAGAAGGCGTAAGCGTCCGGGTCGTTCTGCGCGTACTGGTCGAGCTTGCGGATGTCGACCTTGCCGACCAACGAGGAGATGTCCTGGTTATTCTCGTCGCCCGGCTCGGTTTTGGTGATGCCGACCTGCGACAAGACCGAGGGGTAGCGCTTCACCACGCGAAAGCGCGTGATGTCGCCGTTGAACTCGTGCAGGCGCTTGACCGCCCACGGGGACATGAGGCCCGTGAGGTAGCGGCGGTCGATGCCGTAGTCCTCCTCGAGGATTGGCCCGTCCTCGGCGCGCGAGAACAGCCCCAAGGGCGATTCATTCACCGGCGAGCCCTTGATGGCGTAGAACGGGACCTTCTCCATCAGCGACTTGAGCTTCTCGGCGAGCGAGGACTTGCCGCCCCCAACCGGTCCTAGGAGATAGAGGATCTGTTTCTTCTCTTCCAGCCCCTGCGCGGCGTGGCGGAAGTAGGAAACGATCTGCTCGATCGTCTCCTCCATGCCGTAGAACTCCTTGAAGGCCGGGTAGATACGGATCAGCTTGTTGGAGAAGATGCGCGACAGGCGCGGCTCCTTGCGCGTGTCGATGAGCTCGGGGTTGCCGATCGCGAGCAGCATGCGCTCGGCGGCAGTGGCATAGGCGGTTCGATCTTTCTTGCAGAGATCGAGGTATTCCTGCAGGGAAAGCTCCTCTTCTTGTGTCTCCTCGTAGCGGGACTGGTAGTGCTTGAATATCGTCATGGTGTCGCCCTCGTGAAACCGTTTCACGTTTCCGGTTGCGGCGATCCGCGACAGCCTGTCCCTGCGTCCGTTTGTTGTTGTCCACTGCACAGGGACTAACTTCCGGACGCCTGCAACTGCCTAGTCAGCAATCGCTGTGCCAACGCCGTTCGGTGCTGGCAGTTCAATTGAGACATTGCCAATCGTCGCTTGCAGCGCGGTCTGCATTCACCGCGTAGCGATCGGTGGCGCTTTGCGTCACTCGAAGCGGGTGAGTTCGTGTCAGCAGTCGAGCGGCGGTGCTGACGCGGATCGCGCACGGTCCGCGCAATCGGCTGTATTGCGCGACTTTCTCTCGCTGCGCGAGGCGCAAGCCCGAAGCGGCCGACCAGGGCCGGTCTCCCGGCATCCTGCACGGGTTCGAACCGGCCACCGACTGTGGGTCGGGGTCTGGACAGACTCTAACGGGGGATGCCGCACCCTGGCGACGGCAGTCGATTCGGGGCGTTGCG
Organism: uncultured Acidiferrobacteraceae bacterium; assembly: GCA_964482055.1. Lineage (GTDB taxonomy): Bacteria > Pseudomonadota > Gammaproteobacteria > Acidiferrobacterales > Sulfurifustaceae. The sequence goes on from CAYZVX010000013.1 coordinate 16,020, forward strand.
GCAGAACCCTGCGAATAGCGGCGCTGGCGTTTTGACGCAGGGCGGCACGAGGTGCCGCGCAATGTCATTTTCACGTCGCGCACGGTGCACCAGCGCAGGGCGCGTGGCAAAGAAAGCGGTGCAAATTCCCTATAAAATAGGCGCCATGCGAATGGCGGCGATTCTCGAGTATGACGGCTCGCGCTTCTCGGGCTGGCAGCGGCAGGAAGGGGAACGGACGGTGCAGGGCTGCGTGGAGGAGGCGCTGTCCAAGGTTGCGGCCGAGACCATCGCCGTCACCGTGGCCGGGCGCACCGATGCCGGCGTGCACGCCTGCGGCCAGGTGATCCATTTTGACACTTGGTCGACGCGCGCCGACCATGCATGGCTGCGCGGCGCCAACAGCAACTTGCCGCGCGAGATTGCCCTGCGGTGGGTGGGCCGGGTCGATGTCCATTTCCACGCGCGCTACAGCGCAACCGGGCGGGAATACCGCTATGCCATCCTCAACCGCGCGGTCCGCCCCACCTATCTGTCCGGTCGCGTGACGCACGAATACCGCCCGCTCGACATCGGTCGCATGAGGGCTGCGGCCGCCTACCTGGTCGGCGAGCATGATTTCAGCTCGTTTCGCGCCGCCGAGTGCCAGGCCAAGCACCCGGTGCGCGACCTGCGCGTGCTCGAGGTGGAACGGCACGGCGAGTTCGTCATGATTACCGCGCGCGCCAACGCCTTTCTGCATCATATGGTGCGCAACCTGGCTGGTGTGCTGATGGACATTGGCGCCGGCGAGAAGGACCCGTTGTGGGCGAAGGAGGTGCTGGAAGCGCGCGATCGGACCGTGGGCGGAATCACGGGCCCGGCCGACGGGTTGTATCTGACCGCGATCGAGTACCCGCCGACCGCGGGTGTGCCGGTGTTTCCGCCCGTATTCGGGTTGTGGTGAGTCCGCAACCGCGCCGTCCCGGCAACTGCTCGTGCGTTGCTCTACCTCCCGCCATCCCTGGCGGTCGCATGGCGCGCGGCCGCGCTGATGTGCAGGATGCACGAATGCCGCGAAGGCCAGGGATGGCCGGGAGCGGCCTTAATCCCATCGGCGACGCCCGGCGCCGGCGCACGCCCGGGCGCCTCGGCCTATGGCGCAGATGGCTCGCTGCCCGACGGAATCGGAAGGCGGCAGCGCTTGCCGAGCAGCTCGCCGAGGCTCTGGCTCTTCATGACGCATTCGTAGTCTTCGCGGGTAACGGTGCGGTGGCACTGCTCGATGTAGCCGCCGCGGGCGACGTCGCGCATGAAGCTGAGCACCGCAACCGGTGCCGCCGCCTGGTTGATGCGCGCAAGCTCCGCGAGCATTCCTTCCGCCAGGCTCCACTGCTTGTCGAACATTTCCCGACACATATCCTCGGGCGACTTTTCCGGCAGCAGCGCGCACCCGCAGAGCACGCTGGCGGCGAGCGCGAACCCGGTGCAGAGCCCACGCCGGATACCAGTCGCACACCTGTTTGCGCCTATTACGGCGGCATTTCCCCTTCGAGTATCAGCGCTCGGCACGGCCGGTCAGCGGCACGAAGCGCACCGGCAGAACCTTGCGCGTGGTCGTGCGCCCGTCCTTGTCCTTTCGCACCAGTAACAAGTGCTGCATGCCGAACGGATTGCCGAGCGGGATCACCATGCGCCCGTCGGTACGGAGCTGCGCGAGCAACGGCGGCGGGATATGGTTGGCGGCGGCGGTGACGATGATGGCGTCGAACGGCGCCTTGTCGGCCCAGCCGTAGTATCCGTCGCCCACGCGCGCCTCGATCGTCTGGTAACCGAGGCGCCGCAGGCGATCGCGCGCCGCCTCGCCGAGTTGCGGAATGATCTCGATCGTGAACACCTGCGCACCCATCTGGGCGAGCACCGCCGCCTGATATCCCGAGCCCGTGCCGATCTCGAGCACGCGCTGGCCGGGTTTCACTTCGAGGAGGTCAGTCATCACGGCGACCATGAAGGGCTGCGAGATCGTCTGGCCGTAACCGATCGGCAGTGGTTGATCATCGTAGGCGCGCCGCCGCTCATCGGGCGGCACGAACTCGTGGCGAGGCACGGCGCGCAGGGCGTCGAGCACGCGCGGGTCGAGATCGCTGCGCTGCAGCTCCGCGCGCGTCTCGGCAACGTGGCGGCGAATGCCCTCAACCATGGCGTGGCGTGCGCTGACGTAGGCGTCGGCGCCTGGCGCGGCCTGCCCGCCGGGGGCCAACAGGCCGGCGAGCGCCGCCAGAGCGCCGATCAGCGTTCGGCGCCGGACATTTCCCGGGTATCGAGCCGTCTGCTTCGCCATGGGCGTCCCATGTTACTCCAGACCCCATCCGCGGGCGCTAGCGGCTCTGGTAAGCTGCGCCGCTCGACATGCGCACACGCGTGAAAATTTGCGGCATCACCCGCATCGAGGACGCCCTGGTCGCGGCGCATGCCGGGGCCGACGCCATCGGCCTGGTGTTTGCGCCGGCGAGCCCGCGCCGCGTTTCGGTGGAGGAGGCCGCGGCGATCTGCCGCGCGCTGCCGCCATTCGTGAGCGTGGTGGGGTTGTTTGTCGATGCCGAGGCGGCGCAGGTGACGCAGGTTTTGGGGCGGGTGCCGCTTGATCTGTTACAATTCCACGGCTCTGAGGCCCCCCAGTTCTGCCGGCAGTTCGACCGACCGTATATCAAGGCGATCGCCATGCGCGAAGGAGTCGATGTCCACGCCGAGGACCGTGCGTTTGCCGACGCCGTGGGTCTGTTGCTCGACGCGCATGTGGCGGGTGTCGCTGGCGGCAGTGGCAAGTCCTTTGACTGGTCGCGCATTCCGCGCGACCTCGCCCGGCCCATTGTCCTTGCCGGCGGCCTCACGCCGGCAAACGTCGCCGATGCGATCCGGCAGGTGCGGCCCTACGCCGTCGATGTCAGCAGCGGTGTGGAGCAGGCGCGGGGCGTGAAGGATGCGCGCAAGATCGCGGCGTTCATCGAAGCGGCGACAACGGCATGAAGGCCTATACGCTGCCCGATGCGCGCGGGCATTTCGGCCCGTACGGCGGACTGTTCGTGTCCGAGACGCTCATGCAGCCGCTCGAGGAGCTGCGCGCCGCCTATGAGCGTCTGCGTGGTGATCCGGGTTTTCAGGAGGAGTTCGCCGAAGACCTGCGTCTGTACGTCGGTCGACCCAGCCCGCTCTACCCGGCGCGGCGCCTGACGGAAAAATGGGGCGGGGCGCGCGTCTACCTCAAGCGCGAGGACCTCAATCACACCGGCGCGCACAAGGTGAACAACACCATCGGCCAGGCGCTGCTCGCGCGCCATATGGGCAAGCGGCGCGTCATCGCCGAGACCGGCGCCGGCCAGCACGGCGTGGCGACCGCGACGGTGGCGGCGCGCTTCGGCATGCAGTGCGTCGTGTACATGGGCTCCGAGGACATCAAGCGCCAGGCGATCAACGTCTACCGCATGAAGCTGTTGGGCGCCGAAGTGGTTCCGGTCGAGTCCGGATCGAAGACGCTGAAAGATGCGCTCAACGAGGCGATGCGCGACTGGGTGACGAACGTCGACAACACGTTTTACATCATCGGCACGGTCGCTGGTCCGCACCCGTATCCGATGCTGGTGCGCGACTTCCAGAGCGTCATCGGGCGCGAGGTACGTTACCAGATCATGGAGTTCGAAGGGCGCCTCCCGGATGCGCTGGTCGCCTGCGTGGGCGGCGGCTCCAACGCCATGGGCCTGTTCTATCCGTTCATCGATGATGAAAGCGTCGTGCTCTACGGTGTGGAGGCGGCGGGCGAGGGCATCGAGACCGGCCGCCATGCGGCGACCCTGTGCGCCGGGCGCCCCGGCGTGCTACACGGCAATCGCACCTATCTGCTCGAAACCGACGATGGCCAGATCGTGGAGACCCATTCGGTGTCGGCCGGTCTCGACTATCCGGGGGTGGGTCCGGAGCATGCCTACCTCAAGGATTGCGGACGCGCCCGGTATGTCGGCATCACCGACCAGGAAGCGATCGAGGCGTTTCATGAGCTGACGCGCGTCGAGGGCATCATGCCGGCGCTCGAAACGAGTCACGCCCTCGCCTATGCGAAGAAGCTCGCGCGCGAGCTAGGGCGCGACAAGGTGATCGTGGTCAATCTATCCGGGCGCGGCGACAAGGACATTCACACCGTCGCCACGCTCGAAGGGATCAAATTCTGATGTCGCGCATCGCCGAGCGGTTCAATCTGCTCAAGTCGAGCGCTCGCCGCGCGCTCATTCCGTACATCGCCGCCGGTGACCCCGAGACCTGGGTCACGGTGCCGCTCATGCATGCCCTGGTGAAAGCCGGCGCCGATATCGTCGAGCTGGGCGTGCCGTTTTCCGATCCGATGGCCGATGGCCCGGTCATCCAACGTGCCGCCGAGCGTGCGCTCAAGCACCACACGACGCTGCGCCAGGTGCTCGGCATGGTGCGCGAGTTCCGCCGCCAGGATGCGGCAACGCCGGTCGTGCTGATGGGCTATCTCAATCCGATTGAGGTCATGGGCTACGAGGTGTTTGCGGCGCAGGCCGCGAGCGCCGGCGTCGACGGCGTGCTCACGGTCGACCTGCCGCCGGAGGAGGCCGGCGAGCTGCGCCAGGCGCTGAGCCGCCACCAGCTCGACATGATCTATCTGATTGCGCCCACCAGCTCGCCGGCGCGCATCAAGCTCATCACGAGCGCGGCGAGCGGGTTTATCTACTATGTTTCGCTGCGCGGCGTGACCGGGGCGAGCCACCTCGACCTCGGTGAGGTCGAGCACCGGCTCAAGGCGATTCGCGCCGCAACCCCGCTGCCCCTGGGGGTGGGTTTCGGCATCGGCACACCGGAGGCGGCGGCCGCCGTGGCGGTTTTTGCCGATGCCGTGATCGTCGGCAGCGCGATCGTCCGGCGCATGGAGGACTTGGCCGGGCAGCCTGATAGAATCCTGACCGAGATCCCGGCCTTCCTGGCGGGGTTGCGTGCGGCCATGGACGGGGCGAGACGCGAAGCCCGATCCGCAAGCGGAGCGAGCCGATGAGCTGGTACGACAAGCTGTTACCACCGAAGGTGAAGAGCACCGGACCGAGGCGCGGCACGGTGCCGGAGGGGTTGTGGCGCAAGTGCACGAGCTGCGGCTCGGTGCTGTACAGCGCGGAGATTGAAAGCAACCTTAATGTCTGCCCGCGCTGCGGCCACCACATGCGCCTCGGTGCGCGCAAGCGCCTCGACACTTTCCTCGATCCAGCGCCGCGCAGCGAGATCGGCGCCAACCTGCTGCCGGTCGATGTCCTCAAGTTCAAGGACACCAAGCGCTACCGCGATCGTCTGGCCGAGGCCCAACAGGCCACCGGCGAGACCGACGCCCTGATCGTGATCGAGGGCGCCCTGAAGGGACTGCCCCTCGTCGCCTGCGCCTTCGAGTTCAATTTCATGGGCGGCTCCATGGGCTCGGTGGTCGGCGAGCGCTTCGTGCGCGGCGTAAACGTGTGCCTGGAGAAGCAGATCCCGTTGGTATGCTTCTCGGCGAGCGGCGGGGCGCGCATGCAGGAAGCGCTGCTGTCGCTCATGCAGATGGCCAAGACCAGCGCGGCGCTCACGCGCCTGGCGGCGCGCGGCATCCCCTACATCTCGGTGCTCACCGATCCCACCATGGGCGGCGTGTCGGCGAGCCTGGCGATGCTCGGAGACATCAACATCGCCGAGCCCAAGGCGCTCATCGGTTTCGCCGGCCCGCGCGTGATCGAGCAGACCGTGCGCGAGAAGCTGCCGGAAGGCTTTCAACGCTCCGAGTTCCTGCTCGAGCACGGCGCCATCGACCTCATCATCGACCGCCGCGAGATGCGCAACCGTATCGCCACGCTGCTGGCGATGCTCACGCGCCAGCCCGCCGCGACCTCCGCCCAAAACCTCGGCGATGAGAGCGAGTCGGGCGTTGAGGCCGAGTACGGCTCGCGTACCCGCCCCTGACCACCAGCGCCGTCCCCCCACGCCGCCTCGCCGACTGGCTCGGCCATATCGAGCGGGTCCACCCGCGCACGATCGAGCTCGGGCTCGAGCGCGTGCACGCGGTGCTCGATGCCATGGCGCTGCGTGTGCCGTCCTACGCCGTGATTACGGTCGCCGGGACCAATGGCAAAGGCTCCACCGTCGCGATGCTCGATGCCATACTGCGTGCCGCCGGCTACCGGGTCGGCGCCTACACCTCCCCCCACCTGGTGCGTTACAACGAGCGTATCCGCATCGATGGTGTGGAAGCCAGCGACAGCGAGCTGTGCCGCGCCTTCGAGCGCATCGAACAGGCGCGCGGCGCCACGCCGCTCACGTACTTCGAGTTCGGTACGCTCGCGGCGTTCGAGTGCTTTCACCGGGCGCGCATCGATGTCGCGGTGCTCGAGGTCGGCATGGGTGGCCGGCTCGATGCCGTCAACGCCGTGGATGCCGACTGCGCGGTGCTCACCGCCATCGACATCGACCACACCGCCTGGCTCGGGAGCACGCGCGCGGCCATCGCGCGCGAGAAGGCCGGGGTTTTCCGCGGCGGCCGGCCGGCGGTGGTGAGCGATCCCGATCCGCCGGCGGCCGTCGCCGAGGTGGCAGCGGCGGTGGGCGCGCGCCTGTATCGCATCGATCGTGACTTCAGTTTCGAGCGCACCGAAGGCGGGTGGAACTGGCGAGGGCCTGACCGGGTGCGCACCGGGCTGCCGCTGCCGGCGATGCGCGGGGACTATCAGCTGCTCAACGCGGCCGGCGTGCTGATGGCGTTGGAGCTGCTCGCCGACCGCTTTCCGGTGACGCAGGCCAACATTCGCGATGGCCTGTTGAACGCGGTTGTGCAGGGCCGATTCCAGGTGCTGCCGGGGCGCCCGACGCGCGTGCTCGACGTGGGCCACAATCCGCACGCCGCGCGCGCGCTCGCCGCCACGCTGCGCCAGCAGCCGGTGCGCGGTCGCAGCATCGCCGTCTTCGGCATGCTGAAGGACAAGGATGTAGCCGGGGTGGCGCAGGCGCTCGCGGGGAGCTTTGATGCGTGGCATGTGGCGACGCTGACCGGCGAGCGCGGCGCAGCCGCCGATGAGCTCGCCGTGACCCTGCACGCGCACGGTGTCACGGCACCGATCAGCCTCTATGCCGACCCGATCAGCGCCTACGAGGCGGCGTGTCGCGCGGCGCGCGACGAGGACCGTGTTGTCGTCTTTGGGTCGTTCTACACCGTCGGTGATATACTGGCGCGCCTCAGTTAGGTACTGCCCATGGCAGCGCAAGACAGCGGACCCGCGAAATTCAACCCCAAGCACCGCATCATTGGTGCGATCATCCTGGTGGCGCTGGCGGTGATCTTCATCCCGATGCTGCTGGATGAAACCCAGCCCCCGCCCGACCTGAAGGGCACGCCGGCAATTCCCGAGCGGCCGGCGTCAGCCGAGACCAAGGTGGTGGTAAGGCCCGTGACGGGCCCGGAGGTCAAGGCGCGGGAGACGCCGGATGCGCCCGTGCCGCCGGCGAAGGCACCCGCGCCAGAAGCGAAGGCCGAATTCGCAGGCGAAACGCTCAAGCCACTCGGGCCGGCTGACGACAAGCCGCAGAGCGCACCGCTCGAGCCGCCAGGCGCCAAGTTGGGCAAGGCAGAGAAGACCGAGCAAGCCGACAAGGCCGAGAAGTCGCCCGCCAAAGGCTGGGTCGTGCAGGTCGGCGTGTATTCGAACCCGCAGAACGCGGCGCGCGTCGAATCCCGGCTCAAGAGCCACGGGCACTCGGTGCGCGAGGAGCACATCAGAATCGCCACCGGCACCGCCGTGCGCCTGCGCGTCGGCCCCTACCGCGACAAGGCGACGGCGCAGAAGGCGCGCGACCAGATCGAAAAGGACGTGGGCGAGAAGGCCGCGGTGCTGCCCTATCCCTAGGATCGCGCGTCTCAATGAATGCGTTCGATTTCCTGCTGCTCCTGATCCTGGCGGTCTCGGCGATGTTCGGCGCCTGGCGCGGTTTCGTGCGCGAAGTGCTCTCGCTCGCCGCCGGGGTGGCGGCCGCGGTGATCGCCTGGATGTTCGCCGATGACTTTGGCGCCTTCTTCACCAGTCTTAGTAACGAGCCGGCGCTGCGCCAGGCGCTCGCCTTCGTGCTGCTGTTCGTCGGCGTGCTGGTGGCGGGCGCGGTGATCTCGTTTCTCGTGCACCGCATGCTCGTCAAGGGCGAGTTCGCGCGCTGGCCGAACCGGATGCTGGGCGGGCTGTTAGGCCTGGGGCGCGGGGCGCTGATCGTGACGGTCGCGTTTCTGCTCGCGGGGTTGACGGCGTTGCCGCAGCAGTCGTGGTGGCGGCGAGCCGCGCTGTCGCCTTACTTCGAACGGGCGGCGCTGTTTGCAAGCGGCTATCTGCCGCCAGATGTTGCCCGCCATATTCGCTATGGATAAGATTGCTTTTTAGCGCTCGGGGGTTTCCCGCATGTGCGGCATCATCGGTATTCTCGCCAACAGTCCCGTGAATCAGGCCATTTACGACGGCCTGTTGGGATTGCAGCACCGCGGCCAGGACGCCGCCGGCATCATGACCTCCGACGGCAGCCGCGTGCACCTGCGCAAGGACAACGGTCTGGTGCGCGATGTCTTCCAGCAGCACCACATGCTGTCCCTCAAGGGCAACATGGGAATCGGCCACTGTCGCTACCCGACGGCCGGCTGCGATTCGCCGGCCGAGGCCCAGCCCTTCTACGTGAACTCTCCATTCGGGCTGGCGCTCGCGCACAACGGCAACCTCACCAATGCCGATCAGCTCAAAGACGAGCTGGTGCGCGAGGACCTGCGCCACCTCAACACCGACTCCGACTCCGAGGTGCTGCTCAACGTATTCGCCCACGAGCTGCAGGCGGTCGCCAAGCTGCGCCTCACCCCGGAGCAGGTGTTCCGCGCCGTCGCCGCCGTGCACCGGCGCGTGCGCGGCGCCTACGCCGTCACGATGCTGATCGCCGGCTTCGGGATCCTCGCGTTCCGCGACCCGCACGGCATCCGCCCGCTGGTATTCGGCTGGCGCGAGTCGGAGGAGGGGCCGGAGTACATGTTCGCCTCGGAATCGGTGGCGCTCGACGTGGTCGGCTTCAAGCTGGTGCGCGACGTCGCCCCGGGCGAGGCGATCTATGTGGAGCTGGGCGGGCAGGTGCACAGCCGCCCGTGCGCCGAGGTGACGGCCCACACGCCGTGCATCTTCGAGTACGTGTACTTCGCGCGCCCGGATTCGATCCTGGACGGCATCTCCGTGCACAAGACGCGCATGCGCCTCGGCGAGAAGCTCGCCGCCAAGATCCAGCGCGTCTGGCCGGATCACGACATCGACGTGGTGATCCCGATTCCCGACACCTCGCGCACCTCGGCGCTGCAGCTCGCCAACGAGCTCGGCCTCAAGTACCGCGAGGGCTTCATCAAGAACCGCTACATCGGCCGCACCTTCATCATGCCCGGCCAGGCGCAGCGCAAGCGTTCGGTGCGCCAGAAGCTCAATGCCATCGATCTCGAGTTCAAGGGCAAGAACGTGCTGTTGGTCGATGACTCGATCGTGCGCGGCACCACCTCGCAGCAGATCATCCAGATGACGCGCGAGGCCGGCGCCCGGAAGGTGTACTTCGCCTCGGCCTCCCCGCCGGTGCGCTTCCCGAACGTCTACGGCATCGACATGCCGGCGGTGAGCGAGCTCATCGCCAATGGCCGCAGCGACGCGGAGATCGCGCGCGCGATCGGCGCCGACCGTGTGATCTACCAGGACCTCGACGACATGCTGGAGGCGGCACGCGAGGGCAACCCCGAGATCGCGCGCTTCGACGCCTCGTGTTTCACCGGCGAGTACGTCACCGGCGACGTAAGCCCGGCGTACCTGGAGCGCATCGAGCGCATCCGCTGCGACGCCGCCCAGAGCACGCGCCGCGGCGCTTCGCAGGGCGACAGCGAGGTGGTGACCGCCGAGGTGCTTACCTTCCCCATGAGCCGCTGACCGTCGCGGCTTCGCGACACCCGCGCCCCGGCCATGAGCCGCTTGGCCGCAGGCACGGTCTCCATCCCGCGTGTTTGCTGCTGCGCACCGCAATCCGCTCGGCGAGGACTGGCCGCGCTTGGGGTCATGACATCCCCCCGGTGGCGTTAGCGTTCTCGCGCCCCGCTCTCGGATGACCGCGCACGGGGCTAGGGAGGGGAGGGGAGGGAATGGTTGCCCATCGACGCCAGGGGCGGGTGTGGGGGATGCTGCTGGCCGCGGCATGTGGCGGAGTCGCAGCGCCACCGGATGCCGCTGCCCGGCACGCCTGCGATTAAACGGGGATCGAATGCCGCGGCCCGGACGTCGGACCGTGGGCGTCTTGGCCGCCGTTCCCCATTCCGGATATCTTTCCGGTGGGCTCTGATGTCTTTGCAACCGAGGAGAAGGCGGTCGCCGCGGAACGGCGGCGGCGTGCAATCCCAACGGTAGCGTTGGTGCGACAATATGTTCTTGCTCTTTGACGGCAACACCCGCACCTGTTCCACTGGCTTGGGCGTAGGGTATCGAGCGAGTGCGTGGTCCTGGTGGCCACGGTAGAGCCGACTATGTCCTTGCGGATTCTCGGTTAGGGAACTGCACGCTTGGAATTGGAACATGGCAGTGGTATTTCGACTGGTCTGTATGGGGATTTCGAACAATTGAATATCCGGCTGGATACTACCCGGATGATCACAGTCCACCCGAGACTTGCTGGCGTCCCGATCCGTGCCCGATTAGCGCGGTGAAGCTATACAGTCCGGACCCGTATCTACTCAACGTTGACAATCTCTCGGACAACATGAAGCAAGGCCTGAGCTGCCTGGAAGCGGCGACGGGCAAATCGCACACCGAGCTCTTGTCATCCGCGTATCGACCTCCGGAGTATCAATCGCATTTGCGCGAGGTATGGGACAAGTGGCGCGAGCTGAGGGCGAACGACCATCCCGCCTGCGCAGCCCGGCGTGCAGAGGTGAAGGCCGAATTCGACCGGCATCAACTCGGCGCTTCGAAACTTCGACCCTCGGCGAATCCAAACAATTGTCACTCGCGCAGTCCTGCGAGCTGCTTTGACGTAAATGGCCGGTTCTCCGCGGACGTTGATTTCAATCAGGACCGATGCAGCATCTACCGGCCGTATCCGGTCAAGGATCCGGTTCACGTGACCGGGTGGTAGGCGAGGGGAAGGAGCGAACCATGCATCAGCGTGCCGTAATGCTTTTGGCGCTACTGCTCTGTGCAAGCACAATTTGGGCGGAGGATCCGCCATTTCGAGTGAAAGCCTACGGTGTACACGAAGGAGGAAATGTCGTGTACCACTACCGCGTGATCAGCAATCCAGCCAATTCTCCGGAGTTGAGCAAGACGAGCCAAATCGAGGTCGGCATTGTCGGTTTGCGCCCGGAAGACGAGCCTCAGCTTGTCGTTGAACCCGTCCTTGACGTCGGTAAGCCAAGGATAACGGCACCATCGGGTTGGCAAGGGGTGTTAAGCGGGATGGAAGACCATCCGCGTCACACGATCCTGTGGGAGACAACGACCATTCCTCCCGAACAGCCCGCTCCAGATCCGTTGGCGCTTATGCCGGGTCAAACGCTGAGCGGGCTGAGCATCACCGTTCCTCGCATTGACACTACTTATGTCTCCAGCAATTTCTTCGTCATAACGAATCGCTCACAGCGCATTTCCGGCCTCATCGAGCGCGAAGACACGACCGCCCCTACCCTCACTTTGTCCGTGAGCCCCACCCGTCTGCGAGCGAAGGCGGGTACACTCGTAACCGTAACCGTGACCATAATGGCGCAAGATGACTTCGATCCGGCACCCGAGATCAAACTGGAGTCGATTACGGCTAACGAGCCGTTGGCGGCTGGTGACATCGCCGGCGCAGCGATCGGAACGGATGACCGACAGTTCCAGCTACGAGACGTTGGTGTACCGAAGGGATCGGCCGGGCGTATCTACACCATCACGTACTCGGCCACCGATGGGTCGGGCAACAAGGCCACGGCGTCCGCGGTTGTGAGTGTAAAATGAGGGTCTGCGGCGCGTGAGTTCGACGCGAGCGACTGGGGACCAAGTCACGGCCGACGTAATGATTTCCCCATGAGCCGTTGACAGTTGCATGCGCGGCCGCTAAGGTCTCGCGTGTAGCGCCGATTTGAGCGAGCAGCTTGCGGGCGCTTTAGAAATGCAGCTAAAGCGCGGCATCCGTGACGAAACCCGCTTTGGTTGCCCCGGCGGGTTTTTTTGTGCCCTACAGGGACGTAGCAATGCCGCGAAGGGACAGGAAGTCCGAAGCGGCGGCCCGTCACCGATCGTGCCCCTTTGCCGGCGGGCGAACGGGACGGTGTGTGTCGTCACGAGCAGAGAGGTCGTCTATGTCACAGCAAGATCCGGAACAGTGGGCTTTCGCCACGCGCGCGGTGCGCGCCGGGCAGCATCGCACGACCGAGGGCGAACATGCCGAGGCCATATTCCCGACCTCGAGCTTCGTGTTCGCCAACGCCGCGGAAGCCGCTGCACGCTTCACGGGCGAGCAGCCGGGCAATATCTACTCGCGCTTTACCAACCCCACGGTGCGCACCTTCGAGGAGCGGCTCGCCGCGCTCGAGGGCGCTGAGAGCTGTGTCGCGACCGCCTCGGGCATGGCGGCGATCCTGTCGGTGGCCATGGCGCTGCTCAGCAGCGGCGACCACGTGGTGGCCTCGCGCAACATCTTCGGCCCCACGGTGCTGCTGTTCAACAACTATCTCGCCCGGTTCGGCATCGAAACCTCCTATGTTTCGCTGTCGGACTACGCGGCATGGGAGCGCGCGATCCGGCCGAACACCAGGCTGCTTTTTCTGGAAACTCCATCCAATCCGCTCACCGAGATCGCCGACATCGCGCGCCTGGCCGCGCTTGCCCACTCGCACGGCGCGCTGCTCGTGGTCGACAACTGCTTCTGCACGCCGGCCTTGCAGCTGCCCCTCAGGCTCGGCGCCGACATCGTGATCCACTCCGCCACCAAGTATCTCGATGGCCAGGGCCGCTGCGTCGGCGGGGCGGTCGTCGGCAGCAAGGATCTGGTGGGCAAGGAGGTATTTTCGTTCCTTCGCACCTGCGGGCCGAGCATGAGCCCGTTCAACGCCTGGGTGTTCTTGAAGGGTCTGGAGACGCTGGGCCTGCGCATGGCGGCGCACAGCGCCAACGCCCTCGAGATCGCGCGCTGGCTCGAGCAGCAGCCGCGCGTGCGGCGCGTGTACTATCCGGGTCTTGCCTCTCATCCGCAGTACGAGCTCGCCACGCGCCAGCAGTCGGGCTTCGGCGGCATCGTGTCCTTCGAGGTCGAAGGCGGCAAGGAGGCTGCCTGGCGCGTGATCGATGCGACCCGGATCTTTTCCATCACGGCCAATCTGGGTGACGCCAAGAGCACCATTACCCATCCCGCCACCACCACCCACGGGCGGCTCACGCCCGAGCAGCGTGTCGACGCCGGCATCAGCGACGGGCTCATCCGCCTGTCGGTCGGGCTCGAGGACGTCGCCGACCTCACCGGCGATCTGGCGCGCGGGCTCGGTTGAGACGGCGGGATGTGGCTGCAGCTGTACCGGTTCGATGCGTTCACCAGCTGGCTGTTCGCCGTCAAGCCGGTTGCCGTCGCGCGGCGAGTCGAGTGTGGCCCGAGCGTGCGTCTGGATGGCCACACCTTCTCGTACCTCGAAAAAAGAGATAATGGCGAGGGGTCCCTCAGCCGTGTCAAGGTGAGGGGTCGCAAATAACTGTCAGGGCGGGGGACGGATCATGGAGTCCGCGATACGACAGTGGGCAGCAAACAAGTGGGTGCGCCGTTTCGGCGCCGTGCTCGCCGTGTTGCTGGTATTCGTGGCGATTCACGCCTACCAGCAGCGCGATCTGGCGGTCGGCCGCGCGCCCGATCTCACCGGCGTCGCCGTCGACGGCCGTGCGCTGGCGCTCGGCAGCCGCGGGCGCGCGACGCTCGTCTATTTCTGGGCGACCTGGTGCCCGGTGTGCCGGCTCGAGCACGGCACGATCGAATCGATCGCCGCCGACTGGCCGGTGATTACGGTGGCCGTGCAATCCGGAAGCGACGCGGAGCTGCGCCGCTATCTCAACGAGCACGGTCTCACAGTGGCCACGCTCAACGATTATGGCGGGGAGCGCGCCGCCAGCTGGGGCGTACGTGGCACGCCGACTTTCTTCGTGGTGGATCGGCAGGGCAGAATCCGGTTTCGCGAGGTCGGTTTCACCAGCGAGTGGGGGCTGCGCCTGCGGTTGTGGTTCGCCGAACGCAGCGCCTGAGCGCGCCGCCACTTGTTTCATCGCCCGCCCGACGCGCCATGCCCACCATTGCCCAGGCCCGCCAGGACTTGCTCAAGCTCTTCGCGGCCGCGGTGGCGGCGGTGAACGGCCGCACACGGGTGCGGGCTGCGCTGGAGCACGAGTCGCTCGGCGAGGACGTCTACGTCATCGCGCTCGGCAAGGCGGCGGTGCCGATGACGCAGGGCGCGCTCGACGCGCTGGGCAGTCGCATCCGCGATGCCGTGATCGTCAGCAAGGATGCGGGCGGCGTGACCCTGCCCTGGCCGGTGATCGAATCGGGCCATCCGCTGCCCGATGCGCGCAGCCTCGCGGCCGGTGAGCGCGTGTACGCGTTCGCGCAGCAGCTGCCGCCCGACGCTCAGGTGCTGGTGCTGCTCTCCGGAGGCGCCTCGGCGCTGGCCGAGAAGCTCGTGCCCGGGGTCGATCTCGCGGCGCTGCAACGCCTCACCCACTGGATGCTGGGCACGGGGCTGGACATCGCGACGATGAACCGCATGCGCAAACGCCTTTCGCTCCTCAAGGGCGGGCGCCTCGCGCAGCAGCTCTATCCGCGCCGCACCCTGTGCCTTGCCATTTCCGATGTGCCGGGCGATGATCCGCGCGCGATCGGTTCCGGGCCGCTGGTCGCGGAAGGCGGCGCCGAGCTACTGCCCGGCGACGCGCCGCCATTCGTGCGTGAGGCGCTGAGTCGGGCGGCCCCGCTGCCGGCGCCGGACGATGCGTGCTTTCGCGCCGTGCAATTTCGGATCATTGCAACGCTCGCGGACGCCAAGCGCGGCGCCGCCGAAGCGGCCGTCGCGCACGGCTACGCGGTGTCGATGGAACCCGAGTTCGTTTCCGGTGATGCGCTTGCCGCCGGCGCGCAGGTGGCGGAGCGCCTGTTGGCCTCGCCGCCCGACGTGGTACATATCTGGGGCGGCGAGACGACCGTGCGTCTGCCGGAGCATCCTGGACGGGGCGGGCGCAATCAGAGCGTGGCGCTGGCCGCGGCGCTGCATCTGGCGGGAAGCAAGGCCGTGCTGCTGGCGGCCGGAACTGACGGGACGGACGGGCCCACCGAGGATGCCGGGGCGCTGGTCGATGGCGGCACCGTTGGGCGCGGGGCCGCGCAGGGGCTCGATGCGCGCGCGGCGCTCGTCGCCGCCGACGCCGGAACCTTTCTCGAGGCCGCCGGGGACCTGGTCCATACCGGACCGACTGGCACGAACGTGATGGATCTCATGATCGGCATACGGCTCAGCTGAAATGCGCAAGGGGTTGCTGCCATGAGGTGCGCGCTAACACGGCGTCTGCGCATCGCCGGCATCGGCGCGTTTCTGTCGCTGGCCGGGTGGGCGGGCAGCGTGAGCGCAGATGCCACTGCAGTTTCGACGGAACGAACGGGCGAAACGGGCAGGGCCCCGGTTTCCGCGCGCGGCGTCGATCCTGTCGAGCAAACGGCGACGGTGTTGCAGTACGAAGAACAGGAACCCGGCACCGAGCTCTACCAGACGCGGCTCATCGTCACCCCGCGTTACCTGCGCATCGACGATGGCTCCGATGCGCGCGACTTCCTGTTGTTCGATCGCGCGGACCGGACCATCTACAGTGTGAGCGCGGCGGATGCGAGTGTCCTCATCATCAAGTACAGCGCCGCGACGGCCCGCGTGACGTCGCCGCAGAAACACGAGACCGTCGAAGAACACGACCGCGCACCCGATATCGATGGCAAGACGGTGCGTCACTACCGGTTGCTCACCGACAACCGCCAGTGCTACGACCTGTACGCGGCCGATGGCCTGCTGCCGCAGGCGGTGGCGGCATGGCGTGAGTACCGTGAGTCGCTCGCGGCCGAGCAGGCGCGCACGCTCGCCTGGACGCCGCCGGAAATGCGGACGACCTGCCAGCTGGCCAACAACATCTATGCGGCGGGACGATTCCTGGCGCACGGCCTGCCGGTGCGTTACGCGGAAACCGATGGCAAGGTCGGCCAGCTGGTCGATTACCGCTCCGGCGTCAAGGTCGATGGCGGGCTGTTTGAGCTGCCACCCGCCTACTCGCGCATTTCGATCGATGCGCTGCGCCGAGGCAGGCGGTGAACAGTGAGTAGTGAATGGTGTTCCTTCACCGTTTACCGTTCACTGCTCACTGCCAACCGCTCCAGCTCCCAGCCCTCGGTAGTGCAGCGGAGCACGCTGCCCTGTTCGTACCAGTCACCCAGGACGACGCGCCGGGCCGGCCGCCCGTCGAGCGTGAAGCGGTGCTCGCCCGGGCGATGCGTGTGGCCGTGGATCAGGTCGTACACGGCATGCGCGCGCATGAACGACTCGACCGCGCCCTGGTTGACGTCCATGATCTCGGCGGCCTTCTGCGCGGTCGCCCCCTTGCTGTAGTCGCGCAGGCTGCGCGCCATGGCCTCGCGCTCGGCCATCGGCTTGGCGAGAAACTCGCCCTGCCAGGCCGGGTTGCGCACGATCGCGCGCAGCTTCATGTAGTCCACGTCGTCGATACACAGCTGATCGCCGTGGCTGATCAGGACCGATTGGCCGTACAGCTCGACGCGCGTCGGGTCGGCAAGCACGCGGCAGCCGGTCTTGCCCTCGAAGCCGGCACCGAGCAGGAAGTCGCGGTTGCCGTGCAGAACTCCGACCGGTACCCCGGCGGAGGTGAGCGCGTGTAAAGCAGCAATGATCGGGCGTACTGCCGGATGCTCGGTGGTCTCGTCGCCCAGCCAGTATTCGAACAGGTCACCGAGGATGTAGAGCGCGCGGGCCTGGCGGGCGCGCTGGCGCAGAAACGCCAGGAACAGCTGCGTGATCGCGGGACGTTCGGGACTGAGGTGCAGGTCGGAGATGAACAGCGTTTCCGCTGCCGGCATGTGGCGCCCTCAGGTTCCCTCGAGGATGCGCACGCGTTCGAGCAGGACGTCGGACAAGGGGACGTCCTTGTGGCCGAGCTTGTTGCCAGTAGGCACGCCCTTGATCTGGTCGATGACGTGCAGGCCGTCGAGGATGCGACCGAACACGCAATAGCCCCAGCCTTGCGGCGTCGGTGCCGTGAAGTTGAGGAAGTCGTTGTTCGCGACGTTGATGAAGAACTGGCTGCTGGCGGAATGCGGGTCGGAGGTGCGCGCCATGGCGATCGTGCCGCGCTCGTTGCGCAGCCCGTTGTTGGCCTCGTTCTCGATCGGCTTGCGCGCGACCTTCTGGGTCATGCCGGGACCGAAGCCGCCGCCCTGAACGACGAAACCGTCGATGACGCGATGGAAGATCGTGCCGTCGTAGAAACCCTCGCGCACATAGGCGAGGAAGTTGGCGACCGTCTTGGGCGCCTTGTCTGGATACAGCTCGAGCAGCACCGTGCCGTAGTTGGTCTTCATTTCGACTTGCATTTGTCCTGTCTCGCTCGCCGGTTTGGCCGTTGCCCGGGGATCCTTCCCACGCGGCGCCCGCCACTCATCGAAGTCGTTCCTTGGTCATCGATTGTCCCCGACGCGTCAACAGGGCGCAACTTCCGTGGGGTTTCGGACCCCCGGTGGTTCCGTTAACATTCGCGCGCATGCCCCCCGCCTCCTTCAAGACCCGGTTCGCCCCGAGCCCCACCGGCCTGCTGCACCTCGGCAACATCCGCACCGCGCTGTTCAACCACCTGCTGGCGCGCCAGCGGCAGGGCGTATTCCTCCTGCGCCTGGAGGATACCGACGCGATGCGCGGGCACGAAAAATACGCCGAGGCGCTGCAGGACGACCTGCGCTGGCTCGGGCTGCAATGGGACGAGGGCCCGCAGGTCGGCGGCGCCCATGGCCCTTATGCGCAGGCGCAGCGCGGCGCGATCTACCAACGCTACTTCGCCGCGCTCGAACAGGAGGGCCTGGCATACCCGTGCTTTTGCACTGAGCATGAGCTGGCCGTGGCGCGCAAGACCGCCATCGCGGCCGGTCGCCCGCCACGCTACTCCGGGCGCTGCCGCGCGCTGGACCGCTGGGCGGTGCAGGAGAAGTTCGCCGCCGGAGTTCCGGCAACGCTGCGCTTTCGCGTGCCGGACGGCGAGCGCGTGGTGTTCGAGGATCGCGTGCGCGGGAGGCAGGAGTTCGCCACCGACGATATCGGGGATTTCGTCATTCGCCGCTCCGACGGCACGCCGGCGTTTTTCTTCTGCAACGCCATCGACGACGCGCTGATGCAGGTGACGCTGGTGATGCGCGGGGAAGACCACCTCACGAACACGCCGCGCCAGATCCTGCTGCTCAAGGCGCTCGACCTGCCGGTCCCCGAGTACGCGCACATTGCGCTCGTACTGGGTAGCGACGGCGCGCCGCTGTCGAAACGCACCGGCGCCAAGAGCATCGAGGAGTTGCGCCATGCGGGATACCTGCCGTCGGCCATCAACAACTATCTCGCGCGCCTCGGTCATACCTACGAGGAGACGCACTTTCTCGATCTGGCGGGACTTGCCGCCGCGTTTTCAATCGAACGGTTGCACCGCGCGCCCGCGCACTTCGACGAGATGCACCTGCGTCACTGGCAGCACCAGGCGGTGCTGCACGCATCGAACGCCGAGCTCTGGGCATGGATGGGCCAGGCGGTGCACGAGCTGGTGCCGACTGAAAGCCGCGAGGCCTTCATCGACGCGGTCCGCGGTAACCTTGTCTTCCCGGCCGATGCGCTGCGCTGGGCGACGGCGATCTTCGGCGAGGCGCCAGTGCCAGCCCATGCCGCGCACGAGGTCGCGGTCGCGGCCGGCGCGGAGTTCTTCGATGCCGCGCGGCGCGCCCTCGAGAAGGACGGCGCGGACTTCAAGGCCGTGAGCGGCACGATCAGACACATGCTCAACGTCTCGGGCAAGGCGTTGTTTCAGCCGCTGCGCGCGGCGCTGACCGGCGAGCTCGACGGCCCGGAGATGGCGAAGTTGTTGCCGCTCATGGGTGTGGAGCGCGCGAGAAGGCGGCTGGCACGATATGGAACCTCGGATAGTTTCTAGTTTCGAGTGCCGGGCCTCGAGTGCCGGCCCGAGCTTTGTCAGCCTGAAACTTGAAACCAGAAACTCGAAGCCATGATGCACATCTACAACAGTCTCACGAGACGAAAGGAACCTTTCACGCCGATCGTGCCGGGCGAGGTGCGTATGTACGTGTGCGGCATGACCGTGTACGACTACTGCCATCTCGGGCACGCGCGCGTCATGGTGGTGTTCGACATGGTGGTGCGCTACCTGCGCTCGCGCGGCTACAAGGTCACTTACGTGCGTAACATCACCGACATCGACGACAAGATCATCAAGCGCGCCCAGGAGAACCGGGAGGACATCAGCGCGCTTACGGCACGCTTCATCGACGCCATGCACGAGGACGAACGCGCCCTTGGCGTGCTGCCGCCCGATCTTGAGCCGCGCGCCACCCAGTACATGGATCAGATGCTGGCCATGATCGCGACCTTGCAGCAGAAGTCCTTCGCCTACCGCGCCGCCAACGCCGATGTCTATTATCGCGTGCGCAAGTTCGCGCCCTACGGCGCGCTGTCGGGCAAGTCGCTCGATGACCTGCGCGTCGGCGCGCGCGTGGAGGTGGGCGAGGAGAAGGAAGACCCGCTCGACTTCGTTCTGTGGAAAGCCGCCAAGCCGGGCGAGCCGTACTGGGCCTCACCCTGGGGACCGGGCCGGCCCGGCTGGCACATCGAGTGCTCGGCGATGTCGACGCATTGTCTCGGGCCGCACTTTGACATCCACGGCGGCGGCATGGACCTCAAGTTTCCGCACCACGAAAACGAGATCGCCCAGAGCGAGGCGACGACCGGAGAGCCGTTCGTCAATACCTGGATGCACGTCGGTTTCGTGCGCGTCAACCAGGAGAAGATGTCCAAGTCGCTCGGCAACTTCTTCACCGTGCGCGAAGTGCTCAAGCAATACGATCCGGAGGTCGTGCGCTACTTCATTCTCGCCAGCCACTACCGCAGCCCGCTCGACTATTCGCTTGAGTCGCTTGAGCAGGCCAAAGCGGCGCTCACCCGGCTGTATATCGCGTTGAAGGGCATCCCGGTCGCGGCGCAGGGTAACGGCGGCGACTACCAGGCGCGTTTCTTCGCCGCCATGGATGATGATTTCAACACCGCAGCGGCGCTGTCAGTCCTTTTCGATCTGGCGCGCGACATCAACCGCCTGCGCGAGACCGAGCCGGCCGAAGCGGCCAGGTATGGCGCGACCTTGCGGCGTCTGGGCGGCATCCTCGGATTGCTGCAGCGCGACCCGCAGGAGTTCTTGAAGGCCGGGGAGAAAACCGGACTTTCCGAAGCCCAGATCAATGCGCTCATCGCGCAGCGCACCGCCGCGCGCAAGGCCAAGAACTGGGCCGAGAGCGACCGCATCCGCGAGGAGCTCGCTCGCCAGGGCGTGGTGCTCGAGGACGGTCCAGCCGGAACCACCTGGCGGCGCCAGTAGCAGGGCGGCCTGCGCGCCCTACGGTCGCGAATAATCTGCTTTTTTGCCAAGAACCCATTGACCCTGTCCTTCCTTATAAGTAAGTTTCTGCGTAAATAAACCGGAACAAGCAGTAGGGGGCCCGCGCGTGCCCGGTTTTGGGGCAAGGCGGGCTTTCTTTATTTGGCTGGGGTTGCTGTGGAACTGACTGGTGCAGAAATTTTCGTTCGTTGCCTGAAAGACGAGGGGGTCGAATACGTCTTCGGCTATCCCGGGGGCGCCGCCCTCCACATCTACGACGCGCTCTACAAGCAGGAGGACGTCAAGCACATTCTGGTACGCCACGAGCAGGGCGCCACCCACGCCGCCGACGGCTACGCCCGCTCGAGCGGCAAGCCCGGCGTGGTGCTCGTCACTTCCGGTCCCGGTGTGACCAACACCGTGACCGGCATCGCCACCGCCTACATGGACTCGATACCGCTCGTGGTCTTCAGCGGCCAGGTGTCGACGGCGCTCATCGGCAATGACGCGTTCCAGGAGGTCGATGCGGTCGGTATCACCCGCCCCTGCGTCAAGCACAATTTCCTGGTCAAGGACGTCAAGGACCTCGCGCTCACGGTCAGGAAGGCGTTCTACATCGCCACCACCGGCCGCCCCGGCCCGGTGCTGGTCGACATCCCGAAGGACGTGACGGCCGCGCGCTGTGAGTACCACTACCCGGCCAAGGTCGAGCTGCGGTCCTACAACCCGGTGACCAAGGGCCATCCCGGCCAGATGAAACGCGCCGTCGACCTGCTGATTGCCGCCAAGCGCCCGATGATCTATTCGGGCGGCGGTGTGATCCTGGGCGAGGCCTCGGAGGAGCTCACCGAGTTCGTGCGCCTGCTCGGCTACCCCTGCACCAACACGCTCATGGGCCTCGGCGCGTTTCCGGCGTCCGACCCGCTGTTCGTCGGCATGCTCGGCATGCACGGCACTTACGAGGCCAACATGGGCATGCACGAGTGCGACGTGCTGCTAGCGGTCGGGGCGCGCTTCGACGACCGCGTCACCGGCGACGTCAAGAAGTTCTGCCCGCACGCCAAGATCATCCACATCGATATCGATCCGTCCTCGATCTCGAAGAACGTGCGTGTCGACGTGCCGATCGTGGGTGACGTGAAGGCCGTGCTCAAGGACATGATCAAGCTTGTCAAGGAATCGAAGCACAGGCCCGATCCGGCAGCGCTCGACGCCTGGTGGAAGCAAATCAATGCCTGGCGCAAGCTCGACTGCCTGGCCTACGACCGCAAGAGCAAGCTCATCAAGCCGCAGTTCGTGATCGAGAAACTGCACGAGTACACGCTCGGCGACGCCTTCGTGACCTCGGACGTCGGCCAGCACCAGATGTGGGCGGCGCAGTACTACAAGTTCAACAAGCCGCGGCGCTGGATCAACTCCGGGGGCCTCGGAACCATGGGTTTCGGGCTGCCGGCGGCGATGGGGGTGCAGTTCGCGCATCCCGACGCGACCGTGGTGTGCGTGACCGGCGAGGCCTCGATCCAGATGTGCATCCAGGAGCTGTCGACCTGCAAGCAGTACGATCTGCCCATCAAGATCGTCAACCTGAACAACCGCTACATGGGCATGGTGCGCCAGTGGCAGGAGTTTTTCTACGAGTCGCGCTACTCGCACTCCTACATGGACGCGCTGCCTGACTTCATCAAGCTCGCTGAGGCCTATGGGCACGTCGGCATCCGCGTGGATCGCACCGAGGACGTGGAAGCGGCGCTCAAGGAAGGCCTCAAGATGAAGGACCGCTTGGTGTTCATGGATTTCATCACCGACCAGTCGGAAAACGTCTACCCGATGGTCGCCGCCGGCAAGGGCCAGCACGAGATGGTGCTGTCGCCGGCGCAGGCGCGGGCGGTCGAGGAGCGAGAGCTCGCCTGATGCGCCATATCATCTCGATCCTGCTGGAGAACGAGGCCGGCGCGCTGTCGCGCGTGGCGGGGCTGTTCTCGGCGCGCGGCTACAACATCGAATCGCTCACGGTGGCGCCGACCGAGGACCCGACGCTGTCGCGCATGACGCTCGTGACGCGCGGTTCGGACGACGTAATCGAGCAGATCACCAAGCAGCTCAACAAGCTCGTGGACGTGGTCAAGCTCGTCGACCTCACCGAAGGCACGCACATTGAGCGCGAAATGCTGCTCATCAAGGTGAAGGCCTCCGGGCATATGCGCGATGAGGTCAAGCGTCTCGTCGACATCTTCCGCGGCCGCATTATCGACGTGACCGAGCATACCTACACGATCGAGCTGACCGGCACCGGCGACAAGCTCGATGCCTTCATCCAGGCCGTGCGCGGTGCCGGCATCATCGAGACGGTTCGCTCGGGCGTGTCGGGCATCGCGCGCGGGGAGAAGAGCCTGCGGGCTTGAATTGCAGTTCCGAGTTCCGAGTTTCGGGTTTCGAGTTGCCACGAAAGCCGATGCGGGCGAGCTCGAAACTAGAGACTCGAAACGAGAAACCAGAAACTCAGGGGTTAAACATGAAGGTCTATTACGACAAAGACGCCGATCTTTCCGTCATCCGCGCCAAGAAGGTCGCGATCGTCGGCTACGGTTCGCAGGGTCATGCGCACGCGCTCAACCTGAAGGACAGCGGCGTTGACGTGCGCGTGGCGCTGCGCGAGGGCTCGGCTTCCGTCGGCAAGGCCAAGAGCGCCGGGCTCGTCGTGAAGAGCATTCCGGACGCCGTCAAGGAAGCCGACGTGGTGATGATCCTGGCGCCGGATGAGCAACACAAGAAACTTTACAAAGAGAGCATCGAGCCGAATCTGAAACAAGGCGCAACCCTTGCGGTCGCGCACGGTTTCTCCATTCACTTCGGCTTTGTGCAGCCGCGCGCCGACCTCGACGTGATCATGATCGCGCCCAAGGGCCCGGGCCACCTGGTGCGCTCGACCTTTACACAGGGCGGCGGGGTGCCGTGCCTGATTGCCATCAAGCAGGATGCCTCGGGCAAGGCGAAGGCCACGGCGCTGTCCTACGCCTCGGCCATCGGCGGCGGCCGCGCCGGCATCATCGAGACCACCTTCAAGGACGAGACTGAAACTGACCTGTTCGGGGAGCAGGCGGTGCTGTGCGGCGGGGTCTCGCACCTGGTGCAGGCCGGTTTTGAGACGCTGGTCGAGGCGGGCTACCCGCCGGAGATGGCCTATTTTGAGTGCCTGCACGAATTGAAGCTCATCGTCGATCTCATGTACGAGGGCGGCATCGCCAACATGCGCTACTCGATCTCCAACACCGCCGAGTACGGCGATTACACGCGCGGCCCGCGCATCATCAATGAGCAGACCAAGGCCGAGATGAAGAAGATCCTGAAGGAGATCCAGTCCGGCCAGTTCGCCAAGGAGTGGATGGAGGAGAACGAGACCGGCGGCAAGCGCTTCCCGGAGATGCGCGCCAAGGCGGCGCAGCACCCGATCGAGGAGGTCGGCGCGAGATTGCGCGACATGATGCCGTGGATCAAGGCGCACCGCATCGTCGATAAGAGCAAGAACTAGGCAGTGACTCGTGACTGGTGATCGGTAACTCGCGACTGGCGACCGGCCGTAGCCCCAGGCCGCGTTGCCCGTCACGATCGGTTGTGTTCTCGAATCACGCTTCACGAGTCACCCGTCACGGATCACGAGTCACCATTCGCAATCATGGCTCGCGTAAACTACCCGATCCTCGCCCGCGAGGGTTGGGCGCACACGGCGATCGTCCTGATACCGGCCGTGCTGGTAACGGCCTGGGCCGGCTGGCTTTGGGCCGCGCCGTTGTGGCTCGCCACGGCGTTCGTGGTGCAGTTTTTCCGCGATCCGGCGCGCGCGATCCCGGAGCAGCCCGGGGCCGTGGTGTGCCCGGCGGACGGTCGTGTCATCAAGGTCGACGAGCTCGAGGATCCGTATCTCAAGCGCCCGGCGCGGCGCGTCAGCATCTTCATGAACGTATTCAACGTGCACTCCAACCGCATTCCGGTCGAGGGCGTGGTGAGAGGGCGCTGGTACCATCCGGGCAGCTTTCTCAATGCCGCACTGGACAAGGCGGCCCGCGACAACGAGCGCAACGCGCTGTGGATCAGGACTGAGGCGGGGCAGGATGTGGTGGTCGTGCAGGTTGCCGGTCTCATCGCGCGACGTATACTGTGCTATGTCGAGCCCGGACAGCAGGTCGCACGCGGGGAGCGTTACGGCTTCATCCGTTTCGGATCGCGTGTCGATGTCTATCTGCCGACGAGCGCACAGGTCAAGGTGGCGCTTGGGGACAAGGTGCACGGGGCGTGCGACGTGATGGCGCAACTGAAGTCCTGATTGCGCGAGCGTCAACCGCTCAGGCGAGGAGCCAATGAGCCACGACAAGCCGGAGAAGATGAGGCTGCGGCGCAAGGGCATCTACATCCTGCCGAGCCTGTTCACCACGGCCAGCCTGTTCGCCGGATTCTACGCGATCGTGCAGGCCATGAACGGCGCGTTCGAGTATGCGCCGCTCGCGATTTTCATCTCCATGGTGCTCGATGCCCTCGACGGGCGCGTGGCGCGCCTGACCCACACCGAAAGCGAGTTCGGCACGCAGTACGACAGCCTCGTCGACATGGTCGCTTTTGGCGTGGCGCCGGCGCTCATCATGTACGAGTGGGCCCTGTCCGGCATGGGCAAGCTCGGCTGGCTGGCCGCCTTTATCTACGCGGCCGGCGCCGGCCTGCGCCTGGCGCGCTTCAACGTGCAGGTCGGCGTCAGCGACAAGCGCTACTTCCGCGGATTACCGAGCCCGGCGGCCGCGGCGCTGGTCATGGGGTTCATCTGGGTGCTGCACAGCTACGGGGTGCCGGGTCGCGAGATCAGCATCCTGGCCCTGGTCGTGACGGTATCCGCTGGCGTGCTGATGGTGAGCAATGTGCGTTTTCGCAGCTTCAAGGACCTCGACCTGCGCGGACGCATGCCGTTCGTGGCGGTGTTGGCCGTGCCGCTCATTTTCGTCCTGGTGTTCATCGACCCCCCGCAGGTCCTGTTCGGGGGGTTCCTCGCCTACGCCTTGTCCGGGCCGCTCGCGTATGCGTGGCGCTGGACCCACCGGCCGGGAGAAGCGGCGGCCCGCAAGCTGCCGAAGTAACGCGAGCCTTTGCAGCGCTGCGGATTTCGTTTAGACTGCTTGCATGCCCGCAGCAAACGCTTTCACGACTTCTCCCCGCGCCGGTCAGCTTCCGGCCAATCTGCTGCGCGCGCTCCTGCTGCTGCGCCGCTAGGCGCACATTCGCAAGAACCTCCTGGCGAGGAGTCACAATACGCAACAACCCGAACCGTTTTATAAAACCCCGCCGCGACGTTACGCGCGCGGCGGACGACACGCGAGACCGCGATCATGACTGACCGTTTAATCATCTTCGACACCACGCTCCGCGACGGCGAGCAGAGCCCCGGGGCGTCCATGACCCGCGAGGAGAAGGTGCGTATCGCCAAGCAGCTGGAACGCATGCGCGTCGACATCATCGAGGCCGGCTTTCCGGCGGCGAGCAACGGCGACTTCGAGTCGGTGCGCGCCGTCGCCGAGGCGGTAACCGACAGCACCGTGTGCGGGCTGGCGCGCGCTGTGGAGCGCGACATCGACCGCGCCGCCGAGGCCATCCGGCCGGCGCGCTCCGGGCGCATCCATACCTTCATCGCGACCAGCCCGATCCACATGCAAGAGAAGCTGCGCATGTCCCCCGAGCAGGTGCTCGAGCGTGCGGTGTGGGCGGTGAAGCGCGCCCGCCAGTACACCGACGACGTCGAATTCTCGCCGGAGGACGCCGGGCGCTCAGAGATCGATTTTCTGTGCCGGGTGCTGGAGGCAGTGATCGCGGCCGGTGCGCGTACGGTCAACATTCCGGACACGGTGGGCTATAACCTGCCGCACCAGTTCGGCGCCCTCATCAAGACCCTGCGCGAGCGCGTGCCAAACTCGGACAAGGCGATCTTCTCGGTGCATTGCCACAACGACCTTGGGCTCGCGGTCGCCAACTCGCTTTCGGCGGTGCTGAATGGGGCGCGCCAGGTCGAGTGCACCATCAACGGTCTCGGTGAGCGCGCCGGCAACGCCGCGCTCGAGGAGATCGTCATGGCGGTGCGCACGCGCCGCGACCTCTTTACCTGCGACACGCGCATCGACACGACCCAGATCGTGCCGGCCTCACGCCTCGTGTCGAGCATCACCGGTTTCCCCGTGCAGCCCAACAAGGCGATCGTCGGGGCGAATGCCTTCGCCCACGAATCCGGCATCCATCAGGACGGCGTGATCAAGAAGCGCGAGACTTACGAGATCATGCGCGCCGAGGACGTGGGCTGGACCGCCAACCGCATGGTGCTCGGCAAGCATTCGGGGCGCAATGCTTTCAAGCAGCGCCTCAAGGAGCTGGGTATCGAGTTCAAGACCGAGCAGGGGCTCAATGCCGCCTTCGAGCGCTTCAAGGATCTCGCCGACAAGAAGCACGAGATCTTCGACGAGGACCTGCAGGCGCTGGTGACCGAAGCCGACCTCGAGGCCGAGAACGAGCACTATCGGTTGGTGTCGTTGCGGGTCTGTTCGCAGACCGGCGAGACCCCGCTTGCCAACGTGACGCTCGCGGTAAACGGTGGGGAGCGGACCGGGTCCGCTCCCGGGAGCGGACCGGTCGATGCCGCCCTGAAGGCCATCGACAGCATCGTCGGCGCGGGCGGCCAGCTGCTGCTCTACTCGGTCAACAACATCACGACCGGCACCGACTCGCAGGGTGAGGTGACCGTGCGCCTGGAGCGGGGCGGGCGCATCGTCAACGGCCACGGCGCCGACACCGACATCGTGATCGCATCGGCCAAGGCCTACATCAATGCGCTCAACAAGCTGGTGGTGCCGCCCGAGCGCACCCACCCGCAGGTCGGAACGCCGATTTGACTGAGGCCATGGCCGCAGCATCCCTGCTGCATGGCCCTCGACTCCATCCTGGAGTCGAGGCGAAGCCCTAGGCGAGACATCCCTGTCTCAGGGCCCTCGACTTCATCCCGAAGTCGAGGGCCTGTTTGCGGATTCGCCGATTTGACTGTCGACCGGGCGCCGCGACCGCAGGTGCGGCGCCCGGCGGTCATTTCTTTTCGGGTGCCGTGATCTCGTGGATCTTCTCGCGTCCGGCTTCGACCGCGCCCCTGGCCTTTTCCTGAACTGCACGTGAAACGTCCAGGCCCTCGTAGGGGTTGCTGAGCAGCGCCCGGCCGCGCCCGTAATTCATGCCGAGATGAAAGGCGATGATGCCGCCAATCAATAGTCCTATCACAAACGTTTTGATTACGGACTTCATTGCCACTGTCTCCTTGGCGGATTTGTTGGAATAATGATAGCGATACCGATTGTGATTGGCACGCGCCGGGTGTGGGGAGGATCCTGTGGCTGTCATTCAAGATAACTACATAATGGTTGGCGCCGTGGTCAGCGCCATGGCGACGGCGCCGGCGCTCGCCACCGAGGCAGCCGCGCTTTCCGTACAGGCCGCTCAGGGGTGGCGCTATTGCGTGCATACGGCCGACCTGCCGGGCATCGACAACATCGTGGTCGCCGCCGACGGTCATATCTATGCGACACAGGAGCTCAGCGATGGCCAAGGACGGGTGGTGCGTTTGCGCGACAGCGGGTCCGAAAGCGTGCTCGGTGATCTCCATCGCGCCGACGGGCTTCTTGCGCGCGGACATCACCTTTATGTCACCGAGGAGGTACCGGAAGGGCGTGTGATCCGAATCGACCTGCGCGGCGGTGCACCGCTGGAACTGGCGCGGCTTTACAAGCCCGAGGGCATCGACATGCTGGCCGACGGCGATCTCATCGTGTCTGAAGACAGCATGAATGGGCGCGTGGTACGCATCAAGCGCAACGGCACGGTCGAGACCATGATGGGCGGGCTCAACCGTCCCGAGGGCATCGCGGTGGCGAAGGACGGGACCATCTACGTCGCGGAAACCGCAACCGGTCGCGTGCTCGCCTACAAATCCGGCGACGTCCGCACCGTCGTCAACGACCTGGACGAGCCGGACCAGGTGGAGCTCGCCCCGGATGGAGCACTGTGGATCACCGAGGATGCGAAGCCCGGCCGGCTGATGCGTTACAAGGACGGGTCGCTCGCCGTCGTGCTGTCGGGTTTGCGCGAGCCGCAGGGCATCGCCTTCCTCGGCAATGGTACGGTGCTGGTTGCCGAGCAGGGGCGCGGCCGCATCCTGGCCGTCATGCCGGTCCCGCTGCCGTGAGGCGGATGCGGCCATGACTGACCGCGATGCCGTTCGCCGCCACTACCTCGAAGCCATGGGCGTGGAGCTGTGGCGCAGGCGTGTTGCGCGTCCCAGGGCGCCCGCGCCGGCGGCCGCGCGCGCCGCGGAGCCCGCGCGCAACCT
>CAYZVX010000014.1:0-44538 GCA_964482055.1 uncultured Acidiferrobacteraceae bacterium
GCGCAGCAGGCCAAGCAGCGCCGCGCCGCGGAGGCGGCGAACGAACGCTTGCGCCAGGTTCAGTCGGCGCTGACCTCCCCGCGCCCGGCGCCGGCGCAGCCCTCCGGCTGGCCCGAGCTGCTCGCCTGGGCGCTCAACCAGCGCGCCCACTACGAGCACGATCAGATCGCGCTGGGCGATGAGCGCCTGCTCATGGTGCGCGAGCTGCTCGCGCGCCTCGCCGCGATCGGCTTTCAGGGTACGCTGCGGCTCGAGTCGCACGTCGGGGAGTTCTGTCTGACGCGCGACGAGCAGGGCGCCTACCGCCTGCCGGCCGCCGCCACACCGATCAGCCGCTGCGAGGTCGTAAGCTACACCCCCGAGCAGGCCGCCGCGCTCGCCCGGCGCCAGTCACCGGCCTTTGCCCGGTTTCTCGCCGAGCACGCGGGCCCGGGCGCAGCGATCCAGGTGACCGTCGTGTCACACGGCAAGGCCCGGCCGCTGCTCGCCTATCCGGACCTTGCGAGCGCCGAGACCGCGGGCGAGTGGAACCAGGTCGCGCGCATCAACCAGCGGGTCGATGTCGTCCTCGAGCCGGCGCGCTAGCCCGCTCCTGCGCGGCGCGCTGGCCCTTGTCCTCGCCGGCGCCGCCATCATGCCGGGATGGCTGGTGGCCGCCCCGCCGGCGGCGCCGGAGCCGCCCCTCCCGCCGCCGTTTACGGCGCGCTATTCCGGCGTCGGCGGCCTGATCGAGGCGCAGGTGACGCTCACACGCAGTGGGCGCTTCCTCAAGTACGAATTCCGCTCGACCCTGGCCGGCCTTGGGTTCTACGAGTGCAGTCTCGTCGAGACCGGCGGGCGCGATTTCTGGCCGCTCAACTATGTCCACCACGAGCTTCAGGGCGACGGCAAGCGCGACATCAGCATCGTGTTCGAGCGCGCACAACGGCGTGCCACCCTCACACGCGGCGGTGCGCGGCGCGTGCTCGAGGACATCGAGTATCCGGTGTGGGACGCGCTGTCGGTGCAGCTGCGCATGATGGCGGACCTGGCCGGCGGGTCGGCAGCGCTCAAGTATCGGGTGATCGACAAGGGTGGCTTGAGCGAGTATCGCTTTCGCCAGAGCGCCGGCGCCGATCTCAAGCATGCCGCCGGCGTGTATCGCACGCTGCGCATCGAGCGCGACGCGGCGAAAGTGAAGTCCTACGTGGAGCTCGCCCCGGAGCTGCACTACGTGCCGGTGCGCATCGCCTACGACGCGCGCGTCGTCGGATGGATCAGCGTGACCCTCGCGCAGTTCGCGCTGGCGGGCCCCCCGCCGGTCAGCGGCGATGCGCCGCGCTGTGAGCGGCCCTGAAAGGGGCGGCGCTAACCAAGCCAGTCGCGCGGGCGCAGAAAGTCCTCGTACAGGCGCGCCTCCGGCGTGCCCGGCGCGGGCCGCCAGTTGTAGCGCCATTTCACCAGCGGCGGCAGCGACATGAGGATCGATTCGGTGCGGCCGCCCGACTGCAGGCCGAACAGCGTGCCGCGATCGTAGACGAGATTGAACTCGACATAGCGCCCGCGCCGGTAGAGCTGAAAGTCGCGCTCGCGCTCGCCAAACGGCTGGCGCTTGCGCCGCTGCACGATCGGCAGGTAGGCCGGCAGGTAGTGATCGCCGACGCTGCGCATGAACGCGAAGCCATGCTCGAAGCCACCGGCGCTGAAATCGTCAAAGAACAGCCCGCCGACGCCGCGCGTCTCACCGCGATGCTTGAGGTAGAAGTACTCATCGCACCATTTCTTGAAGCGCGCATAGTAGTCGCTGCCAAAGGGGTCGCACGCCGCCTTCGCCGTGCGATGCCAGTGGATCGCGTCCTCCTCGAAGGGGTAGTAGGGCGTGAGATCGAAGCCGCCGCCAAACCACCACACGGCCTCGGCGCCTTCTTTCTCTGCCATGAAGAAGCGCACGTTCGCGTGCGAGGTCGGCACGTACGGATTGCGCGGATGGATGACGAGCGACACGCCGAGCGCCTGAAACGAGCGTCCGGCGAGCTCGGGGCGGTGCGCAGTCGCCGAGGCCGGCAGGTTGGGGCCGTGCACGTGCGAGAAGTTGACGCCCGCCTGCTCGAATACGCTGCCCTCGGCCAGCACGCGCGTACGTCCCCCGCCGCCTTCGGCGCGCTGCCAGGCGTCCTCCACGAACTGTCCGGCGCCATCCTCGGCAGCGAGCGCCGCGCAGATGCGATCCTGCAGCTCGAGCAGGTAGTGCCGGACGGCGCTCAAGTCGGGTGAATTCATGGGCGCTAGCCGGGCCGCACGAGCTCGCCGGTTACGGCGTCGCGAATCGGGGTCGGCGCGGGCGACTTGCCGACCGCGCCGGGCAGCACATAATCGATACGCCGCCCAAAGCGCCGCCGCACCTCGCGCGCCGTGCGGGCCGGCGCCTCCCCGGCGCGATTGGCGCTGGTCGAGACGATCGCCATGCCGGCGGCGCGCGCCAGGGCGGCGGCCGGCAGATGGGCGCTCACGCGCACGGCGATGCGCGGGTGGCGCCCGGTGATCCAGCGCGGTACGTTTGCGGTCGGCTCGAGCAGCCAGGTGCACGGTCCCGGCCAGGTCGCGCGCACGGTATCCGGCACCTCGGCGACGAGCCCGGCGAGCTGTCCAACGTCGGCGGCCAGCACGATCAGGCCTTTGTTGACGCTGCGGTGCTTGAGGCGCAGCAGGCGCAATACCGCGTCGCGGTTGAACGGGTCGCAACCGAGGCCGAAGCAGTACTCGGTGGGGTAGGCGACCACGCCGCCCTGGCGCAGGATACGGGCGGCGCGTTGCAGGGCGCGCGCGTGCATGGCACTAGTGGCCCGACGGCCCGGTCGTTCCCGGCGCGCGGGCGAGTGTTTCTGCCGCGCGCCGCTGCGTTTCGCGCGCGATCGCGCGGTAACCGATGTCGGTGCGGTAGTGCACGTTCTTCCAGTGGATGGCGCGCACCACCTCATAGGCGCGGCGCTGCGCGGCCGCCACACTTGGCCCAAGCGCGGTCACGCACAGCACACGCCCGCCGCTGGTGACCACCTCGCCATTGCGCAACGCCGTGCCGGCGTGGAAGACCTTGACGTCCGGGGCATCGTGCGCCGGCAGGCCCACGATCGCGTCGCCCTTGGCGTACGCGGCGGGATAGCCGCCCGCCGCCATCACCACGCCGAGCGCTGCGCGCGGATCCCACTGCGCCGTGACCTGGTCGAGTCGGCCATCGAGCGCGGCCTCGATGAGCTCCACGAGATCGCTCTTTAGGCGCATCAAGATGGGCTGCGTCTCGGGATCGCCAAACCGACAGTTGTACTCGAGCACCCTGGGCGTACCGTCAACGCCAATCATGAGGCCGGCATAGAGAAAGCCGGTATAGGTGTTGCCCTCGGCCTTCATGCCGCGCACCGTGGGCTCGATCACCTCGCGCAGCACGCGCGCGTGCAGCTCGGGGGTTACGACCGGCGCCGGCGAATAGGCTCCCATGCCACCGGTGTTGGGACCGGTGTCACCGTCGCCGACGCGCTTGTGATCCTGCGAGGTGGCGAGTGGTAGCACATGCTCACCATCCACCATGACGATGAAGCTCGCCTCCTCGCCCGGCAGGAATTCTTCGACCACCACGCGGTGACCGGCCTTGCCGAAGACATTGCCCGCCAGCATGTCACGCACGGCCCCGATCGCCTCATCCACCGACGGCGCGATGATCACGCCCTTGCCGGCCGCCAGCCCGTCGGCCTTGACTACCAGCGGCGCGCCGAGCTTGCGGATGTAGGTCTCGGCCGCCGCCACCTCGGTGAAGCTGCCATAGGCGGCGGTGGGAATCCGGTGGCGCGCCAGGAAGTCCTTGGTGAAGGCCTTGGAGCCCTCCAGCTGCGCGGCGGCCTTGGTCGGGCCGAAGCAGCGCAGGCCGGCGGCCCGGAAGCGGTCCACGACGCCGAGCACAAGCGGCGCCTCGGGGCCGACGATAGTGAGGTCGATGCGCTCGCGCTGCGCGAGCGCGAGCAGGCCGTCGACGTCCTCCGCGGCGACCGCGACGTTTTCGCACTTCGCCTCGCGCGCAGTGCCGCCATTGCCGGGTGCGACCAGGACGCGCGTAACGCGCGGTGACTGCGCGACCTTCCACGCCAGTGCATGCTCGCGCCCGCCGCCGCCGATGATGAGGACTTTCATGAATCCTTGGCCACAAGCCTCAAGTTGCAAGCGACAAGCCGAAAGTTATCCGCATAAGGTTCATAGCGTGTGCTTGAAGCTTGCACCTTTGCGCTGGTGCTCAATGTCTGAAATGCCGCATGCC
This sequence comes from uncultured Acidiferrobacteraceae bacterium, assembly GCA_964482055.1. Lineage (GTDB taxonomy): Bacteria > Pseudomonadota > Gammaproteobacteria > Acidiferrobacterales > Sulfurifustaceae. The sequence goes on from CAYZVX010000014.1 coordinate 4,283, forward strand.
GGTGAACACCATCGCCATGCCGTGCTCGTTGGCGGCAGCGATCACCTCGTCGTCGCGCATCGAGCCGCCCGGCTGGATCACGGCGCTCACGCCGGCGGCCGCGGCCTGATCGATGCCGTCGCGGAACGGGAAGAACGCGTCGCTTGCCATCACCGCGCCCTTCACCGCGAGCCCCGCACGCTCGGCCTTGATGGCGGCGATGCGTGCGGAATTCACGCGGCTCATCTGGCCGGCGCCGACACCGATGGTCATCTGATCCCGGCCGTAGACGATGGCGTTTGACTTCACGAACTTGGCGACCTTCCAGGCGAACAGGAGGTCCGACATCTCGGCCGCGGTCGGCTGCTTGCGCGTGACCACCTTGAGCTCCTGAAACAGCGCGAGATCGGCCTCTTGCACCAGCAACCCGCCGTTGACGCGCTTGAAGTCGAGCCGGCGCGCAGGCTCGGCGGGCCACTGTCCGCACTCGAGCAGCCGCACGTTCTTCTTGGCCGCGGCGGCGGCGACGGCATCGGCGCTCACCTTGGGGGCGACGATGACCTCGACGAACTGGCGCTCGAGAATAAGCCGCGCGGTCTTGCCATCGAGCTCGCGGTTGAAGGCGATGATGCCGCCGAACGCCGATTCCGGGTCGGTGGCGTAGGCACGCTCGTAGGCCTCGCGCAACGAGCCCCCGAGCGCCACCCCGCAGGGGTTGGCGTGCTTCACGATCACGCAGGCCGGCGCCTCGTCGAACTGCTTGACGCACTCGAGCGCGGCGTCGGTATCGGCGATGTTGTTGAAGGAAAGCTTCTTGCCCTGCAACTGCCGGGCGGTGGAAACGCTGGCCTCGCGGCCGGCGTTCTCGACGTAGAAGGCTGCCCGCTGATGAGGATTCTCGCCGTAGCGCATGTCCTGCGCTTTGTGGAACTGCACGCTGAACGTGCGCGGGAACGGTGCGCGCGTCCCGTCGGGATTTATTGCGCCGAGATAGTTGGCGATGGCGCCGTCATAGCGCGCGGTGTGCTCGTACACCTTCACCGCCAGCGCGAAACGCGTGGCGTCGCTCACCGCGCCCCCGTTCGCCGTCATCTCGTCGAGCACTGTCGCATAGTCGGCACTGTCAACCACGACGGTTACGGAGCCGTAATTCTTCGCGGCGGCGCGCAACATGGCCGGGCCGCCGATGTCGATGTTCTCGATGGCCTGCTCGAGCGTGCAGCCCGGCTTCGCCACGGTCTGCGCGAAGGGATAGAGATTCACCACGAGCAGGTCGATCGGTGGAATGCCGTGCCTGGCCATGGCCGCGACATGCGCCGGCAGCTCGCGCTGCCCGAGCAGTCCGCCGTGAATCTTCGGGTGCAGGGTCTTGACGCGGCCATCGAGAATCTCGGGAAAGCCGGTGTAGTCGGACACTTCCGTGACGGCGATGCCGTTTTCGGTGAGGAGCTTCGCGGTACCGCCGGTCGAGAGGATGTCGATTCCCCACGCGCTCAGGCGGCGCGCGAACTCGACGATGCCCGTCTTGTCGGACACGCTGATGAGCGCGCGCTGAATGCCTGGCATGCGAAGTCCCGGGGCTCGCGAAAGGCGCATTACTATACTGGACTTCGCCCGGGCGGCGAAGCCGCGCGCATGCGCGCTAGAAGTGAATCTTGTACTGCTTGAGCTTCTTGCGCAGCGTGTTGCGATTGATGCCGAGGATCTCGGCGGCCCGGCACTGATTGCTCTGGGCGTGCTTCATGACGGTCTCAAGCAGAGGCTTCTCCACCTCGGCCATCACCATGTCATAGACGCCGCTCACCTTCTCGCCGTTGAGCGCGTGAAAGTAACGCTCCATGGAGCTCTTCACGCAGCTGGCGATCGGCCCACTCTTGCGCTCTTTGCTCATGCCGCGATCCTGTCGGTGTCGGCGTGCCCATCCAAGAATTCGCGCACCATGGCGAGCTGGGCGGCCGCCGTTTCGACCTGATTGACGGCGTGGCGGAACGCCGCGCCGCCTGCAAGTCCCTTGCCCTTGCTGTACCAGGAGATGTGCTTGCGCGCCACGCGGACACCGCGCCGCTCCCCGTAGAAGTCATACAGGTTCTCGAGGTGGGCGAGCAGGGTGTCGCGAATCTCGCCAAGCGCCGCGGCCGGCAGCCGCGTGCCGGTGGCGAGAAAGTGGCTGATTTGCCGGAAAATCCACGGGTTTCCCTGGGCGGCGCGCCCGATCATGACGCCGTCCGCGCCGGTCTGGCGCAGCACGGTGGCGGCCTTTTCCGGCGAATCGATGTCGCCGTTGGCGACTACCGGGATGCGCACCGATTGTTTGACGGCGGCGATCGTTTCGTACTCGGCCGCGCCGAGGAACGCATCCGCGCGCGTGCGCCCGTGCACGGCAAGGGCCTGGATACCGCTGTCCTCGGCAATGCGCGCCACGGCGACGGCGTTCTTGTGGGCACGATCCCAGCCGGTTCGGATCTTGAGCGTCACGGGCACGTCCACGGCCTTGACGACCGCGACCAGAATGTCGGCGACGAGCCTTTCGTTTTGCAGCAGGGCGGAGCCCGCGTAGACGTTGCAGATCTTCTTGGCCGGGCAACCCATGTTGATGTCGATGATCTGCGCACCGTGCTCGACGTTGTAACGGGCCGCCTGCGCCATCAACGCCGGATCGGCGCCGACGATTTGCACGGCGCGCGGTTCGTCCTCGCCAGTGTGATCCGCGCGGCGCCGCGTCTTGTCGCTGCCCCACAGCAGTGAATTGCACGACACCATTTCGGATACCGCCATGCCGGCGCCGAGGCGCCGGCACAAGCTGCGGAACGGCCGATCGGTGACGCCTGCCATCGGCGCCAGAAAAAGATTGTTCTTGAGCCGATAGGGTCCGATTCTCATGTCGGAGTCTCTACCCGCGTTCTACCCGGTGGAAAAAAGGCGGCCATCTAATCACAAACCCGCGGCGCGTGGAAGAGGCGCGCACGCAACAGTGCGGGCGCGCCGGGAGTGATCTTGCTTCTCGCTCGCGCTTTGTGCCAACCGAGTGACACGTCGAAGAAATTCAGCTAGCGCGCAAGGCATCAGCTGCGGTGTAGCGTCGTGCGTGCATATTCCACGCACAAGTTGCGCGAGCAATCGCATGCGGCGCACCCGATTAGGGTGTAACCAGCTGAATCTCGTAGCCGACCGCGGCCTCGTTTGGTGTTGTCACGTCCAGCAGCGCGCCGATGGCGACGTTGGGTGTCATCGATTCGATTCGTGCTTGGCCAGGTCCTAGGTACTCCGCCGGTTTGAACAGGCGACGCGCGAGGGCTTTGCCCCGATTGTCGGTCAGCGTCACCTCCACCAGCGGAAGCGGCTGCGCGTAGGGTGCGCGATTGACCAGCGTGGCGCGGATGCGCAGCGCGCCGAAAAACCTGGGATGCGGCGCGATCGTGGTCTCCGCCAGCTCGATGAGGCGCACGTCGTGCGCCGGCCCGATTTCGCAGCCGAGCCAGGCGCACACCTCGAGCATCGCGGGCCGCAATGCCGGGTCGCGCGCCAGCACCGCGCTGTAGAAGTACACGAATTGACCGGCCAGCAGCACGATCAGCAGCGCCGAACCGAGGCTCCACAGCGCGGTCGCGACCCTTCCACGGCGTGGCGCGGCGCGCGCCGGCCGCGCGACGGACGGCCGCTCCCGTGTGGGCGCGGCCAGGTCAATCTGCGGCGCCGCGCGTCGGCCCGCCTTGCGCGGCGCAGGCGCGCTTACCAGGTGCTCGGTGGCGCTGAACACGGTCGCGCACCTGCCGCAACGCACCAGACCTTCGCGCGCAGCGAGTTGCGCCTGCGTGACCCTGAAGGTCGTCCGGCATTTCGGGCAGCGCGTGTGCATGGCGTGCGCTAACGCTTTGTTCCGGTGAGCAGAACCCATTCCTCGCGTGCGTGTGGGCTGAGCGCAAACCACGGCGCATACGCATCACGCACCTCATGCGCCTGGTGTGACATGATGCCAGAGAGCGCGAGCCGGCCGCCGGCGCGCGTGAGGGCGGCCAAGCGCGGCGCGAGCTCCACGAGGGCGCCGGCGAGGATATTGGCGATTACGACATGCGCGCTGGCAGTTTGTGCCAGCGCCGCCGGTTCGCACACCTGCAGGCGATCCGCCACCCCGTTGCGCGCCGCGTTTTCACGCGTGACGGCGAGCGCCTGTGGATCGAGATCCGTGGCGATGGCATGGCGTGCGCCGAGCTTGAGCGCCGCGATGGCCAGTATTCCGGAGCCGCAGCCGTAGTCGATGACGTTCTGGCCGCGCAGGTCCTGCTCGGACAGCCATTGCAGGCACAGCGCGGTGGTGGCGTGCGTGCCGGTGCCGAAGGCGAGGCCCGGATCGAGGATGACATTGACGGCGGCCGGGTCGGGCGGCGCACACCAGCTCGGGCAGACCCACAGGTTACGCCCCACCGGGATCGGCTGGTAACGGTCCATCCAGACGCGCGCCCAGTCCTGATCTTGCAGGATGCCGCTTTCGGGCGGTCCCAGCAATTCAATGCCGGCACCCCGCACCTGCTCGAGCAACGCCGCGCTGTCAGTTTGCGCCGCAAACAGCGCGCTCAGCGTCACCTCGCGCCACAGCGGGGTCTGGTCCCAGCGGGTCTCGATGAGTTGCTCATTGACCGCATCCTCGAGTGTCACGGCGATCGCGCCGTGCCCTTCGAGCAGCTCGGCCAGGCGCTCGGCCTGGTCCTTACCGGTGCGCAGCATGAGTTTGAGCCAGGCCATGTGGGGGAATGAACGCAGATCAGCAATCAGTCAGCCGTGCAGACCGCCCACTGCTCGCGGCTCCCCGATCCCCGTTCACTCGAGTCCGAGCTTCTTCTCCAGGTAGTGGATATTGACGCCGCCGGCAACGAAGGCGGCATCGGCCATGATCTGGCGATGCAGGGCGATGTTGGTTTTGATGCCCTCCACGACCATCTCGGACAGCGCGATGCGCATGCGCGCCAGCGCCATTTCGCGCGTATCACCGTAGGCGATGAGCTTGGCCACCATCGAGTCGTAGTAGGGCGGCACGACGTAGCCGTCATAGATATGCGTGTCCACGCGGATGCCCGGTCCGCCCGGCGGGTGATAGGCGGTAATGCGGCCGGGCGAAGGTACGAAGCTCTTCGGGTCCTCGGCGTTCACCCGGCACTCGATGGCATGGCCCTTCCACTGCACGTCCCTCTGGCGGATGGAGAGCTTCTGACCGGAGGCGATGCGCAGCTGCTCCATCACGATGTCGACGCCGGTGACCATCTCGGTGACGGGGTGCTCGACCTGCACGCGCGTGTTCATCTCGATGAAGTAGAACTCGCCGTCCTGGTAGAGAAATTCGAAGGTTCCCGCCCCGCGGTAGCCGATCTTGCGGCAGGCCTCGGCGCAGCGCTCGCCGATCTTGTGGCGCATGCGCTCGGGAATTCCGGGGGCCGGGCATTCCTCGACGACCTTCTGGTGGCGCCGTTGCATGGAGCAGTCGCGCTCGCCCAGGTGTATGGCATTGCCGTGCTCGTCGGCCAGCACCTGAAACTCGATGTGCCGCGGGTTTTCCAGGAATTTCTCCATGTAAACCGTGTCGTTGCCGAACGCGGCCTTGGCCTCGGCGCGGGTGAGCTGGATGGCGCTCAGCAGCGCCGACTCCGTGTGCACCACGCGCATGCCTTTGCCGCCACCGCCGGCCGCGGCCTTGATGAGCACGGGGTAGCCAATATGGTCGGCAATCTTGAGCACCTCCCGGTCGTTCGCCGGCAATGGCCCCTCGGAGCCTGGCACGCATGGGACGCCAGCGCGCTTCATGGCCTTGATGGCCGAAATCTTGTCGCCCATGAGGCGGATCGTATCGGCGCGCGGCCCGACGAAGATGAAGCCGCTTTGTTCGACACGCTCGGCGAAATCGGCGTTTTCCGACAGGAACCCGTAGCCCGGGTGGATCGCCTGGGCATCGGTCACCTCGGCCGCACTGATGATGGCCGGCACGTTGAGGTAGGACTGCGGGGCGCGCGGCGGCCCGATGCATACGGATTCGTCGGCGAGCCGCACGTACTTGGCGTCGCGATCGGCTTCGGAGTGGACCGCTACGGTCTTGATCCCCAGCGTTCGGCACGCGCGCTGGATGCGCAGCGCAATCTCGCCACGATTGGCGATGACGACCTTCTCGATCATGGGGTTATTCGATGACAAACAGCGGCTCGCCGTACTCGACAGCTTGGCCGTTTTCCTTGAGGATGGCTTTGACCACGCCGGCCTTGTCGGCCTCGATCTCGTTCATCATCTTCATCGCCTCGATGATGCAGAGCGTGTCGCCCACGCTCACCACGCTGCCGACCTCGACGAACGGCTTGGCGTCGGGCGAAGGCGCACGGTAAAACGTGCCGACCATCGGCGAGTTGACCGTATGACCGAGCCGAACGGGCGAAGCAGGAGCCTCCGCGCTCGGCACGGCGGCGGGCGCGGCGGGCGGAGTAACGGCCGGCGCCGCCGCGGCCGGGGCGCTGACCGGTGCCGCGGGCGCATGGCTCGCGATTGAGCTCGCCCGGCTGATGCGGATTGATTCCTCACCCTCCTTGATCTCGATCTCGGCGAGGCTCGATTCCTCCAGCATTTCGATCAGCTTTTTTACCTTGCGGATATCCATAGCCCTAGGTCCTGTTTTTCAGTCGTTCGATGGCGGCCGCGAGCGCCAGCTCATAGCCTTGCGCGCCCAGCCCCGTGATTACTCCCGCGGCCAAGTCGGAGAAATAGGAGTGCCGGCGAAATGCCTCGCGCGCGTGTACGTTCGACAGATGTACTTCGATGAAGGGGATACGGCTGGCGGCCAGGGCGTCGCGCAGGGCCACGCTGGTATGGGTAAAGGCGGCTGGATTGATCAATATGAAAGCCACCCCTTCCTGGATCGCCTGCTGAACCCGTCCCACAAGATCGTGCTCGGCATTGCTTTGGTAGAAGCTGATGCTATGGCCCGCGGCCTGCGCCTGGGCCGCGAGGCGCGCGTTAATCTGCTCAAGCGTATCAGCGCCGTAATACTGCGGCTCGCGCGAACCTAGCAGGTTGAGGTTTGGTCCATTGAGAACCAGAATCTTGGCCATCTTGGTGTTTCGCCTCTCTTGGCAGGCATCTTCCGGGTTCCTGCCGCCTTCAGCAGCGAAACCGGCAGGAAATTTTCGGCCGCGACATTGTGACGGTCGCGGCGGGGGTTGTCCACAAGGACAGGGGTTTGGCCAGGTTTGGACCGACGTTGCCGCAGGTTCGCGGCAATACGCGCGTTTTTTACAACAACTAGGCTTGGCCGCCTCTTTTCAACAGTGGCGCCAGGGCGTCATGCAGCTCGCTGCCTCGGAACGCGCCAAGCTTGCGGTGGCGCACCGTCCCTTGGGGGTCGATGATCACGCTGAACGGCAGGCCGGTACTAACATTCCCGTAGTCCTGCATCGCCTTGTAGACCCGGGTGTCGGCAATGAGGATCGGATAGTTCATACCGGCTTGTTTCTGGTAGGCCTCGACGTGGGGCAAATCATCGACGGCGACCCCGATGACCTGCACGCCGCTTGCGCCGAGCTCGGCCTGGGTCGCAATGAACAGAGGGATCTCCTCCTTGCAGGGAGGGCACCAGGTCGCCCAGAAATTGAGCACAATGATCTTACCGCGCCACTCAGACAGCTGGCGCGGCTTGCCGTCGAGATCGGTTCCAGACACATCGATGAAGCCGGGCGCGCCAGCCGGTGCGGGCGGGGCGCGCAACAGCTGTGAAGCCCAGTAGCCCGCCCCCAGCGCAACGAGGGCGGCGGCGAGCAGCAAAAGGTTAGTCTTGGTGCGCGACACGTCTGGATTGGCGGCGGGGGATTGCGGGCGAGGCGCGAGTGTAGGAGAAACGCGGCCCGCTTTGAAGCGCCAGACGCGGAAAACCTTAGACGGCCCGAGGCTCAGCGCACCTTGGCGAGCTTGTCGGTCAGCTCTCCGACGCCGTGAAACCCGTAGTGCGCATGGCTGCCGCGCACGGCGCCTGGCAACGGTTCGCCGTGCCGGGTGAGGAAGATGAACGCCGGGGGTGCGAACACCCGGTAACGCTCCTTCAGGCCCCTGACTTCGAGGTCATTCGGGTCGGTTATGTCGATCTTCAGTCGCACGAAGTCCTCCAGCGCGTTGCGCACGCGCGGGTCGGTAAAGGTGCTGTTCTCCATGCGCACGCAATCGGTGCACCAGTCGGCAAAGTAGTCGATAAACACCGGCTTGCCGGCGCTCTTCGCAGCCGCCAGCTGCGCGTCGAGCTCCCGCACCGAACCGATGCGTTCAAAGCTCGTCTTGCCCGGCGACGGCGCGGAAACCGCGGCTGCGCCCGGACCCTCACCGTTGCCGAGCTTCAATCCCGCCAGCGGCAGCGGCTTGAGGATGTCGCGTTCGCCGGCGATGCCGCCGAGCAGCGCGAACACGCCCCAGATAAGCAGCAGCGTGCCGACCCCCTTGCGGAAATAGCTCCATCCGCTCGCGCCCTGCGGCAGCGTCTGGGTGGCGCCAAGGTAGACTGCGGTGATGACGAAGAGCGCTGCCCACAGAAACAGCACCGGGACCTCGGGCAGCGTGCCGATGAGATAGATCGCCACCGCCAGCAGCATTACGCCGAAGGCCTGCTTTACCCGCTCCATCCACATGCCGGCCTTGGGCAGCAACCAACCGGCGCCTACGCCGATGGCGATGAGCAGGACGCCCTGGCCATGGGCGAGCGCCAGCATGATGCCGCCGCCCAGCACCGGGTCCTGCGACAGGATGGCCGCCCCGAGCAGCGTGAGCAGGACCGGTGAGGCGCAGGCGCCGACGATGAGCGCCGAGATCATGCCGAGCGCAAACACACCCATCACGGCGCCGCCCTTGATGGCGCGCGTGCGCTCGGACAGCCGCGTCTGAAGGAAGCTCGGCAACTGCAACTCGTAGAATCCGAACATCGACAGGGCGAGCAACACCAGCACGGCGCTGAAGATGCCGATGGTCCAGGCGTTCTGAAAGTAGGCCTGGAGCTGATCGCCGGTGATGCCGGCGAGCACTCCCCCGATCGTGTAGGTTGCCGCGGTGCCGAGCACGTAGCTGTAGGAGAGCAGACCGCCGCGCAGCTTGCTCAGCTTCTCACCGCTGCCCACGATGATGCTCGATAGAATTGGCACCATGGGCAGCACGCACGGCGTGAAGGTGAGCAGCACGCCGGCGCCGAACGCGGCCAGCATCGCCAGCACCAGGGCCGTGACGTCGCGCGGCTCGCGCGCGGGCGGCGTGGCCGGAGCGCTGCCCGGCGCGATCTCGCTTGGCGTTGCCGTGGATGGCGCCGCGCCCGCGGCGGCGACCAAGGTGAATTCCTTGCTGGTCGGCGGGTAGCAGATCGCCACGCCCTTTTCGGAGCAGCCCTGGTAATGGACCTTGAGCAGGGCGTCGGCGCCCGGCGCAAGGCCCGTGATCGGGACCGTGACGGCAAAGCTCTCGGTGTAGACCTCGGTCTTGCCGGCGAACTCGTCGGTCTTGACCTTGCCGGGTGGCAACGAAACAGCGCCGATCCTGGCGTCGGCGGGCAGTGCCCGGCCCTTGCTTGCGAGTTCGAACCTGATCTTGTCGCGGTACAGGTAACAGCACGGGTCGATGTCGAAATGAACGAGCGCGCCCTGCGGGTGACGGTCGACGCGCAGCCGGAAGGCCTTCTCCGGATCGACCGGCTCGTCTGCAACGCCGCGTGGCGACTCGACGGCGCGCGCCAGATCCCTGAGCGATTGCAATGCGCCACCCACGGGGGCCGCCGGCGTGACGCCGGTCTGGGCGAGCCCCAGGGGCGGGAGGTTGAACGCGACCTCCTTGGTGATCGGCGGGTAGCAGACGCCGATCGGTTCGTTGCATCCCTGCCCGCCGATGCGCAGCTTGATGGTGTGCGCGCTGGCGTTGGTTCGCTCGAGCGCTACGCGCGCCGTGACCGACGTGGTGTAGGTCTCGACGTTGCCGAACAGCGGATCGGCCTTGACCTTGCCTTGCGGCAACACGGCCGGTTTGAGCTTGACCTCGCCCGATGCGACCTCGAACTTCAGCTTGTCGCGGTACATGTAGTACCCCGGGGCGATCTTCCAGGTCGCTTCCAGCGTGGTGGCGTCGACAACGCGCGTGCTCAGGGCGAAGGCCTTGTCCGGCTCGAGCAGGTCATCGTCGCTGGCCGCCAAGACCTGCGGGGTCGCGAACGTCAGCACCAGCGCAGCGAGGGGGGCAAGGAACTTCATGCGGACTTATCCGGGTTGGCGAGCCACGCGAGGTAGGCGGGGGAGCCGTCGCTGAGTGGGACCGCGAGCAGCTCCGGAAGTTCGTAGGGGTGCAGGGCGCGCAGCCGCCGTTCGAGCGCGGGGAAGTCGCGCGCTCGGCCCTTGATGATGAGCAGCTGCTCGGTCGCCGATTCTATCCTCCCGCGCCACCGGTAAACTGATTGTGCAACCGGAACGATGTTGACACAGGCAGCGAGCCGTTCGGCGACCAGGGCATGGGCGATGCGCTGCGCGCTTTCCATGTCCGGACAGGTCGACAACACGACGCGAAAGCCGCGTGCCGTTGGCGCGCGCCGCGTGCGCGCTTTGGCCGGGCGAGCGCGCGTCATGGTTTCGCCCCGGCCGCTTGCAGAAGTCGCGCTATCTCATGGAGCTCGCGCGCACGAGCGTAGGACATGGGTGTACTGCCGTCGGCAGCCCGGACGTTCGGGTCGGCGCCGTGTGCCAGCAATACCTCCACCACCGCCGTGTGGCCGCTGGTCACCGCAGCGCGCAGCGGCGTAAATCCAGGCCGGCTGGCCGCGTTCACGTCTGCGCCGTGCTTGATCAGCGCCTCGATGACATCGACGTTCTCATTCCAAGCCGCATGCTTGAGCGCCGTGTCGCCGGCGCCGTCGCGCCGCTCGACGTCGGCACCGCGCGCGAGCAGCAGCCTCACCGCTTCCAAGTGGCCGCGCCCAGCCGCCTTCATGAGCGGCGTGTGGCCATTGGCGTCGGCCGTGTCGACCGGCACGCCGCGGTCAAGCAGTAACTGGATCGTTGCGCCATCTCCGTTGCTGGCGGCGTCGAGCAGGCGATCGCCGGTGCTCTGCGCGACCGCCGATATCGGCAGCGCCAGAGCAAGGAGGAGACGCTTATACATGCAGATATACATGCAGAACTTCCATGGTCGGAGATGCCTAGAGACGCTCGACTGTGCCGAGTTATTCATTGTAGCCAAGCGTTTTCAGCCGCCCTAGCCGCAGCCCGCAGGGTGCGAAAGGCGCATTGACGGTGCCGGCGCTTAACGATGCTCTCGCGTTTTCGTGTCTTTCTCGCCTTTCGATCTGTGGCAGAAATCGCGCCGCTCATGGTCCTTGGGCGAGCATTCGACCGCGCGTGCAGGCCTTGCTCGCTGCAGTTCTGGGACAGCCCGCTCGGCGGCGCAGGACCTCGCGCTGTGCCAAGGCCACGCGCTGGCCCGACCGGCGAACCCTGGGGACGGGGCGCTCGGCGACAGCATGGGTAGGCCTGGCCGGGCCTTTCTTGATTGCGCCGTAACTCGCGAGTGGTGCCTTCGCCGCCGTCCGATAGCGGCACGCACCGCCGGAAGCCGGCCGGCCTGGCTTCCGGCCCCAGGTGCCCGCCGGCTGGCTCCCTGGGCGTTGACTTCCAAAAACCCGCCACTATCATTAGCACTCACTCACGACGAGTGCTAACAACGGACCCCCCCAATCAGCCGGGGGGCTCGGCGTTCTGACCCTGGCATTCAGGTTATCTGTCGAGAAACGGAGGAATCAGCATGAGTGCCCAACCCGCAACAAAAGGAGATACGTCAGTGAAAATTCGTCCCTTGCATGACCGTGTCATCGTGCGCCGCCTGGAAGAGGAGCGTAAGTCGCCGGGTGGCATCGTCATCCCCGACACCGCCAAAGAAAAGCCGATTCAGGGCGAAGTCATCGCCGTCGGTAACGGCAAGATCCTCGAGGACGGCAAGGTCCGCCCGCTCGACGTCAAGGTCGGCGACAAGGTGCTGTTCGGCAAGTACTCCGGCACCGAGGTAAAAGTCGGCACCGAAGAGCTGCTCGTGATGCGTGAAGAAGACATCATGGGCGTGATCGAAAAGTAACGAATTTACAGAGCTATTCAGGAGAGGAACAACGATGGCTGCTAAAGACGTTTTGTTTGGCGACAGCGCTCGCGCGCGCATGCTGCGCGGCGTCAACATCCTGGCCGATGCGGTCAAGGTGACCCTCGGTCCCAAGGGCCGCAACGTGGTGCTCGAGAAGTCCTTCGGCGCCCCCACCGTCACGAAGGACGGTGTGTCGGTCGCCAAGGAGATCGAGCTCAAGGACAAGTACGAGAACATGGGCGCGCAGATGGTGAAGGAGGTCGCGAGCAAGACCTCGGATGTGGCCGGTGACGGCACCACCACCGCCACGGTGCTCGCCCAGGCGATGCTGCGCGAGGGCCTGAAGTCGGTGGCCGCCGGCATGAACCCGATGGATCTCAAGCGCGGCATCGACAAGGCGGTGAATGCCGCGGTCGAGGAGCTCAAGAAGATCTCCAAGCCCTGCTCCGACCAGAAGGAGATCGCCCAGGTCGGCACGATCTCGGCCAACGCCGACGAATCGATCGGCAACATCATCGCCGATGCCATGCAGAAGGTCGGCAAGGAAGGCGTGATCACGGTCGAAGAGGGCAAGAGCCTGCAGAACGAGCTCGAGATCGTCGAGGGTATGCAGTTCGACCGCGGCTACATCTCGCCGTACTTCATCAACAAGCAGGACACGATGACCGCGGAGCTCGAGAATCCGCTCATCCTCATTACCGACAAGAAGGTCTCGAACATCCGCGACATGCTGCCGGTGCTCGAGAGCGTGGCCAAGCAGGGCAAGCCGCTGCTGATCGTCGCCGAGGACGTCGAGGGCGAGGCGCTCGCCACCCTGGTCGTCAACACCATCCGCGGCATCGCGCTTCGGCGACCGGCGCAAGGCCATGCTCCAGGACATCGCCATCCTCACCGGCGGCACGGTGATCTCGGAGGAGGTCGGCATGAACCTCGAGAGCACGACCGTCGATGCCCTCGGTAGCGCCAAGCGCATCGTGGTGGAGAAGGAAAACACCATCATCATCGACGGCGCCGGCAAGAAGGTCGACATCGAGGCGCGCATCAAGCAGATCCGCGCCCAGATCGAGGAGGCGACCAGTGACTACGACAAGGAGAAGCTGCAGGAGCGCCTGGCCAAGCTCGCCGGCGGCGTGGCGGTGATCAAGGTCGGTGCCGCCACCGAGGTCGAGATGAAGGAGAAGAAGGCGCGCGTGGAAGACGCGCTGCACGCCACGCGTGCCGCGGTCGAAGAAGGCATCGTCCCGGGCGGCGGTGTCGCGTTGGTGCGCGCGATCAACGGCATCAAGGCCGCGAAGCTCAAGGGCGAAAACCACGACCAGGACATCGGCATCCAGATCGCGCTGCGCGCCATGGAAGAGCCGATGCGCCAGATCGTCGAGAACGCCGGCGTCGAGGGCTCGGTGGTGTTCCACCGGGTCGCGGAGTCGAAAGACAACAACTTCGGCTACAACGCCGCGACCGGCGAGTACGGCGACATGATGAAGATGGGCATTCTCGACCCGACCAAGGTGACGCGCACCGCGCTGCAGAACGCGGCGAGCATCGCCGGCCTCATGATCACCACCGAGGCCATGGTTGCCGAGCTGCCGAAGGAAGAGGCAGCCGCCGGCGGCATGGGCGGCGGCATGGGCGGCATGGGCGGCATGGAGATGTAAGGCGCGCCGCACGGCCCGCAACCGGAAAGGCCCCGCAAGGGGCCTTTCCTTTTTCAGCGCTTGCGCGCCACGGTCACGCCATCGCGCACGCTGAGCAGGACGCGCGAGACACGCGCATCCGCGGCCACCCGTGCGTTGAACGCCGCGATGGCGCGGTCGTTCTTCTCTTTCGGATCGAGCACCCGTCCCGACCACAGCGTGTTGTCCGCCACCAGCAGGCCCGCCGGGCGCAGCAGCGGCATCAGCGCCTCGAAGTAACGCACATAGTTTTCCTTGTCGGCGTCGAGAAACACGAAGTCGAACGGCTCTGCCGGCGTGAGCGCCGCGATCGTCGCAAGCGCCGCGCCCAGCCGCAGCTCGATCTTGGCGCCGTGCGGGCTGCGATCGAAGAACGACTGCGCGATCCGGGCATGCTCGGGGTTCACCTCGCAGGTGATGATCCGCCCCTCGCTCGGCAGCGCCTCGGCCATGGTAAGCGCCGAATACCCGGTGAAGGTCCCGATCTCGAGCACCCGACGCGCGCCGCTTAGCTGAACCAGCAGCCGCAGCAGCGCGCCCTCCACCGGGCCAGTGAGCATTTGCGCGTCCTGGCAGTGCGCGCGCGTATAGTCCTCGAGCTCGCGCAGCAGCGCCGACGCGGCGTCGCTGTGCGCCGCACAGTACTCCTCAATGGCAACCGGGACGATGTTCTTCATGCGGCGCTCTCCTGGGCAGGCAGAAAAGGCGCGGCAGCCATCCATGCGCCGAAACCCACGCGAGTATAATGCCGCGGTTGCGCCACGGCGCTAACCGCCACGAACGGCAGGGCCTTCGCGATGTCTGCACTGGAAAGCTGGTACGAGGAAAAACAATCCGCCTGGCTCTACCGGCTGATGGTCGAGGTGGAAACAAGCGCCGACAAGCGCAAGCTGTTCGCGGCGCTGGCCGATGCCGCGGAATCGCAGTCCGGTGTGTGGGCCAAGGAAGTCAAAAAGGCAGGCGCCACCCTGCCCGAGTTCCGCCCATCGCTGCGCGCGCGCATCGTGGCGCGGCTGCTGCGCGCGTTCGGACCGCGCCCGCTCACCCCGATCCTGGCGGCGATGAAGGTGCGCGGCATTTCCGTGTACAGCGGCGCGAGCCTCAAGCTCGGTCATGCCATGCCGGTGTCGGTGGAGGAAGTGGGCGGGCGCCACCGCGGGGTGTCGGGTGGCAACCTGCGCGCCGCAGTGTTCGGCGTGAACGACGGGCTGGTGTCGAACACGAGCCTCATCATGGGGGTGGCCGGTGCGGCGCCCGAGCCGGGCATCGTCGTGCTGTCGGGTGTGGCGGGCCTGCTGGCCGGCGCCTTCTCCATGGCCGCGGGCGAGTACGTCTCGATGCGCTCGCAGCGCGAGATGTACGAATACCAGATCGGTCTTGAACGCGAAGAGCTCGCCGAGTACCCGCAGGAGGAGGCCGAGGAGCTCGCCCTCATCTACCACGCGCGCGGCATGGATCTCAAAGAGGCACGCAAGATGTCCGGCCAGCTCATCCAGGACCCGCAGCACGCCCTCGATGTGCTGGCGCGCGAGGAGCTCGGCCTCAATCCGCAGGACCTCGGCTCGCCGTGGGGTGCGGCGATCTCCTCGTTTCTGAGCTTCGCGGCCGGCGCCATCGTGCCGCTGCTGCCGTTTCTCCTGACGAGCGGCACGCGGGCGGTCGTGGGAGCGGCGCTCGCGGCCGGCGTTGCGCTCTTTGCCGTCGGCACCGCGCTGAGCCTGTTCACCGGCCGCAACGCCTGGTGGGGCGGCGCCCGCATGGTGCTGATCGGTGGCGCGGCCGGCGCGCTCACCTTCCTCATCGGGCGGCTGCTCGGCGTCAGTCTGGCCTGAGCGCTTGTGGCGCGCGCCTTGCGTCGCGCCCTGGCGCATGGGCCGAGCGCCAAGGCCGATGCGGCGAGCAACGAATCGCGGATCAGGCGTCGAAGTACAGCATGAACTCGTACGGATGCGGGCGCATGCGCACCGCGTCGCACTCGTGGCTGCGCTTGTACGCGATCCAGGTATCGATCACGTCCGGCGTGAACACCTCGCCCTTCAGCAGGAACTCGTGGTCGCGCTCGAGCGCCTCGAGCGCCGCCTCGAGCGTGGCCGGGCAGCTCGGCACCTTCTTGAGCTCCTCGGGCGGCAGGTCGTAGATGTTCTTGTCGAGCGGCTCGCCCGGATCGATCCGGTTCTGGATGCCATCGAGACCGGCCATGAGCATGGCGGCGAACCCGAGGTAGGGATTGCAGGACGGATCGGGGAAACGCACCTCGATGCGCTTGGCCTTGGGGGAGGGCGTGTACATCGGGATGCGCACCGCCGCCGAGCGGTTGCGCGAGGAGTAGGCGAGATTGACCGGCGCCTCGTAGCCCGGCACCAGGCGCTTGTAGGAGTTGGTCGTGGGGGCGACGAACGCGCACAGCGCCGGGGCATGCTTGAGAATGCCGCCGATGTACCACAGGCACATCTCGCTCAGGCCCGCATACTCCGTGCCCGCGAACAGCGGCTTGTCGCCCTTCCATAGCGACTGGTGGGTATGCATGCCGGAGCCGTTGTCGCCGAACAGGGGCTTCGGCATGAAGGTGACGGTCTTGCCGTAGCGCAGCGCCACGTTCTTGGTGACGTACTTGTACATCATCATCTTGTCGGCCATGCGCGTGAGCGAGTCGAACCGCAGATCGATCTCGGCCTGCCCGGCGGTGGCGACCTCGTGGTGCTGCTTCTCGACCACGATGCCGAGCCGCTCCATCTCGAGGATCATCTCGTTGCGGATGTCCTGCAGCGAGTCGGTCGGCGGCACCGGAAAGTAGCCTTCCTTGTAGCGCGGCTTGTGCCCGAGGTTGCGCTGGCGCCCGTCGCCGTTGCCCCTGCCCGAGGTCCAGATGCCCTCCTCGGACTCGATGTGGTAATAGCCCTCGTGCGCGTTCTGGTCGAAACGCACGCCGTCGAAGATGAAGAACTCGGCCTCGGGGCCGAAGTTGGCGGTGTCGGCGATGCCCGTGCGCTTCAGGTACTCCTCGGCCTTCTGCGCGATGTGGCGCGGGTCGCGCGAGTACTTCTCGTGGGTGATCGGATCGACGATGCTGCAGATCATCGACAGCGTGGTCTTGGCCCCGAACGGATCGAGCACCGCGGTCTCCGGATCCGGCACGACCAGCATGTCGCTCGCGTGGATGGCCTGCCAGCCGCGGATGCTCGAGCCGTCGAACCCGAGCCCTTCCTCGAAGATGTCCGGCCTGGCCTGGCTCACCGGGATGGTGAAGTGCTGCCAGGTGCCGGGGAAGTCGCCGAACTTGAGGTCGATGACCTGAACGTCTCTGTCTTTGACGAGCTTGAGAACCTCCTGCTGGGTTGGCATGGGGACCTCCTTGGCTTCCGGTGGTGAGACGGAAGGCCCGAAGGCGAAAGCGGCGAAGACGAATCGGTCTGGGCTGCGCAGCACCTCGGGCGGCCACCGCGTGCCAGCCATCGTCCACCGCCCGATGGCGGTCGCGGGGAGGTTGTGGGCGTGGATCGGCCTACGTGCTCCGCGTTCATCCTGCGCCGGTCCGCGCGCC
This sequence comes from uncultured Acidiferrobacteraceae bacterium, assembly GCA_964482055.1. Classification (GTDB taxonomy): domain Bacteria; phylum Pseudomonadota; class Gammaproteobacteria; order Acidiferrobacterales; family Sulfurifustaceae. The sequence continues at coordinate 21,584 of CAYZVX010000014.1, forward strand.
GCGGTCAAGGGCAGCGCCCGGGCAGGGGCAATGGAAAGGCCCTTTCGGTAATATGGCCGCCCGCGCCACCTCCCGCATCCGATGCTCGACTCGGCACAACATCTGTTCGACCTCGCGCAGGAGAAGATCCCCCCGGCGTTGCGCCCCACGGTTGAGACTCACTGGCGCGCCTTCCGCGACAATCTCGGCCAGCTTCCGCCGGCCGACGCCCAGCGCTGGCTCACGCCGCTGCCCGGTCTGTTCGCGGCGAGTGATTTCCTGGCCCAGGTCTGCATCCGGCATCCGCAGACGCTCAAGGACCTGATCGACTCGGGCGAGCTGTTCCGCGCCTACGCAGCCGGCGAGCTCACGCGCGCCGTGGGGCGCGCGCTCGCCGGCACGCCCGATGAGCACGCGCTCAAGGCGCGCCTGCGCAGGCTGCGGCGGCGCGAAATGCTGCGCATCGCCTATCGCGACCTGGCCGGCTGGGCCAACCTCGAGGAGACCACCACCACCCTGTCGGAGCTCGCCGACGCCTGCATCGATGCGGCCCTTGCGCTCCTGCACGGCTGGGCGGTCGCGAAGCACGGCGAGCCGCGCGGCGAGGCGCGCGGCGCGCCGCAGCGCCTCGTGGTGCTCGGCATGGGCAAGCTTGGCGGGCGCGAGCTCAATTTCTCATCCGATGTCGATCTCATCTTCTGCTATCCGGAGGAGGGTGCCGCGGGCGGCGGCCTGAGCAACCACGAGCTCTTCGTGCGCCTGGGACAGCGCCTGACCAATGCGCTGAGCGAGCCGACCGAGGACGGGTTCGTGTTCCGTGTCGATCTGCGCCTGCGGCCCAACGGCGCGAGCGGCCCGCTCGCGCTGTCCTTCGACGCCATGGAGCACTACTACCAGACGCACGGGCGCGACTGGGAACGCTACGCGTTCATCAAGGCGCGCGTGGTGGCCGGCGACCGGGTCGCGGGCGAGGAGCTGTTGCGGCGCTTGCGGCCGTTCGTGTTCCGCAAGTATCTCGACTACGGCGCGATCGAGGCGATCCGCGCCATGAAGGTGATGATCGAGCGCGAGGTGGCGCGCAAGAGCATGCAGGCCAACATCAAGCTCGGCCCGGGCGGCATCCGCGAGATTGAGTTCATCGTCCAGGCCCTGCAGCTCATTCGCGGCGGGCGCGAGCCGCAGCTGCAGGAGCGCCGTTGCCTCAAGGTGCTCGCGCTGCTCGCCGCGCGCGGCTACCTGACCGAGGCGGCGCAGCAGGAGCTCGCCGAGGCCTACGTGTTCCTGCGCAACAGCGAGCACCGCCTGCAGATGCTGGCCGACAACCAGACGCACACGCTCCCATCCGGGGCCCTCGAGCGCGCGCGCCTGGCGTTCGCGGCCGGCTTCAGCGACTGGCCGGCGTACGAGAAGGCGCTGGAGCGTCATCGACGCAAGGTCCAGGAGCGCTTCGCGCAGGTATTCGTCGCGCCGCAGGGCGAGGTTGCTGAGCCGGCGGCCGGCCTGTCCGGCGTGTGGCTCAACGCGCTGGGGACGGCGGCGAGCCTCAAGCTGCTCAGTGAGGCCGGCTACGCGCAGCCCGAGGAGGCCTTGCAGCTGCTCGCCGGCCTGCGCGGCGCGGCCGACTACGAGGCGATGGCGGCCGAGAGCCGTGCCCGGCTCGACCGGCTCATGCCGCTGCTCATCGCCGCCGCCGGCCGCACGCACGAGCCGCTTACGACGCTCGCGCGGCTCATTCGCCTGGTCGAGGCGATCGGTCGGCGCGCGACTTACTTCGCGCTGCTGGTGGAAAACCCGATGGTGCTGTCGCAGCTCGTCAAGCTCGCCGCGGCGAGCGAGTGGATCGCCAACTGGATCGCGCTGCACCCGATCGTGCTCGATGAGCTGCTCGACCCGGCGAGCCTGTACGCGCCGCTCACGCGCGAGGGGCTGGCCGAGGAGCTGCGCACGCGGCTCGCCGCGATCCCAGCCGAGGACCTCGAGCTGCAAATGGAGGTGCTGCGCGAGTTTCGCCACAGCCACGTGTTGCGCGTGGCCGCCGCGGCGCTCGCCGTCGAGATGCCGGCCGATCACGTCGCGGCGAACTTGGCCTGGATTGCGGAAGTGCTGATCGCCGAAAGCCTGGCGATCGCCTGGCAGGGGCTCGTGGCCAAGCACGGCGCGCCAACCTGTCCGGGTCGCGAGCCACGGCCCGGCTTTGCCGTGATCGGTTACGGCAAGCTCGGCAGTCTCGAGCTCGGCTACGCCTCGGACCTCGACATCATCTTCATCTACGAGGATTGCGCCGACGGCGTCAGCGGCGAGGGCACAACCGACGGCCTGCGGCCGTTGCCGAACGAGAGCTTCTTTGCGCGCGTGGCGCAGCGGCTGATCCACATCCTCACCACGCGCACGCCCGGCGGCGTGCTGTACGAGGTCGACACGCGCCTGCGCCCGAGCGGCAAGTCCGGCCCGCTGGTGACGAGCCTCGCGGCCTTCCGCCGCTACCAGGAGACCCAGGCCTGGACCTGGGAGCACCAGGCGCTGGTGCGGGCGCGTGCCGTGGCCGGCAAGCCCGCGCTGTGCGCGGCCTTCGCCGCGGCGCGCCGCGAGATCCTGTGCCGGGCGCGCGATCCCGCTAAGCTCAAGGCCGAGGTGGCCGCGATGCGCGCCAAGATGCTCGCCGCCCAGCCGCCCCACGACGCCGGCGTCTTCGACCTCAAGCACGACCGCGGCGGTATCGTGGACATTGAATTTATGGTGCAATACGCCGTGCTGCGCTGGGCCCACGAATATCCGGAACTGGCCGAGCGCACGGATAACATCCACCTCCTAAGGGCGCTGGCCGACGCGGGCCGCATCGACCGCGCGCAGGCCGAGACCCTGACCGAGGCGTTTCGCCGTTACCTTGCCATGGAGCATCGCCTGAAGCTCATGGAGCGCCGGGCCCTGGTGCCGCGCGCCGAGCTTCAGGACTTGCCGGAGCGGGTGGCGGCGATCTGGGACGCAACGTTTTCGTAGCCGCTTCGAGGTAGCTAGCGATGTCGATGGCCGATCGTGACGGCGTCATCTGGTACGACGGAAAGCTCGTGCCGTGGCGCGACGCGCAGACCCACGTGCTCACGCACACCCTGCACTACGGCATGGGTGTGTTCGAGGGCGTGCGTGCCTACAACACCGCCAAGGGTACGGCGATCTTCCGCCTGCAGGCCCACACCGATCGGCTGTTTCGTTCCGCGCACATCCTCGGCATGAAGATCCCCTATGACAAGGATGCGCTCAACGCCGCACAGCGCGCCGCGGTGCGCGAGAACAAGCTCGATGCGGCCTACATCCGGCCGATGTGCTTCTACGGTTCGGAGGGCATGGGACTGCGCGCCGACAACCTCAAGGTGCACGTTATCGTGGCGGCCTGGCACTGGGGCGCCTATCTCGGCGAGGAAGGGCAGAAGCACGGCATCAAGGTGCGCACCTCTTCGTACAACCGCCATCACGTCAACATCACCATGTGCCGCGCCAAGGCCAACGGCAACTACATGAACTCGATGCTGGCGCTGCGCGAGGCGCTCACCGCCGGCTGCGACGAGGCGCTGCTGCTCGACACCGAGGGCTACGTGTCGGAGGGCAGCGGCGAGAACATCTTCCTGGTGCGCGATGGCGTCATCTACACGCCCGACCTCACGAGCGCCCTGGACGGCATCACGCGCGCCACCGTCATCCAGCTCGCGCAGGAGCTCGGCGTCAAGGTGGTCGAAAAGCGCATCACGCGCGATGAGGTGTACATCGCCGACGAGGCGTTTTTCACCGGCACCGCCGCCGAGGTGACGCCGATCCGCGAGCTCGACGGGCGCGCCATCGGTGCCGGCACGCGCGGCCCGATCACCGAGAAGCTGCAGACCCTGTACTTCGATGTCGTGCACGGGCGCAGCCACCTGCACATGGACTGGCTCACGCCGGTGGTGTAGGCGCCGCATGCCAGCGACGAGATTCGAGGTGCGCGAGCGCTATGAACAGACGCCTCATCCGCATCCCCCCTCGCCCCTCGTGTCTCGTCACTCGTCCCTGCTTTCTTGAAGGAAACCAACATGGCCGCAGTCCCCACGAAGCAACCGAAGGAAATCCCGTCTAACGCCCAGAACCGTGATGTGCAGAGCCGCACCAGTGCCGCGAGCGCTGCGACCGACAGGACGTCGGGAGGTCGGGCAACGCAGGAGCAGTTGCCGGGACGCGCAGGAGCGGCCTACGAGATCACGCGTGCTGACCTTCCCCTGCACTGTCCCATGAAGGGAACGCCGCTCTGGAACATGCACCCGCGCGTGTACCTGCCGATCGAGGAGTCGGGCGAGGAACGCTGCCCTTATTGCGGAGCGGTGTACGTTCTTAAGGACTAGTCTCGAGTCGCGGGTCTGGAGTCTCGAGTTGAAGCGCGCCGAGCCCGGAACCTTGGAACGCGAAACACGAGACGCGAAACTCGAGACGCGGTTCTTGATCATCGGCCCATCCTGGGTCGGCGACATGGTGCTCGCCCAGTCGCTGTTCAAGGTCATCAAGCAACGCCACGCGAACGCCCGTGTCGAAGTGCTCGCGCCAGCGTGGACGCTCCCGCTGCTTGCCCGCATGCCAGAGGTCGACGACAGTATTGCTTTGCCGTTCGGGCACGGCGAGCTCGCGTTCGGCGCACGCGTGCGCCTGGGCCGAAGCCTGCGCGGGCGCCACTACGACCGCGCCATTGTGCTGCCCAATTCACTCAAGTCCGCACTGGTGCCGTTTGCCGCCGGTGCACGCCGGCGCACCGGCTTCGTGGGCGAGCTGCGCTACGGGCTGCTCAACGACATCCGGCGCCTGGACAAGCGTGCGTTGCCGCGCACGGTCGATCGCTTCGTCGCGCTCGGAATCGAAGCCGATGAGCCGCTGCCGCCGATTCCGAATCCGCGCCTGCGCGAGGACCGCAGCAACGCCGAGGCGGCGCTCGCCCGCCTCGGCCGCGGCACGCCCGGCACGCCAGTGCTCGGCCTGTGCCCGGGCGCCGAGTACGGCCCGGCCAAGCGCTGGCCGGCGGAGCACTACGCCGAGGTGGCGCGCGCCAAGCTCGAGGCCGGCTGGGAGGTGTGGCTGTTCGGCTCGGACAAGGACGCCGCGGTGACGCGCGCGATCCAGGCGCAAACCGCCGGCCGTTGTCTCGACCTCGCCGGCCAGACTACGCTCACCGAGGCCATCGACCTGCTCGCGCTCAGCACGGCGGTGGTCACCAACGACTCGGGACTCATGCACGTGGCGGCGGCGCTCGGCCGGCCGTTGATCGCACTTTATGGATCCTCCGATCCGCGCCACACGCCACCCATGAGCGAACGCGCGACGGTTCTGTATCTGGGGCTCGAGTGCAGCCCGTGCTTTGAGCGCGAATGCCCGCTCGGCCACCGCAGGTGTCTGGTAGACTTGCACCCCCGCCGCGTGCTCGAGGCTCAAGCACTGGCAGCGTCGTACCAGCTTCGACGACCAATTACCTAAAGATGGCCAGTATCGTCAGGCGTCTGTTGAACGGCGTCGTTCGCGGGTACCTCTATTACTCACCGCTCACCTCAGGCAAGCGCCAGCTGCTGTCGCTCGCGGCCAACCTGATCAAGCCCGACACGCCGCAGCGCGTTTTCCGCACAAGGCACGGCTTTCGCTTCAGCGCCGACCTGCGCGATACGGGCCAGCAGCGTATCTATTTCTACGGCGAGCACGACGAGCGCTACGAGATTCGGCAACTCCGTCGCATTCTCAGAAGCGGCGACACCTGCTGGGACCTAGGCGCCAACATCGGGTTCTACACCTGTTTTTTCGCGCAGCGTGTCGGCGCGGGCGGCCGGGTGGTCGCCTTTGAGCCCGTGCCGCTGACCGCGACTCGCCTCAGAGAGAACGTGCGGCTGAACGACTTTGCAAACGTCACGGTCGTGCAAAAGGCGCTCGGCGACGCCCCGGGGCGCCTGCCGATCTACCGGCGCGACAAGGGCCGCGCCGAAGGAACGGCCTCCCTGCGCGTCGACGACAGCTTTCCCGGTCTCGTCAGCGACATGGTGGAGATCGAGACCATCGACCGCCTCGCCGAGGAGCTGCCACGGCCGGATTTCATCAAGATCGATGTCGAGGGTTACCAGTGGCAGGTGCTCCAAGGGGCGAGCGGATTCTTTTCCGGCCATCGCCCCATGGTCATGGCGGAAATAGACGATCCCGACAAGGACCTGATGCGTCGCACCGAGGCGTTTTTCCGCACGCGCGGCTACGAGGTATACGAGTTCCACAAGCGTTGCCTCAAGGCCTGCCCGGACACCGCGGCGAGCCGGTCGCGCAATTTTTTCCTGTGTCCGAGCGCCTCGCCCTACTGGGAACGGATTGCGCCGCTGGTGCGCTAGGGTTCGCTCGAACTGCGGCGGCACTTGGCAGGCAATGGTTCAGCGAATCTGTTAGGTTTAGGCGATGCTTGAGGACGCCATCGATGTCGCCGCGGTGCAACGCGCGCTCGTCGTCAAGCTGCGCCACCACGGCGACGTGCTGCTCGCTTCGCCCGTGCTCACGGTGCTCAAGAACCAGGCGCCGCATATCGAGATCGACGCGCTGGTCTATGCCGAGACCCGCGACATGCTGTCCGGCCATCCGGCGTTGAGCGAGCTGTTCGTGGTCGACCGCGGCTGGCGTAAGCAGGGCGCCTGGGTTCACCTCAGCCAGGAATGGCGGCTGCTCGCAGCCCTGCGCGAGCGCCATTACGACCTTATCATCCATCTCACCGAGAATCCGCGCGGGGCGTGGCTCGCGCACCTGCTCGGCGCGCGTTACGCGGTGGCGCGCGACTATGGCGCGAAACGCGGGCGCCTGTGGCGCACGAGCTTCACGCACCTGTATCGTGTTCCTCCCAGACGCCACACGGTGGAGATGCACCTGGATGCGTTGCGGCGCCTCGGCATCTATCCCGGTGAAGCCGAGCGCCTGCTCACGCTCGTGCCCGGCGAGGAAGCGGAGAGCAGCGTGAACGCACTGCTTCTCGCGCACGGTCTGGGTAGCCACGGCTTCATCCACGTTCATCCAACTTCACGCTGGCTGTTCAAGTGCTGGGACCCCGACAAGTTCGCGACCCTGATCAACACGCTGCTCGAAGCCGGGGAGCGCGTGGTGATCACGGCGGCGCCGGTCGAGGCCGAGCGCCAGTACGTCTCCCGCATCACCACGCAGTTGCGCAAGCCGGCACTTGATCTGAGCGGCCGACTCAACCTGAAGCAGCTTGCCGCGCTCACCGCCCAGGCCAAGTGCTTCATCGGCGTCGACTCGGTGCCGATGCACATCGCCGCGGCCATGCAGACGCCGGTGGTCGCGCTGTTCGGTCCGAGCGGCGAGCTCGAGTGGGGCCCGTGGCGGGTGGCGGCGCGCATCGTGACCTCCCCGCATTCCTGCCGCCCCTGCGGCATGGACGGCTGCGCCGGGTCAAAGGTGAGCGAGTGCCTGACCTCGATCCCCGTCGAGCGCGTGCTCGCCGCGGTCGGCGACGTGCTGCGCTGACATGAAGCTGGCGCTGATCCGGCAGCGCTACGCGCAGGACGGCGGCGCCGAGCGCTTCGTGGCGCGCGCCATGGAGGCGCTGCGCGGCGAGAACCTCGCGCTCACCCTGGTGACGCGCGAGTGGGTACAGGGGCCGGGCTTCGAGGTGCTGACCTGCAATCCATTCTATATTGGCCGCACCTGGCGCGACTGGTCGTTCGCGCGCGGCGTGTGCCGCGCTCTGCCGAGTCGCCAATTCGATCTCGTGCAGTCGCACGAGCGCATCGCCTGCTGCGACGTCTACCGGGCGGGCGACGGCGTGCACCGCGAGTGGCTCGCCCAGCTCGCACGGGTGCGCGGCCCGTTCGGGCGGCTCGGGCTCGCAATCAACCCGTACCACCGCTATACGCTGCGTGCCGAGCGGCGCCTGTTCGCGAGCCCGCAGCTCAAGGCCGTGATCTGCAACTCGCGCATGGTGAAAGAGGAAATTGAGCGCCACTTCGGCGTACCGGCCGGGCGGCTGCACGTCATCTACAGCGGCATCGATGCGAACGCCTTTCATCCCGAGCTCAAGCGGCATCGGGGCGCGGTTCGCGCCCAGTACGGGGTGCCGGGCGACGCGACGCTGTTTTTGTTCGTCGGGTCCGGTTTCGAACGCAAGGGTGTGGCGGTGTTGCTCAAGGCGTTGCGGCGGCTGCCGGCGGACTGCCAGGCGCTGATCGTCGGGCACGACAACCATGCGCACCGTTATGCGCGAATGGCCGCGGCACTCGGGCTTGGCGAGCGCGTGCGCTTCACCGGCCGCCAGGCGGACGTAAAACCTTACTATGGTGCCGCCGATGCGCTGGCGCTGCCGACGCTCTACGATCCTTTTCCAAACGTAGCGCTCGAAGCGATGGCCAGCGGCCTTCCGCTCCTAACCAGCACCAAGTGCGGCGCCGCCGAGCTCATCGAGCCGGGTAGAAACGGGTTCGTGTGCGACGCGCTCGACGACGCGGCGCTCGCCGCGCACATGCGCATGCTGGCCGACCCGGGTACGGCATCGCGCATGGGTTCTGCGGCGCGCCGGCTCGGCGAGTCGCTGAGTCTCGAGCAGATGAGGGCGAGGATGGTGGCGCTGTACCGAGATCTGCTCAAGGACGCGCGGTGCGCTGCATTGGCGCCAGCCTGACGGACATGTGGACGCAACTGGCCAACTATCGTTTGCAGCGGGCGGGGCCGCGCAACGCCGCGATCTCCGCCGAAGAGCTTCGCACCGCCCGCTCCGTCCTGTTCGCCGTGTTCTCGCGCTACGGCGACAGCGTGATCGCCTTCAAGGTGCTGGACGAGCTCCTGCGCCGCTATCCGGACAAGCGCTGCACGCTGGTCACAACGCCGCAGGCGCTGCCCTATGCGCAGGCCATCATCCGCGCGGAGGTCCGCTACTATGCGCTCAACAAGCGGCGCAGCCTGCTAACCGTCGCACGCCTGCTGCATGATCTGCGGCGCGATCCGCCGGACCTCGGCTTCAACCCCTGGAGTCACGGCGCGGAGTCGCAGGCCCTGATCAGTTTTGCGCGGCGTTTCTACCCGTTCACCGACTTCGCCACGACGGTCGAGTGGCGCAATCACTACCAGCGCGTGCGGCAGTACCTGCACCTGCCAGACCCTGTGGTGGACCAAACCCAGAGCCTCCCGCTGAGAGTCGCGCACATGGCGGTGGCGCCGTTCTCCACCGATCCGCGGCGCAGCCTGTCAGCCGATGACGTGGCGCGTCTGTTGAGACTGCTCGCACACCGCTATCCGGGCGCCCACGTGACGCTCGCGTTGTTTCCGCGTGAGGCGCGCGCGGTCGGCAGTCTCGGCGTCGCGCGGTTCTTCTTCGGAAAGACGCGGCGCGATTCCGAGCGGTTCCTGGCACTCCTGCGGAGCTCGGATCTGCTCGTGGGTGTCGATGCCGGGCCGCTGCACCTGGCCGATGCGCTCGGCATCCCCTGCCTCGGCCTGTTCGGACCCACGCCACCCGAGCGTGTCCTCGACCGCCAGACGCGGGTCCTGCCGCTGCGGGTGCCGGGGCTCACGGGCTACCGGTGCGACATCACAAGCTGTGCCGATCCGCTCTGCCTGCACCAGCTCGTGGCGGGCGCGGGCCTGCCGATGCCGGTGGCGATTGACTGCGAGCGCATCCCCCAAGCCGAGACCACGCAGTGCCGCGCGGTCGACAGCGGCACGCCGCGCCCGCTTTGAGCGCAGCGCGTTGACCTGAATCATCAGATGTCTGCCCTGCTATCGAGCGCGGCGCCGTAGGTAGATCGCCGTATCGGCAATCTTGATGTCGAGCACGTAGCCTTCCGCGAGTCTTGCCGTTATCTCTGTCAGGCGCGGATTCTGCTCCGCCTGATCCCGCACAAGTATGACCCGGGGGTCGCTGGAAAAAATCCGGTCGATCTCGGCTGGATAGTCAACGCCAACCACCCGGCTCAGGTCCTCCACGAGGAGCCAGGGCGGCAGTACGTACGGCGTGGCCAGCCTGGCGTTGGCGAGGAAGTAGATAATCGGCTGCCCATTCACAACGTAGATCGAATCATCAGGACCGATCTTGGTCATTAGATAACGCGCAATGTTAACGTTGACGTCCCCGTGCTTCGCGTAAGCAGTCATCCAGGGCAAGTAGTACTTCTCAATTGTGCGCGCAATCGGAAATCCAAGGATCAACACCAGAACCAGTATCAGCACCTGCCGATTGCCAACAACGCGCTGGTAGCGGCCGAGCACACCGGCAAGAAGCAAACAAAGTGGAGGCAGCGTTACCAGGTAGTAGTGCTTGAAGAACTTCAGAGTCGTCCACGACTCCGCAAACGCGACAAGCAGCCAACCCACTAGGAACCACTCTGCTCCGCGTTGTGCCGCTCCTGGCCGGTATCGATAGCCGATCAGGGCCGCGCCGACCACCGTCACCCAGTTCCACTTGAACCAATCCTGCAGCGAGTGACTGAATTTGCGCCACAGCGCGGTCATGTCGCCAGCCGCCACATAGCGCCGGTTGGCCTCGAAGTTGACATAAAGAAACTGCTGAAGCGTGTCGTTCGCCCAGAAGTACCAAAGTGCCAGCGCGGTCGGCACTGCGGCCGCAAAGACTACTGCCAACAATGGCAGTGGTGCCCGCCGTATGGCGTGAAGTCTTGTTGCCAGAACGTAAACGACGAAGTAAGCGATCTCCAGCGCGACGAGATACTTTGTCTGGAATGCTGCACCAAAACTCAATCCGGCGGCCAAGCCGTAAAACAGCTTCCTCTGTGCGCAATCCGATGCCGCCTGCAACAAAAAGTACAGGCCAAGGACATTGAAGCAGATGAAAAACAGCTCTGTGTTTGATGACAGGCCCTGCAGCCCGAGGGTAAAAACCGGATAACAGACCGCGGCGAGGACACCACTGCCGGTGCTGGAAAAAAGCTTTCTGCCCAGGAGAAACAGAGCAATTGAGGTGAGGTACACGAAAGCAACGGTGATGAGTCGAATCGAGTACATCGATTCTCCGAACAGACCAAACGCGAGACGAAAGATTGTGTAAATACCGATGGGCTTGTGGTCGAACACCGTGGTGTACGGCAAGTGCCCGTGGAGCCATTGGGAGGCAACCAACACGTAGATGCTCTCGTCCCAATCGACTACTGAGCGCAGAAATGTCGGGGCGCGCAACAGGAGCACCCACGCAAGCAGGGCAAAAAGAAAAACGAGTCGCCGGACGACCGGCATCGGTTCAGCCACGCGCTGCATGATCTGCAGAATCACGACCACCACTGGCTTTGGCCAGGTGCGCGAAGAGGTCGCGACTCACCGGTGCAACCTGTCGAGCATACGCGACCCCCGTGACGCGCGGATGTTATCTAACCGCGCAGGATCGCCGCGACGTGCGCACCGATCTTTCGCCCCTCCCGGATGGCGTAGTTGGTGCCGCGATCCTCTGGGTAGATCTGTGCCATCGTGGCTATGTACATGTTGGCCAGCGGTGTGTCATGGGATGGAATGAGGCTGCCGTAGTGACGTTCAACCACGGGTTGAGCAAAGCGCGCCCGCCACACGTGGTAGGCCTTGATCCACTCGCGCCGAAACTCGGGAAACATCCGCTGCAAATGGGGCAGGGTGTACTCCAGAAGGCTCGCGTCGGCCATGGTGAACAGCTCAGCCGACTCGGGTATGTACTTCGACAAGTACACGATGTGACGCCCACCGTAACTGGCCGGCGGCTCGAAGTTTGTGTGTTGAATGATGCCGACGAACGGAAAGGCCGGATCATTGACATTGAGCCAGTACGTATCGGACAGGCTTCGATCCAGCTGCAGCACCAGACACACGTTGGCGAGATATTTGATGCGCCGCAGCGCGGCGGTGTACTCAGCCGAGGTGTGCGCCGCCATGAGGTTCGCGATGACCGGAAGCGCCGGCGTCGCAATCACGGCATCCGCCTCGACCACTCGGTCTGATACGGTGACACCGATAACCCTGCGACCGGACACGGCCAGGGCCTCGACCGGAGTGTTCGTCTGTACCGTGCCACCCAGCGCCCGAATGGCTCCCGCGAGCTGGTTTGCGAGCGCGGCGAAACCGCCGCGGTAGTACGCCAGTTGTTCGGCGCCGCGCCGGCCGCGACTGCTGCCCCGCAGCGCGAGCTTGTTCCAAAACCAGACGGCCCCAACCTCCCCGGCGTACTCGCCAAACTTGCCCCGCAACAGCGGTTCCCATACCACCTCATAGACCCTGGTACCACCCATCTTACGCAGCCACTCCGCAGCCGTAAGGCGTTCCAGCCGACGCCAGTGGGTGACGTGGCGTGCGCGCAACGCAAGCCACCCAAGTCGCAGCCGGTCGATCGGGGACAGCGGCGTAAAGCGAAGCACATCCAATGGAGAGGAAAGACGAAAGAACTCGTTGGCGTAGTACATGCCGGTGCGCGTGTAGCGGTGCACGACACGATCACCTGTGCCGAGCTCTTCCACGAGCTCAAGGATATGCCGATCGCTCGTAAACCAGTGGTGATAGAACTTCTCCAGTTGCGCGCCATTGACCGTGAAGCTGCCAGCGAGACCCCCAATCTCGGCGTCGCGCTCCAAGACCGTCACCCGCACCCCGCGCCTGGCGAGCTCGTAGCCGGCGGCTAGGCCGCAAAACCCTGCACCGATCACCGCCACATGTGGTGTATCGGCTGCGTTGCTCATGCGGACTTGCGGTCGGCGCGCAGGGAGGCATCCGCGTGCAGGCGCTTGCGCAGGTCTTGCGCACGCGGCAGCAGGAAGTAGGCCATTCCCGCTAGTGTGAGCGGCAGCCACAGAACCATATGCACCGTGAGCGCGAATGTAGCGGCGGTTACGTGCTCCACACCGAATGTCGTCAATCCAACCGAGGCAAAATAATCGAATGTACCAACATAGCCGGGCGAGCTCGGTATGAGCGTTGCCAAGGTGCCGGTGCCCATCGCGAACCATGGGCCGGCAAGCGCAACCTCCGCATCGAGCGCCTTCGCTACCGTCCAGAAGACTGCGCCTTCGAAAAGCCAGATCGCGGCGGACAGCGTGATGACCTGCAGCACGACGCGCGGAGCGCGAAGCAGCGCGATGCCGCCGAGCAGCTGCCCGCCGTATCGTCTGATCGGCTCCGCCCAGTTCCGGGCAATAAGGAAACGACGCGCGGCGAGCTTGTCGATCATTCGCTCAAGATGCGCCGCGAACGTGACCAGGAGCAGTACGCTCGCCAGCGCCATACCCGCAAGCCAGGAGGCAACGCGAACAAAAAGTTCCGGCAGGGCACCGGCCGGCGCATGCAGCAGCCCGACGAAAACCACGAGCAGTACAGTCAATAGGTCGAACAGCCGCTCCACCGCAACGGTGCCGAGCAGTGTCATGGCTGGCGCGCCCAGCCTTCCGCGGAACCCCAAGACGCGTATGGCGTCACCGGCCCGAAAAGGGAGCAAGTTATTGACCGCAATGCTGACAAGGAAGGGCCAAGAGCACGCACCAATGGTCACGGGTACACCCAGCATCCGCAGCATCCACCACCATCGAACGATACGCAACGTGTAGTCAATGGCGAGAAAGCCGAGGGCGGCGATGAGATAGAGGGGCGATACGCGCGCCAGCGTCATTCCGATGTCGGTCAGATCGACCTGGCGCAAAAGCACGACCACGAACAGCACCGTAATCGCCAGACCCGCAAACAGGCGCATCGTGCGGCGAACACGCACGTTCACGTGCCTGCGTTCCGTGTATGTGAAGGATCCCTCTTGGTCGCAGCGGCGAATCCGCGCTTCTCTTTCACCAAGTACAACGGCCGACGCTTCACTTCTCCGTAAACTCGACCGAGGTACTCTCCAATGAGCCCCAGGAATACCAACTGGATCCCGCCAATCAGCAGAAGACCGATGAAGAGCAGCGTCCAACCCGGCACCCAGTTGTTGGTCAGCAGGCGCATGACCAGCGCATAAACGACACCAACAACAGACAGCGCCGCGGCGGCGAAACCAATCCAGGTTGCCAGCCTAAGTGGCAGCACTGAGAAAGAGAGGATGCCATCGGTTGCGAGTCGCAGCATCTTCGCGAACGGGTATTTCGTGCTGCCAGCGGCCCGCGCGGCGCGCTTGTAGGTCACCTGGTCCTGACGGAAACCCAGCCAGGCGACCATGCCGCGGATAAACCGATCGCGTTCGGGCATCGCCAGCAAGGCGTCCACGACTCGGCGGTCCATTAACCGGAAGTCGCCGGCATCGAGTGGAATCGGAACTTCCGACATGCGGTTGATTGCACGATAGAACGCGCCGGCGCTCCAGCGCTTAAATGCGGTCTCGCCCTCGCGCTCGACGCGCACGCCATAGGCAACGTCGGCGCCGTCACGCCAGCGTTCCACCATCTCCACGATGACTTCCGGCGGATCCTGAAGGTCGGCATCGATGACGACAACGGCGTCGCCGCGCGCATGTTCAAGCCCGGCGGTGACGGCGACTTGGTGACCGAAGTTTCGCGACAACGACACCAGGCGCATACGCGTGTCTCGTGACTGCAGCTCACGCAGGATCTCGAGCGTCCCGTCTCGACTACCGTCATCGACATAGATGGTCTCGAACGCAATGTCGCGAAGCGTGTTGAGCACATCGTTTAGACGCGCTGCGGTTTCACGAAGCACCGCTGCCTCGTCGAAACAGGGGATGACGACAGACACGAGCGGCCGTTGTTCGGATTCTGTCATGACCCGTCAGAAGGCTGTGGGGAGCGGCGCGGAAACGTCCGTCAACGCGATTGCCGGCTGGGCGCAGAGGTTATCATGCGCCTACCGCGTTGCACACTTGCCGGCGGTAACACCGAAGACCCGTGCCTATCGCAACCTCCCGCCGCATTTGCGCGACGCTGAGCGCCTGGAACATTGAGTGTAGCTCCTCGGCTGCGGGTTCTGGTCAAAATCGAATCGACGGGGTCGGGCGCCGGCAAGCGGGCGTTGGTCTGCGCAGCCAATGCCCAACCTCCCGTCATCACGTACAGCGACCGAAGAATACTTGCGTGAGCGGACCCGCCAGCGGTCGCCACTTCTGGTCACGGCATTCCCTTTATCATATGATCCCGCGCCGGCAGAGTCCGCTCCGCAATGGCACCCACGGGATTCGATAACCAGCTGACCTGAGTAGCTGGCGCGCGGCGAAAAATTGGGCCGCGCCCATTATGGGCGCTGCCTGGCAAGGCGCGGCCGAATAGCGGGGCGCAACAGCTCCAAGCCGAAACGCAATATTGCTCAGGCGCTGGCGCCACAGGAAAGGCAATTGCAACAGACAACGCTTCGCATCGTGCACACCGAAGCCTCGCTCGGCTGGGGAGGGCAGGAGATCCGGATTCTGACAGAGGCGCAGGGCCTGATCGGACGCGGGCACGAGGTGGAGATCTGGGCCGCGCCGGATTCGACCATCCTGCCGCAGGCCGCGCGCCGTGCGATTCCATTGCGCGTTCTGCCGATCGGGCGCAGGCGGGTCGCGGGACTGCTCGCGCTGCGGCGCGCGCTCGCGGCTGTTCGCCCGGACGTCGTCAACACACACAGCTCGACCGACACCTGGCTTGTGGCGCTCGCGCGGCTGACGCTGCGCAATGCGCCACCGATCGTGCGAACCCGCCATATTTCCGCCCCGGTTCCCGGCGACTTTGCAACCCGCTGGCTCTATACGCGGGCGACGCAGCATATCGTTACGACCGGCGAGCGGTTGCGCCAGACCCTCATTCGCGACAACGGCTTCCCGTCTGCGCGGATCACGTCGGTGCCGACGGGTATCGACACCGAGCGCTTCCGCCCCGGCGACAAGATGCAGGCCCGGGCGACTCTGGGGCTCGACCCCGACGCACGCCTCATTGGCATCGTTGCCACGCTGCGCAGCTGGAAGGGTCATTTGTACCTGATCGACGCTTTCGCGCGCATCGCGGCCGAGGATCCGCGGCTGCGGCTTGTCGTCGTGGGCGATGGTCCCATGCATGAACCAATCAGGCAGAAAGTAGCGGACCTCGGTCTCGCGTCGCGTACCGTCCTGGCCGGCCGCCAGGACGCAGTCGAGACCTGGCTGCAGGCGATGGATGTGTTCTGCCTGCCCTCCTATGCAAATGAAGGCGTGCCGCAGGCGCTGCTCCAGGCGATGTTGACCGCGCTGCCGATCGTCACGACGCCGGTTGGCAGCATTACCGAGGCGGTGACCGACAGCGTGACGGCACTGATCGTTCCGCCGAAGAACGTCGATGCGCTGGCGGCCGCGCTACACCGCCTGCTCGATGACGTCGCGCTCGCACGGCGCCTGGGGGGGGCGGCGCGCGAGCAGGCTGTGAACCGATTCGGAATCGACACGATGCTTGATCGCATGGAACAGATTTTTCGCCAGGCCACCAAAGACAGCGGGCCTTCGATGAGAAATCCGGCGTGACACTTGATCTGGCCAGCCTCAGTTCCGCCGCCGCGCGCGAGCTCGAGACCTTTCGTCCGCGGGTGGCGGGCATACCCTATGAGCGCAAGGGCGTCCTCTACTCGGAAATGCTTTTTCTGCTTCTGTGCGCGCGCCAAGTGGCGCCGCGGCGCATACTCGAGTCAGGCCGCGCGCGCGGTCAGAGTACGCTGCTGCTGTCGGTGCTATTTCCGGAGCTGCCGATCATCAGCATCGAGCACGATCCGCACTCCCCGGACGTGCCCGTGGCCAACGAGCGGCTGAAGGGCCGGCCAAACCTCGATCTGCGCTTCGGCGACGCCATGCGGATTCTGCCGGCTGAGGTGCAAACCGGCGACATCGTGCTGATCGACGGGCCCAAGGGATTTCGCGGCCTGCGTCTGGCTATCAGCCTGCTGGCGACCGGAAAGCCGTCGCTCGTTTTTGTCCACGATTGCGGTGTCGGCTCGGCTGAACGCGCGTTTCTCGATGTCCGCCTCCCCGGCATGCTCTACAGCGATGCCATCGAATTCGCGCGTGTCGCCCACGTTCTCGATGATATGTGCCAGGAATACATACCCGCCGAGCGCCGCTTTGGACCGAGCCGCGCCCCTGCGGGCTATGGCTATGGTCTGGCGTGTCTTTTTTTCGATCCGAAGGTCTCGTACCGTGCACTGTACGCACGCGCGTTGTGGGATGGTTTCGTGCATCGCCACCTCGGGTCCCGAAGCTTCTGTGACTGACCGACCGCTACGCGCCCCCTTTGCGGTCCAGCCGCGCGCAAACGCAAACATGACGCACCCGCGCTGACATTCCATGTCCGAGTCAGCCCCGTCGTTCCTGTTCATCAACGTGGCGCGTATCGGCGACACCTTGTTTGCCACGCCGGCCATGCGCGCGGTGGCGGCGGCCTATCCGGGTTGCCATATCACGGCGCTCGCCCACCCGAAGCGCGCCGAGGTGCTCCTGGGCCTGCCGTTCGTGCAGCGCGTCGGTGGCATAACCAAAAGAACAGCGCTGTGGCGGGGTCGGATCGGGGCGCGGCGTTACGACTACGCCGTCGTCTATGGTTTCGATGAGCCGCTGGTCGAGTATGCCTTGCGCGTCGCCGAGCGCGTTGTTGCCTTCCAGCAGGAGAGCGACGCCCTCAACCGGCGCCTGTATCGCTGTGTGCCGATTCCGCCGTTTCAGAGCGAGCACGCCGTAATGCACTACCTGCGCCTTCCCGCGGCGCTCGAGGTGGCTCCGGCGGGCCGGCGCATTGCGTATCGAGTCACGCCGGCGGAGGCAGCGGCCGCTCGTGCCCGGCTTGCGTCCGATGTCCCCCTCGACGCTGCACCCCTGATCGGCTTGCAGATCGCAAGCTTCCCAACCAAGAAATATCGTGACTGGCCGGTGGAGCACTTCGCGAGCCTGGCGCGCACGATACTCGCCGATTTTCCAGGCGCGCATTTCCTGATTTACGGGGGTTCCGAGGAAAAGCGGCGCACCCGCTGGCTCGCGCAGCAGCTGGGGGCGCGGGCCGCGCTCTACGCCGGACGCCTGACACTGCGCGAGACCGCTGCGCTGATGAGCTTGACCCACCTATATATAGGAGTCGACACGGGGCCAACACACATCATGAGCGCCTTCGACATCCCGCTCGTTGGCCTCTACCACTGCCTGTCCTCGACCCGGCACACCGGTCCCCTCGACCATCCGTGCCTGTACGCGCTCGATCATCCGCGCCTCGACCGGGGTGACTGCACCCAGGAAACGCCGATGTCCGAGATCAGCGTCGAGACCGTGTATGCTGCCGTGCGCAAGGCCCTCACCGAACACCCGCCGGGCGCGGGTAATGGCGTGACTGAATCATGACCCAGACCCAGACCCAGACCAGCAACGAAGCTGCGGAGCTGCGCTTCGAATTCGGCAAGAACTGGGCGAGCTTCGCCGCCACCCTTGATGAAGCCAGGATCCGCGAATCAGAGATTCGCCTGGCGGCGCTGCTCGGGGCGGACAGTCTCAAGGGCATGTCATTCCTCGACATCGGCTGCGGTTCGGGTCTGCACAGTTTGGCGGCGCTGCGCCTGGGGGCCGGGCGGGTGTGGGCCATCGACCTCGATCCCAATTCGGTGGGCACCACCGAGGCGGTGCTGGCGCGCTGGTGGCCGGCGAAGAACTACCGCGTTGAGCACAAGAGCGTGTTCGCGCTCGAAACCGAGTTGCCGGAGCAGTTCGATATCGTGTATTCCTGGGGAGTGCTGCACCACACCGGCGAGATGGCGCGCGCCATTCGCGCCGCCTGTCGCGCTGTCAAACCGGGCGGCAGGCTCGCAATCGCGCTCTACGGAAAGACGCGCTACTGCGGCATCTGGACGCGCATCAAGCGCTGGTACGTGCAGGCCACCCCGGAGCAGAAGAAGCGCGCCGAGGACTGGTACGTTCGGCTGTTCGGGGTCTACCTGCTGCTGCGCGGCAAGCGCCTGTCGCGACACATTGCCAACTATCGCAAGAAGCGCGGCATGGACTTCTATCACGACGTGCGCGACTGGATCGGCGGCTACCCGTACGAATCCATTAGCCCCGCCGAGCTCCATGCCATCGTCAAGCCGCTCGGCTTCGAGCTCGATAAACAGACGGTCAAACGCCGCTCCGGTCTGTTCGGATCGGGGAACGACGAATACGTTTTCCGCAAGAGCCCGTCCGCCGCCTAGCTGCATGGCGGCTCGCCGCTGATCGAATCCGCTTCCGCCACGCACCATGAGCCTGAAGTTCGGTTTTGTGCTGACTAACCTGGCCGGCGGCGGCGCGGAGAAGGCGGTCCTCAAGATCGGTGCCGGTCTGGCGCAGCGCCAGCACGAGGTCCATATCGTCTTGCTCGAGCACGTGGTGGAGCACGCCGTTCCACGGGGGATCAGGTTGCACGGCATCACGCGAGCGGGCGCGCGCCTGGGCAAGGGCGCGCTCGGAAAGTGGCTGGCGGCGTGGCGGCTGCGCGAGCTCGTGGGGCGCCTCAACCGCGAGCGCCCGTTCGATCTGATCGTTTCCACCCTGCCGTTTGCCGACGAGGTGGCGGTGCGCGCCGAGTTGCCCCGCCACTGGTGCCGTATCGCCAATACGCTATCTGTCGAGATCGACCGGCTGCGCCGCGCCGGCCCGGGCAAGGCGCGCCGGCGTCTTGCCCGGTACCGGCGGATCTACGGGAGTCGACCGCTGATCGCGGTATCCGATGGGGTAGCGCAGGACTTGCGCGGATCGATCGGGCTCGCGCACGCGAAAATCGAGCGCATCTACAACCCGTTCGACCTTGCCAACATACGCGCGCGAGCGTCCGAGCCGGCCCCCGTGCCGCGCGGCCCCTATGTAATACATGTCGGTCGCTACGCGGCGCAGAAACGCCATGATCTGCTGCTCGATGCGTGGATGCAGCTCAACGCGCCGCATCATCTGGTACTGCTCGCCGCGCCCGACCCGCGCCTGGTCGCCCTCATCGAGGCGCGCGGCCTCGGGCAGCGCGTCACGGTCGCCGGCTTCCAGCCCAATCCGTATCCGTGGATCGCCGGCGCCGAGCTGCTGGTGCTGTGCTCCGACCACGAGGGCCTGCCGAACGTGATCGTCGAGGCGCTCGCGGTCGGCACGCCGGTGGTGAGCACCGATTGTCCGTCCGGGCCGCGCGAGATCCTGGGCGATGCGCTGCCGCAATGCCTGGTGCCGGTGGGCGATGCGGCGGCGCTCGCCCACGCCATCAGCGCCGCGCTCGTCGACCCGCCCGATGTCTCGGGCATCGACCTGGCGCGTTTCGACAGCCAGACCGTGATGGCCGCCTACGAGCGGTTGGCCACAACCGCGTGACAACGAAGCCATGTGCGGAATCTTCGGGCTGATCGACACGCCGTGGCGCGAAAGCGCGCCGCACGCGCTCGACGCGCTGCGCCCGCGCGGCCCGGACGAGTGCACCCTGGTCGACGTCGGCGCGGCGGCGCTCGGCCACACCCGACTCGCGGTTATCGATCTGGTGAGCGGCCATCAGCCGATGCGCTCGCCGGACGGCCGTTACGTTCTCGTCTTCAACGGCGAGATCTACAACTTCCGCGCGCTGCGCGCGGAGCTCGAAGCGGCCGGCTACGTTTTCGCCACGCACTCCGACACGGAAGTCCTGCTGCACGGTTTTGCCGCCTGGGGCGAGCGCCTCGTGCCGCGCCTCGACGGCATGTTCGCGTTCGTGGTGTGGGACACGCACGAGCGCGCGCTGTTCGCGGCGCGCGACCGCATGGGGATCAAGCCGTTCTTCTATTCGACGGCGGCCGGCTTCGCCTTTGCCTCGACGCTCGCGCCGTTCCTGCGACTCGAGGGTTTCCCGCGCGCGCTCGACTACGAGGCGCTGCGCGACTACCTGGCGTTTCAGACGCCGCTCGCGCCGCACTCGTTTCTCGCCGCCGTGCGCCAGCTGCCGCCGGCCTCGCAGCTCACTTGGCAGGCCCGAACCGGAAAGCTCGCAGTGCGCCGTTACTGGGAGATACCCGCCCCGAGCGAACCGGCCCCGGATCCGGCCGAGCTGCTCGCGCGCATCGATGCGGTCCTGGCGGACAGCGTGCGCACGCAGCTCATCGCCGACGTGCCGCTCGGCGCGTTCCTGTCGGGCGGGATCGATTCAAGCCTGGTGGTGCACTACATGGCGCAGGCCGGCGCGCGACCGCTCAAGACCTTCAGCCTGCGCTTCGCGCAGGAGCGCTTCGACGAGACACCGCACGCGCGCGTGGTTGCCGAACGTTACGGCACCGAGCATCACGTGATCGAGGCGCCCGACATCGACGGCCCAGCGTTCGCCGCGGCGATCGCCGACCTCGACCAGCCGCTCGCCGATCCGGCCTATGTCATGACACATGCCTTGGCGCGGCTCACGCGCGCCCACGTGACCGTGGCCCTGAGCGGCGACGGGGGTGATGAGCTGTTCGGCGGTTACGCGCGCTTTCGCGAGACCGAGGCGACGTTCCCGCAGCGCGCCGGCCAGGATCTGTTGCGCCGCCTGGTGGAGGCCGGCGTGCTGCCGGGCGCGCTACTGCGGCGCACCCTGCACGGCCGCGAACGTGTGTTCTACCGGCGCGTCGAGCTCGGGCCGTGGCCGGTATCGCGCAAGAGCCTCAGGCGCTATCTCGCCGCGGACGCCTGGGGGCGCTGCGTGCCGCAGCGCACGCTCGGCCTGTGGCACGATCTCGCGCTCGCCTTCGGCGGGCGCATGGACACGGCGAGCCTGATGCGCGCCGACCTGTGGACGTATCTTTCGGAGAACTGCCTCGTGAAAACCGACCGGGCGAGCATGGCGCACGGGCTCGAGGTGCGGGTGCCGATCCTGGGCAACGCCGTGCTCGATGCGGTGCTCGGTCTTCCGGCGCGCGTGCACTTCGACCCCGGCGGCAAGGCCCTGCTGCGCGCGCTCGCGCGACGCTATCTGCCGCAGGCCGTGTGGGACCGCCCGAAGCACGGTTTTTCCGTGCCGCTGCAGGAGCTGTTCAACGGCGCGTGGAAGCAAACGATTGAAGATGTCCTCAACCGGACGGACGCGCTCGCCCCGTTCCTGAACGCGCGAGCTGTTCAGACCCTGTGGTCGTCCGCCTGTCGCGGCCGCGCCTCGCGCCGCCTGGCCTACACCTTCACCGTGTTGTTGCTGTGGCTCGACCGTCATCGGCTGACCGACTGACGGCGCCGGCCGCAGCGCTCACGGCCGGTCGCGCAAATAACGCTCGCGCAGCTTGGCGTACTTCGCGAAGCTGTTGAAGCAGCCGATGGCGATGTGCACGAGTCCCGGCACGCCGTCAAGGAAGCCGAGGCGCAGAAAGTAGAGCTTCACGAAGCGCAGCAACGGGCTCAGCAGCAGCCTGGCGAAACCGGCGCGCTGGCCGCGTGCATAGAGGTGCTCGGCCTGCAGCGTGGTGTAGCGGTTCTGCTTGGCGAGATAATCGGCGATGCCCTGTTCGGACTCGTGCAGCAGATCGCCCGCGAGCCGCCCGACCCGACCGACCACGATGACCTTCTCGTGAATCGCATCCTCGCTCCAGTTGGCCTGCTCGCGGTTGAACAACCGTACCGACCAGTCGGGGTAACCCTCCCCGTGCTTGAGCCACCGTCCCATGAAGCGGTTGCGCCGGGCCATGGCGTAGGCCGAGAAGCGGGGCGCCTGGAGCACGCGGCGGATGGCGTCGCGCAGCTCGGCGCTCACGCGCTCATCGGCATCGAGCGACAGCACCCAGCGGTTGGCGGCCGCGCTGGCCGCAAAGCGCTTCTGCGGCCCGTAGCCGAGCCAGTCCTGATGCACGACCCGCACCCCGCGTTGCTGCGCGAGCGTTACGGTGTCGTCGGTGCTGCCCGAGTCGACGACCAGGATCTCGTCGGCGAACGCCACGCTTTGCAGGCACGCTTCGAGTTGGCGCGCCGCGTTGTGCGTGATGATCACCGCCGACAGCGATTCCGGCATGTCGGCATTGTATGCGAAAATGCCGCGGCCGCACGCCCGGTGACCCGTGCGCGTTGCGGGCTAGCGATGCGCCCAACCTTCTCTCCCCGTTCGCGATGAGAAAACTCGAAGCCGCAGGGC
>CAYZVX010000015.1:0-36610 GCA_964482055.1 uncultured Acidiferrobacteraceae bacterium
GCCCACGTTCAGGTGCGGTTTGGTGCGTTCGAATTTTTCCTTGGACATGCCGAATACCCTCTTGGGGACCTCGATTAGCTTCTCTTCAATTGAGTTGCGACTGACCCGAAATCACGAACTATCACTACTTGGAGCCCATAACCGGAATCGAACCGGTGACCTCTTCCTTACCAAGGAAGTGCTCTACCGACTGAGCTATATGGGCGAAGAAGCCAGGTAACGAGGAGCGAGGTACGAGGTGCGAACACCCTTACCATTGCGCCTTTGCCTCGTCCCTCGAATCTCGTGCCTTGTTCCTGTCTGCTTGGAGCGGGTGATGGGAATCGAACCCACGTCATCAGCTTGGAAGGCTGAGGTTCTACCATTGAACTACACCCGCAAGATCTCTCTTCTCTTTAGGGATGCGTCCGTAGAACCCGCGCCTGCCTCCCACCGCAGCGCCCGCCCGCGCCACGGCTTGTGTCCGCAATCTGGTGGAGGGGGGTGGATTCGAACCACCGAAGGCAGAGCCGTCAGATTTACAGTCTGATCCCTTTGGCCGCTCGGGAACCCCTCCCGGAAAAGCCGCTCGCGCGCGTCCTGCGCTGCGCGGCATTCGCACGTCCCTGTCCAGCACGGAAAGCGGCGGATTTTCCGCGATGTATACCCGGTTTGTCAACCGATATCTTTGATTTTTCCCAACAAATCTACCGGCTGGCCTGGCCGCGACGGATCAGGTTCAGGGCCGAACCGGCCATGAACCAGGCAATCTGCTCGCTCGTCAGGCTATGGTTGGCACGGATGGACTCCACGCTCCCGTCGGAATGGGTAATCCGCACCTCGACGAGCTGGCCGGGAGTGAGTCGGTCGAGGCCCACAAATGTCAGCCGGTCGTCCTTGCGGATGCGGTCATAGTCGGCCGGGTCGGCAAAGGTCAAGGGCAGAACGCCCTGTTTCTTAAGATTGGTCTCGTGGATGCGGGCGAAGCTGCGCACCAGCACCACGCGGGCGCCCAGGAAACGCGGGCTCATGGCGGCGTGCTCGCGCGAGCTGCCCTCGCCATAGTTCTGGTCTCCCACCGCGACCCAGCCCAGCCCGCGGGCCTTGTACTCGCGGGCGATCTCGTGGAGCGGCTGATCGGCGCGGCCGGTGAGCACGTTGTAGCCGGTGCCCGGTTTGTCGGTGAAGCTATTCACCGCCGCGGAGAACATGTTATCGCTGATGCGGTCCAGATGACCGCGAAACTTGAGCCACAAACCGGCTGGCGAGATGTGGTCGGTCGTGCATTTGCCCTTGGCCTTGAGAAGCACCGGCAGGTCCTTGTAACCCGCGACCTTGTCGACCGGCTCGAAAGGCTCGAGCAGCGCCAGGCGCTCGCTCTTGGGGTCCACGATGACCGCGACGGCGGCGGCTTGCGCTGGCGGACCGACATAACCGGATTCACCGGCCGCGTAACCCTTGGCCGGGAACTCGGCCGCCGTGGGCGGCGTGAGCTTCACCGTCGTGCCATCGACGCCGATGCCATCGGCGATCGGGTTGGTGTCCAGTCGCCCGGCCAGTGCATAGGCCACAACAACCTCCGGGCTGCTGATGAAGGCGTGGGTGCCCGGGTTGCCGTCGTTGCGACCTTTGAAATTGCGGTTGAACGACGTGATGATCGAGTTGGCCTCGCCCTTCGGCACGTCGGTACGCTCCCACTGCCCGATGCACGGTCCGCAGGCGTTGGCGAGCACCGAGGCGCCGATCGCCTCCAGATCAGCGAGCAACCCGTCGCGCTCGATCGTCGCGCGCACCTGCTCCGAGCCCGGTGTCACCATGAGCGGCACGCGCGTCTTGAGGCCGTGCCGCTTCGCCTCGCGCGCGATGTGCGCCGCGCGCCCGATGTCCTCGTAAGAGGAATTCGTGCACGACCCGATCAGGCCGGCGCTGAGTTTGGCCGGATAGCCCTCGCGCTTCACGTCAGCCGCCAGCTGCGACACGGGGCGGGTCAGGTCGGGCGTGTGCGGCCCGACGACCTGCGGTTCGAGCGCGGAGAGATCGATCTCCACGATCTCGTCGTAGAACTCAGTCGGACGGGCGTACACCTCGGCATCGGCCACGAGATGCGCCGCGTTCGCCTCCGCGAGCGCGGCCCACTCCGCGCGCCCCGTGGCGCGCAGGTAATCGGCCATGCGCCGGTCGAACGGGAATACCGAGGTGGTGGCGCCAATCTCCGCACCCATGTTGGTGACCGTCGCCTTGGCGGTGCACGACAGCGACTCTGTGCCGGGTCCGAAGTACTCGACGATCTTGTTGGTGCCGCCCGCCACCGTGAGCATGCCGGCGAGCTTGAGGATCACGTCCTTGCCGCTCGTCCAGCCGGAAAGGTGGCCGGTGAGCCTCACGCCGATCAGCTTCGGCCACAACAGCTCCCACGGCATCCCGACCATCACATCCACAGCGTCCGCCCCGCCCACGCCGATGGCGAGCATCCCAAGGCCGCCGCCGTTCGGCGTGTGCGAGTCGGTGCCGATCATGAGCCCGCCCGGAAACGCGTAGTGCTCGAGCAGCACCTGGTGAATGATGCCGGAGCCCGGTTTCCAGAACCCCATGCCGTACTTGGCCGAGGCGGAAGCAAGGAAATCGTAAACCTCCTTGTTCGTGCTTTCGGCCACGGTCAGGTCCTCGAGCGCCCCGACCTTGGCGCGGATCAGATGGTCGCAGTGCACCGTGGTCGGCACCGCCGTTTCGGTGCGGCCCGCCGTCATGAACTGCAGAATCGCCATCTGCGCGGTCGCATCCTGCATCGCCACCCGGTCGGGCCGCAGCCCCGCCGTGGTCTGACCGCGTTGCGGCAGTTCCGCGGACAGATCGGCCTTGTGGGCAAACAGGATCTTCTCGGCAAGGGTGAGCGGCCGGCCGACGCGCTTGCGCACCTCGGTCATTCGCGCGGGCAGCGCCTGATAGAAGTGGCGCACGGTCGTGACGGCGTCGGCGGGATGCTTTTCCATATAATTAAAGTCCGGGGTCTCGGCGTGGGAAAACTGGTGCCCACAGAGGGAGTCGAACCCCCGACCTACCGCTTACAAGGCGGTTGCTCTACCAGCTGAGCTATGCGGGCGAAACCGGCTGCCAGTATAACGCGCGCGGCGCGCGCGCTGCAGCCCTTACGGCGCGACGGTCGGCTCCGGCTTGGCGGAAATCTCACCGGTCCTGGGACAGGCGGCCTCGATGAGCCTGACGTTCGGGGCCTCCCATCTGTGCTCGCGCAGCGCCGCGAGCGGATCATGATCCGATGCCGGCGCATCGAGCCGCAGCGCCAGCCAGTATCCGGTGCGGATCTGGTAGAGCGGCTCGATTCGGGCCTCGATGCCCTTGGCGGCGAGCGCCTTCATGTGGCGGCGCGCGTTGGCCTCGACCGAAAACACGCCGAGCGAGACGGCGTGTTGCATGCCCTCCTCCTCGATCAACGCGTGGTCGCGAAATCCGAGGCGCGTGAGCTCCTTGCGCTTGGCCTCGGCCGCCTCTTTGGTTGGAAACGGCGGCAGATAGACGCGCTGGCTGGCCACGCGACGCTGCTCCTCGATCTCGCGCACGAAACTGATGTTGAGCCGGGTGAGCGCGGCACCGGCTTTGTCAGCCGACTCGGCGTCAGTGAACGGCCCAACGCGATAACAGGCACCCGCGGCGTCGCGCCGCGCCTCTTGCGCCTGCGCCGCTTCTTGCCCGGCGGGGCGCGCCGGCGGCGGCTGCGGTTTGGGGCGCGGCGCGAGCGTCACGCCGGGCTCACTCAGCAGCCTCATCTTTTCCGCCGCGAGCGCCGGTCGCGCGCTGACAATCGGCTGTTCTTCGGGCTCACGTATGCCGGTCGCCCACAGCCAGAAACCGAGGTTCGCCAGGACCAGAATCGCAAATACCCACTTCATAGCGTTTGCGCGAACCGCGCCAGCCCTTGCAGCACCAGATCCGGCACGTGCCACAGCGGACGGGTGATGCGCGCCGCGAGCAACTGCGCGTCGCCGCCGGTGATAAGCACGCGTGCCTCGGCACCCAGATAGGCCTGCTGTTCGTGCACCACGCGTTCGATCGCCCCGACCAACCCGAACAGCGTGCCGCCGGCCACCGCGTCGGCCGTCGAGCGCCCCAGGCAGCTCGCCTCGCTGCCCGGTGGCGGCCGCACGGCGTCGGTGCCGACCGCCAGGCTCGCACGCAGCAGTTTGAGCCCCGGGAAGATCACCCCGCCCAGGAACTCGCCGGCACCTGACAGCGCATCGATGGTCACGGCCGTGCCGCAGTCGACGACGCACACCGGCTCCGTCGTAAGGCCGCGCGCCCCGAGCAGTGACGCCCAACGATCGGCGCCGAGACTGGCCGGCTCACGGTAACCGTTCACAAGATCAAGTGTGCGCGCGGCGGAACGAAACACCACCGGCGCCACAACGCGCTGCGTGCGCAGCCAGCGGTCGATTGCCGCGAGCGTCGCCTCCCCCGCGACGCAACAGACGACGGCCTGCTGCAGCTCTGGCAACTCGCGCCAGTACCGATCGAGGAGCGCCGGCAGATCGCCTTCCGCCAGGCCGAACACGCCGCAGCTCCAAAGACCGGGCTCGCCCGCGGGCCAGTCGCGCGTCCCGCGCGGCCCTGGACCGGCACTTCCCGGTGCGGCGGTCACGGCCCACTTGAGGCGCGTGTTGCCACAGTCGACGAGCAAAATCATGCCGCGCGCAGGCTAATCTCACCGGCGTGGTAGGCCTGCAACCCGCCGCGGGCGTCGCGTAGCACCAATGCGCCGCTCGCGTCCACCCCGGTCACTGTGCCCAGCACTTCGGTTGCCCCGTGAATGAGACGCACGCGCCGCTCGTGGAAGTGATGGCGGCGCTCCCATTCGCGCCGAAACGGCGCGAACCCGGACTCCGCGAAGGTCTCGAACATGTAGTAAAGCTCGGCGATCGTGAGCGCCGCGAGGCGACTGCGGTCGACGCCTCGCCCAGTGAGGCGCTGTATGTCGGTCCACGGCTGATCGATGCGTGCCGCCTCGCGTGCGCCGATATAGCCGTTGATCCCTACGCCCAGCACCACGCGCGTCGGTCCGGCGGCCTCGCCCTGCAGCTCGACCAGCAGCCCGGCGAGCTTGCACCCGTCGCACAGGATGTCGTTCGGCCATTTGAGCCCCAGCCCGGCGCCGTAACGGGGCGCGCCGACGTGTGAGCTCCCCACGGGGAGGTCCGCCGCGCGCGCAGGGTTGCGGAGACGATCGCCCGCCACCCCGTAACGCTCGAGCGCGCGCAGCACCGCGAGCCCCGCCGCGAGACTCAAGCCCGCGGTGGTCGTCGGACCGCCCGCGAACTGCCAGCTCATGGACAGCAACACATTATGGTAAGGCGTCGCGACCCATGGCCGCCCGCGCCGCCCGCGGCCCTGGGGCTGAGCTTCGGCCAAGCACACGCGGCGCGGCGACCCGCCGCGCTCCTCGGCGAGCAGGTGGTGGCTCGTAGATTCGACTTCCTCGAGGATCGTGACTGGCAAGGTCTCGATGCCGGCCTCGGCCAGGTGGCGCTGAATCGCGCGCCGCTCGAGTGGCCGCGCCGGCGCCGGCATGCGGTAGCCGCGCCCGGTCACGCTCTCGATCTCAAGACCGGCCTCGGTCAGCGTGCGGATCGTCTTGCACACCGCGGCACGGCTGATGCCGAGCCGTGCGCCGATGTCGGTGCCGGAATGGAACTGCCCGTCGGCCAGTTGCTGCAGGATGTCGTGGCGTGTGCCCATGCGCGGCATTGTAACAAGCGGCCCTCCTGCCTACTTGACCAGCGTGACGGGCACATTGGCGAGATGCACGACCTTCCTCGCCACCGAGCCCATCACCAGCCCCGACACCGCCCCGAGGCCGCGACTACCCATGATGATCTGCTCGCACTGCTTGTCCACCTGATGGGCGACAATGGTTTCGGCCGGTTGGCCGACCCCGATGTGCGTCACGTACTTCGCCCCGGCCGCCTCGAGCGCCCGCCGTGCCGGGGCCAGCACCTCCTCGGCCTTGTCACGGTAATAATCGTTGATGTCCTGCTGACTGATGAACATCTTGACGTCGCCGGAAACAATCGGCAGCTGCACGTTCAGCAGGTGCAGCTCAACGGGCTGCTTGCTGTTGCCGGCGTACTGGATGGCGTAGGAAAGGGCACGCTCGGCATTGGGCGAGCCGTCCACAGGAACCAGGATCTTCAACATGGCAGTTCTCCTTGTTTGACGCCGGTCGGGCTCAGGAGCCGGCGGGGGGTTGCTGCTCGTCCGCCGCCAGATCGACGGGCGCCCGTGGTCGGGCACGAGCGGCCAACAGCTTGCCCACCGCCACCACGAACACGATTGCGGCCACTGGCGCGATGTATTTCAGCACCGGCGCCTGCGCCGACACCCAGGCGCTCACCGCGCGGTCGGTTACGGCCATCTCGCCGGCGATGTAGCCGAGCAGCGCGCCGCCGAGCGTCACGATCCACGGGAAGCGCCCCATCAGGCGCAGGATCAACGTGCTGCTGAAGATAATCAGCGGAATGCTGATCATCAATCCCAGCACCAGCAGCAGGACGCTGCCCTTGGCCGCGGCGGCGATGCCGATGACGTTGTCGAGGCTCATGACGAAGTCCGCGACGATGATGGTGCGAATCGCGGACCATAACCCGCTGACGCTCTCGCCATGGCCACCTTCGCCCTCCTGCGGGGCAAGCAGCTTGATCGCGATCCACAGCAGCAGGGCGCTGCCCACCAGCTTGAGGTAATGTACCTCGAGCAGCAGCGTGACCACCGTCGCCATCGCGACGCGCAGGCCGATCGCCCCGCCGGTGCCGGCCAGGATGGCGATGCGCTGCTGGTGCCGCGGCAGCTTGCGGCAGGCGAGCGCGATCACCACTGCGTTGTCGCCGCTCAAAATGATGTCGATCCAGATGATCTGTAGAAGACCTATCCAGAATTGCGGATCGCTAGCCCAGGCGAACATGTCAGCCCCTCGCAAATTGCCAATACATCGGTCGGATGCTCTCGCTGCTCATCGGGTCATGCGCTCCAGCACCTTCACAAGCGCGCTGGAATCGAGCTCACCGTCGCCCGCGCCCACGAGTGCGTTCATGTGCTGCGCGACCAGCGCGGTTGCCGGCAGCGCCAGCCCCAGCTGATGGGCCGCGTCGACCACGATCTTGAGGTCCTTCTGGTGCAGCCTGGTTTTGAAACCGGGCCGGAAGTCGTTGTCCAGCATGCGCTTGCCGTGCACCTCGAGGATTCGGCTCCCGGCAAAGCCGCCCATCAGGGCCTCGCGCACCTTGGCGGCGTCGACCCCGTTCTTGCGCGCGAAGGTGAGCGCCTCGCCCACCGCCTCGATGGTGACCGCCGCCACGATCTGGTTGCAGGCCTTGGCCACCTGGCCGGCGCCGTGGTCGCCGACCAGCACGATGTTCTTGCCCATGCACTCGAAGTACGGCTTGACGCGCTCGAACACCGCGCGCTTGCCGCCCACCATGATGGAGAGCGTGGCGTTGATGGCGCCCACTTCACCACCCGACACCGGCGCATCGAGCATTTCGCCGCCGCGCCGGGCGATCTCGACGGCCATGGCGCGCGTCGCCGCCGGCGCGATCGTGCTCATGTCGACGATCACGCGGCCCGGGCGCAGGCCGTGCACGAGCCCCTGCTCGCCCAGGATCACGTGCTCCACGTCGGGCGTGTCCGACACGCAAATGAAAGTGATATCGGCGTTCGCCGCCACCTCCTGCGGCGAGCCGCAGGCCGTGGCCCCGGCTTCGCTCAGGGGCTTCATGCTTTCGGCACGCCGCGCGTGCACCCACAGGGCGTGCCCGGCCTTGCGCAGATTGAGTGCCATCGGCCGACCCATGATGCCCAGACCCACGAAACCCAGCTTCGTCATGATGCCCTTCCGCGAGATCGCCTCGTTACGATTAAACCGGTCAATTGCCCCAAGCCGCTTGCCGGGCGCGGCGCGGGATTCGTGCGTCCCTGCACATCACCCCTGCGCCAGGCGCGCGTCCTGCGCGGCGCGGGATTCGTGCGTCCCTGCACATCATAACTGGGTTTGGGGGCCGACCACCGAAGACCGCGCGCCCGACGCGCTCCCGCGCGGCGCTGGACTCGCACATCCCTGTGCGTCGCCACGCGCGCCCGACGCGCTCCCGCGCGGCGCTGGACTCGCACATCCCTGTGCGTCGCCGGCTACGATCAGGATTGCGAACGGTGGCATCGCCTCGATCAGGAACTCTGCCGGCAAGCGTTGCGGACCTACAGCGGGAGCTCGGCACGGTAATCAATGACATCGGCGCACCACTGCGCGACGGCGAGCGTGCGCGCGTCCTGATGATAGGGTCCCACGATCTGCACGCCGAGCGGCAGGCCGAGCGGGCCGCGTCCGGCCGGAAACGTGAGCGCCGGCACGCCGGTGAGCGTCCAGATGGTGCAAAAAACCGGCTCCCCGGTATGCTCGAGGGTTGCCGGC
Source organism: uncultured Acidiferrobacteraceae bacterium (assembly GCA_964482055.1). Classification (GTDB taxonomy): domain Bacteria; phylum Pseudomonadota; class Gammaproteobacteria; order Acidiferrobacterales; family Sulfurifustaceae. Next base: position 8,450 of record CAYZVX010000015.1, read on the forward strand.
GCCTCGCCACGGGCGGGCGGCGTGATCAGTGCGTCGAAGCGCTGGAACCAGCGCGCGAGCTCGCCGCGTAGCCGCGCGCGCTGCTCGAGCGCCTCGCTATACTCGGCATCGGAAATCTCGACGCCCTCGTCGATCAGTCGATTGAGCGCCGCGGAAAGCTGGCCGCGATGCGCGGCCTGCAACGCCGCGAAGGTGCGTGCGCCTTCGGTCCACATGATGGTGCGGTGCGTTTCGTGCGCCGTCGCGAACAGCGCCGGCAGTTCCTGCGCCTCGACCGCCGCGCCAGCGGCACGCAGCCGCTCGACAACCTGCGCCATCAGATCACGCTGCGCCGGCTCCGCCGCCGACCATACCGGCGAGCGCACCACCGCCAGGCGCGGCGGCTGAAACAGCGTCTTCAGCTCCACAAGCTCGCGCACCAGCGCTCGAGCGGTTTCGCCTTCCAGCGTGCACAGCACCGCGGTCATCCGTGCCGCGTCCTCGAGTTGACGCGTGAACACGCCCACCTGGTCGAGCGTCGGTGCAAACGGCTGGACGCCATGATTGGCGATCAGACCCTGGCTCGGCTTGAAACCGACGCAGCCGCAAAACGCCGCCGGCCGGATCACCGAGCCGTTGGTCTGGGTCCCGATTGCCGCAGGAACGATCCCGGCCGCCACGGCCGCTGCCGAGCCCATCGAGGAACCGCCCGGAGTATGCGCCGGGTTCCAGGGATTGGCGGTCGCGCCCGGATGATAGTAGGCGAGCTCCGCCGTCACGGTCTTGCCGAACACGAAGCCGCCTTCCGCTTCGAGGCGCTGCACCACTGCGGCCGATTCGCCCGGCACGTTGTCCGCAAACACCGGCGAGCCCATGCGCGTGGGGATGCCGCGCGTGGCGATGATGTCCTTGACCCCGACCGCAATGCCGTGCAGCCGCTTCGCGCTCTTGCCCGCCACCAAGCGCCGGTCGGCGGCGCGCGCTTGTGCCAGCGCCGCCTCGTGATCGAGCCAGGCAAAGGCATGGATGCGGGGTTCAATCGCGGCCGCGCGCGCCAGGCAATGGCGCGTGATGGCCTCGCTCGTAAGCACCCCGCGCTGCTGTTGCTCGACCAGCTCGCGCAGGCTCAGGCGTTCAACGTCCATTCCGGCAAGGGTCTCCGACCGAAAGCATATCAACCGCCACGGCGCCCGGAACGCGTAGTTTCTTGTCAACCGGCACCATGTTTCTTGGTGACCTTGGCGTTCTGGCGGCTCGAAGTCGTATTTGGTTCGATTGGAACTCTAGGGGTTGAGCAGGTTAGGCGGCTTGCCCGTGGTGAGCGCCGCCACCAGGTTCTGCGCGGCGAGCATCGCCATGCGATGGCGGGTGCGCGTCGTGGCGCTGGCAATGTGCGGCGCCAGCACCACGTTCTTGAGCTTGAGAAATTCCGGATTGAGCCTGGGTTCGTTCTCGAACACATCGAGACCGGCGGCCGCGATCCGACCGCTGCGCAAGGCGTCGATCAGCGCCGCATCGTTGACCACGCCACCGCGCGCCGCGTGGATCAGGATGGCGGAGGACTTCATGCGCGCGAGCTCGCGCGCGCCGATCAGGTGGTGGGTCGCGCTCGAGTACGGCGTATGGATCGTCACGATGTCGGACTGCGTCAGCACCTCATCGAGCGTGGCGTAGGTCGCGTTACAGGCGCGCTCGATGTCCTCCGTCACGCGGTGGCGGCTGAAGTAAAGGATCTTCATGTCGAAACCGCGCGCGCGCTGCGCCACCGCCTGCCCGATGCGTCCCATGCCGATGATGCCGAGTGTCGCGCCGCACACGTCCATGCCGAGGAACTGCTTGAGCTTCCAGCCCTGCCATTGGCCTGCGCGCAGCCAGGCCTCGGCCTCGGTGAGGCGCCGCGCTGTGGCGAGGATCAGCGCCCAGGTGAAATCCGCGGTCGCGTCGTCGAGCACGCCCGGGGTATTGGTCGCCATCACGCCGGCGGCGCGGCAGGCGTCGAGATCGATGTTGTTGTAGCCGACCGCGATGTTGCACACGGCCCTAAGCTGCGGGCAGCGTTTGAGCAACCCGGCGTCGATGCGGTCGGTGAGCACGGTAATGGCGCCGGCCTTGTCAGCGAGACGCTCGGCCAGCTCCTCTGGCGAAAACGGCGTATCGGATTGATTCGAGGTGACTTCGAAGTACCGGGCAAGATAGTCCAGCACGTCGTCGAACACTTCACGGGTCACCAGTACCTTCGGTTTCATGTTGTTTTCCTCTTACGCGCCGGCATGGCGCGCATGGGTTTCACGGATCATCAGCGCCCCGGCCAAACCGAGCAGGGCGAAGGCGAAGTGGATCGCGATGCCGGTCTGGTGGCTCGCCGCGCCATAGATGCGCACGCCGTCGGCCAGTTGCCCGTCCCAGCGGCGATCCATGGCCCAGCCGACGAGCGGCTGCAGGAGCGCACCGCCCAGGAACGCACCGGTGTTGACCACACTCGTTGCCATACCGGACAGCGCTGGGCGATTGACCTCCTTGGCGACTGACCACACCAACGTGAAGCCGGAAACGCTCACGCCCATGATGAGGAACAGCGCGAGACTCACGGGCGCCGGCGGCATGCCGGCGAGCCACAACAGCAGCCAGCATAGGCAGTACACGCCAAGGTTGCCGAGCATCACCGGGCGGCGACGCTTGAGGCGATCCGACAGCCAGCCATTGGCGAAGGCGCCCACGGCAAAACCGGCAAGCAGCACTGTGGTGTGGGACGCCGCTTGCGCCGTGCTCATGCCCAGCATGTCGCGCAGGTACGGGACCGCCCACAGCCCGGCAAAGCTGAACAAGGTTCCGCCCATGCCAAGGGCCGGAAGAAACCCGGGCCAGGTGGCGCGGTTGCTCAGCACGGCCTTGAGCCCGGCCAGCCACGAATCGAGGTGCGGGGCGTGTGGAGTCTCACGGTCGAGCTCGCGCATCGACGGCAGCCCGGCGTCCTTGGGCGCGTTGTGCACGAGCCACCAGGTGGCGCCGGCGAGCGCGATCGACAGCGCACCGATCGCCACGAATACCGCGCGCCAGGACACGAAACCCAGCACCCATACGAGCGGCGCGGCCGCCAGCACCGCGCCGAGATTGCCCACCAGCATGGTCAGGCCAGTGATCGTGGCGAAGTGCCGCTCGCGGAACCACAGGGCATTGACCTTGAGCATGGCGACGAACATCACCGACACGCCGAGCCCCACGAGCAGGCGCCCGATCGAGGCGAGCGCCAGGCTGTCGGCGGCGCCGAATACGATCGAGCCAGCTCCGGCGATCAGCCCGCCGGCGGTGACGACACGCCGCACCCCGAGGGTGTCGACCAGCACGCCGGTCGGCACCTGCATCACGGTGTAAACGTAGAAGTAGCTCGCCGCCAGCGAACCGAGCGCGGCACCACTGGCGGCGAACGCCTGTTGCAGATCGGTCGCGATGGCGGCCGGCGCCATGCGGTGAAAAAACGAAAGGACGTAGGCGAACCCGACCAGCAGGAACGCGGTCCAGCGCAGCCGGTGCAGACGTCGGCGTTCGATCGCGCTGAGCATCGCGCCTCAACGCGCGGCGACGCACAGGGATGTGCGAGTCCAGGCCCGCGCGGGAGCGCGCTTGGGCCGCGCGGCGACGCACAGGGATGTGGCCGCTGTCGGCCGTCCTGGCCTTCGCGGGCCGCTGCTGCGCATCCTGCGCTCGCGGCATTGGAGCGTCCCTGCACGGCACACTTGTGCGTCCTGCACGTCGCGAGTCCAGCCCCGTCGCGGCGACCGCCAGGGATGGCGGGAGGTACGACTGCAGGGATGCAGGAGGTAGAGCCGCGCCGGGAGCAGCGGCCGAGGGCAACGCCGGGAGCAGTTGCCGGGAGCGCGTCTGGGCCGCGTGGCGAGCGCTACCTGCTGTAGAGGACCTTCGGCAGCCACAGCCCGATATCCGGGAACACATAGAGCAGTACGACCGCCACAACTTGAATTCCCATGAACGGCAGCATGCCGCCGAAAATCTGGTTGAGCGTGACGTGCGGCGGGGCGACGCCTTTCAGGTAGAACGCCGCCATCGCCACGGGCGGCGACAGGAAGGCGGTCTGAAGATTCAGCGCCACGAGCAGCCCGAAGAACAGCGGATCGATGTTGAAGTGCGCCAGCAGCGGAATGAAGATCGGCATGAAGATGATGATGATCTCAGTCCACTCAAGCGGCCAGCCGAGCAGGAAGATGATGACCTGCGAGAGGATCATGAACTGCACCGGCGTGAGGTCGAGCGAAAGCACCCATTTTTCGACGAGCTCCTGACCGCCAAGCAGCGCGAAGGCGGCCGAAAAGATCGCTGAGCCCACGAACAGCCAGCACACCATGGCGCTCGTTCTGGCGGTGAGGAACGACGATTCCTTGGTAATGGCGCCGAGCTCCTTCAGGGTGGTGACGATCGTCTTCGCAGAGCTGGTGCGGTTGCGCCGCGCCGTGCGCCAATGCTCAAGGAAACGATAAACGGCCGCGAGCAGGAAACCGCCGAAGGCGCCGACCGCCGCGGCCTCTGTCGGCGTGGCCAGGCCAAAGACAATCGAGCCCAGCACCGCGAGGATCAGGAGCGTCAACGGGAAAAAGGAGGCGAGCAGCATCTTAAAGACCTCAAGCCGCTCCCAGTTCCAGCGCAGATACAGGTAGGCGAGCAGGACCGCGCACACCGCGAGCGTGATCCAGAACCAGTTGGGCGCAGGCAGGCGCTCGCCTGGCACGCCCTGAGCCATCGCCCTCGCCGCCTCCTGCGGCTTGGCCTCCTCGGCGCCGGGCGGAACGGCCAGCCCCTGCGCTTGTTCTCCCGGGGGCTGGCCGATCGATTCCTCCCGCAAGTCCACGATCGAACCGACGCTCATCTCGACCAGGCCGACATCACCGGAATCAACTGCCGGGGCGGTGGCCGAACGATAGGTGAAGGCGAGAAGCGCGGCGATCGCCAGCGCCGGGAGCAGCGTGACGAACAGCTGTTTGGCCGCTGTTTGCCGCGACACGGCCGGGCTGGCACCGCCGCCGAGCGCGCGCGCCAGGCCGACCAGCGCATTGCGGCCGCGACTGACGAGCGTCTGTGCGAATGCCGGAAGCGCGACGTGCTGTTCGCTTTCGGGAAGCGGCGGCATCAGGGCCGGCTTGAGCTTGGCCAGCACGATCACGTAACCCACGTACAGCCCGGCGAGCATGATGCCGGGGAAGAACGCTCCCGCATACAGTTGCACGACCGACACGCCCGCCGTGGCGCCGTAGACGATCAACAAGATCGACGGCGGGATGAGGATGCCGAGGCAGCCGCCGGCGGTAATCGCGCCGGCCGACACCTGCACGTTGTAGCGCGCCTTCAGCATGGCCGGAAACGCGAGCAGGCCCATCAGGGTGACGACCGCCCCGATAATGCCGGTGGCGGTGGCGAACACCGCGCAGGTAACGATGGTAGCGACCGCGAGCGACCCGGGCACGCGCCGCATGGCAAGATGCAGGCTCTTGAACAACCGGTCGACCAGTGCGGCACGCTCGACCAGGTAACCCATGAACACGAACAGCGGCACCGCGATCAGCACGTCGTTCGACATCACGCCGTAGGTGCGCTGCACCATGAGGTCGAGTACCTGCCGCACGGCAAGATCGGGGTTGACGCTACGGTAGGCGAGCCAGGCAAAGAATACCCCCATGCCCATGAGCGTGAAAGCAGTGGGGAAGCCAAGCATGATGGCCACCACGATCATCGCCAGCATGATCAGCCCGAGGTGACCGTTGGTGAGGTTGGTCCAGGGCGTGAACACGATTACGGCGCCGACGATGAGCGCCATCAACGTGAAACCGAACCACAGCTCCTTGCGCATCTTCATTTGCGCGTCTCCGGCGACAACTTCGGATCCTCGCCCTCGACCCCGACCATTTTCTTGAGCTCGTCGACATCAACCTCCTGCACGTCCGTCTCGCGCGACGGCCATGCGCCCTGCTTCAGGCAGATCGCGCAGCGAATGATCTCGACGACGCCCTGCAGCAGCAGGATTGCACCAGCCAGCGGGATGACGGTCTTGAACGGATAGATCGGGGGTCCTTCATAGGTGATGGTCGAATGCTCTTTGATGGCCCACGACTCGGCGGCGTAGAAGTAGCCCGCGTAGGTGAGGGCGATCACGCCCGGAATGAAGAACACGATATAGAGCACCAAATCGATGGCCGCCTGCGTGCGCGGCTGGAAGAATCCGTACAGCACGTCGCCACGCACGTGGCCGGCCTTCGCCAGGGTGTAGGCCCCGGCCATCATGAACAGCGTGCCGTACAACATGATCATCGCGTCGAAGGCCCAGGCACGCGGAGCGCCGAGGATATAACGCGCAAATACTTCCCACGACACATGCAGGGTGAGGACAATGATCAGCCAGGAAAAGGCGTGGCCGACCCAGGTGCTGATCTTGTCGACGAACAGCAGAAACTTTTGCATGACTAGACCTCGGCGCCGACGGGCTGAGACAGGCTCATATTGCCACCCGCGTCATTTCCCGAACAGCCGAAAACAAAGACACCATCCGGCGGCACCGGATGGTGTCTCCCTGCAACACGGTTGAGCGTCAGGCTTTTTTCGCCGCCGGCTTCTTGGCGAAGTAGTGGTTGTAGGCCCGCTCCGGTCTGACCTGCGTGTCGATATACCACTTGACGGCGCGCTCGGCGAACGCCTTCTGCGAGTCGGCGATCTCCTTGAACAGCGGGTTCTCCGCCAGGCGCTTGGCGGCTGCCGCATCGTATCCCTCGAGCTGCTTCTGCAGCACCGAATCCGGGGTCTTGTAGAACTTCACCCCCTGCTTGGTCTGCATCTCGAGATAGTCCTTGGAGTAGCGGTCGATGGCCTTCCACGACATGTCGGCGGAGGCGGCCTCCACGGCGTTCTCGATGATGGCCTTGATCTTGGCCGGCAGGGCGTTGAACTTGTCCTTGTTGAACATGATCTCGAACTGCTCGGCGTTCTGGTGGTAGCTTTGCAGCATGCACACCTTGGATACGTCCGGGAAGCCGAGCACGCGGTCGGAGGTCGCGTTGTTGAACTCCGCCGCATCGAGCAGGCCGCGGTCCATGGCCGGCACGATCTCGCCGCCGGGCAGGGCGTTGACCGCAGCGCCCAACGCCGTGAACACGTCGATCGAGATGCCGACGGTGCGAAACTTAAGGCCCTTGAAATCCTCGGGCTTCGTGATCGGCTTCTTGAACCAGCCGAGCGGCTGGGTCGGCATCGGCCCGTAGGGGAACGACACGACGTTGGCGCCAATCGACTTGTAGAGCTTCTCCAGGAGCTCCTTGCCGCCGCCGTACTTGTGCCAGGCCAGCAGCTGGTTGGCGTCCATGCCGAAGGCCGGGCCCGAGCCCCACAACGCGAGCGCGTTCTGCTTGCCGTAGTGATAGACCAGCACGCCGTGGCCGCCGTCGAGCGTGCCCTTCGACACCGCATCGAGCAGGCCGAAGGCCGGGACCACCGCGCCGGCCGGCAGCACTTCGATCTTGAGCTCGCCGCCGGTCATGTCGTTGACCTTCTTCGCGAAGTCGAGCGCGTACTCATGGAAGATGTCCTTCGCCGGCCAGGTGCTCTGCCAGCGCATCGAGGTTACCTGCGCCTTGACGATCGCGGGGAAACCGAGGGTGGCAGCTCCGGCAGCACCCGCGGCGGCACTCGCCAGGAACTTGCGCCGGCCGGCGACGGTCGTCTTGGTCTTGCTGGTGGGTTTCTTGGTCTGCTTCTGCTGCATGTCTCCTCCTGTTAGGTAGCTCAATCGATATATGCGACAACCGTCCCTGTACCTCTCTCCCCTCCCGTGCACACGCTCCGCACGGACAATTATTTTCCCTGATGGGTGCATTACTTTAGCGCCGTTCTTGCGGGCTGGCCACAACCTGTGCAATGCATTTCATATGTTGAAACCTCCGTTTTGGCGCTGAATTTGCGCCGGCCGGGGCGGCCGCGTAGCGTATGGCGCCTTCCATGCCGCCAGCAGATCGACCGATGCGTGTAGGGTTGTTCGTCACTTGCCTCGTCGACCTCGTGCGGCCGCGCATCGGCTTCGCGAGCCTGCGCCTGCTTCAGGCCATTGGCGCCGAGGTGATCGTCCCGTCCAGCCAGACCTGCTGCGGGCAGCCGGGCTACAACTCCGGCGACCTGCCTGCCGCCCGGGCGCTGGGTCGCAAGCTCGCCGAGGAATTCCGCGATTGCGACTACCTCGTGGCGCCGTCCGGTTCCTGCGCCGCAATGATTCGCCATCACTATCCCGCGCTGTTTCGCAACGACCCAGAGCGGCTGCCCGAAATCGAGCGCCTCGCCGCCCGTAGCTATGAGTTGACCGACTTCCTGGTGAACGTCGCGCGAATAGTCGACGTGCCGGGCCGGTTCGCGGGTACGGTCACCTACCACGACTCCTGCTCCGGGCTGCGCGAGCTGGGCGTGAAGGCGCAACCGCGCGCGCTGCTTGGCCGGGTGCAGGGGTTGCAGGTGCGCGAGATGCGCGAACCCGAGACCTGCTGCGGATTCGGCGGCACGTTTTCCGTCAAGTTCGGCGACATCTCCGCGCGTATGAGCGACAACAAGTGCGAACAGATCGCGGCGACCGGGGTCGATGCCGTGGTAGCCGGCGACCCCGGCTGCCTGCTCAACATCGAAGGCCGCCTGCGCCGCCGCGGCGACTACGCGACCCGGGTGCTGCACATCGCCGAAATCCTTGCCGGCGATGTGCAGCGATGCACGAGTGCCGCGGAAGACAGGATGTCGGGAGCGGCCGAGGAGCCGCCATGAGAGTCGCAACGGCCGCGTTCAAGCGCAAGGCACACGACAACCTGCACAACCCGAAGCTGCAGCACGCGCTCAGGCGCCTGCAGGAGCGCTTCGTCGGGGCGCGCGCCGCGGCGCTTGGCGACATTGACAACTATGCCGAACTGCGCGCCGCCGCCACCGACATCCGCCGTCACACGCTCGAGTACCTGGACGCCTACCTCACGCACTTCGAGCAGCAGGTAACTGCGAGCGGCGGCGAGGTGCACTGGGCGCGCGATGCCGAAGAGGTCCACCGCCTGCTGCTTGGCATCGCGCGCCGGCACCGGGTGCGCAAGATCGCCAAGTCCAAGTCCATGGTGACCGAGGAATGCGCGGTCAACGAGGCGCTGGTGCGCGCCGGCATCGAGGTGATCGAAACCGACCTCGGCGAGTACATCCTGCAGCTCGCCGGGGAGCCGCCGTCGCACATCGTCGCCCCCGTGGTGCACAAGAACAAGGAAGAGATTGCCGACCTTTTTGCGCAGCATCACCGCCGTCCGCGCCAAACCGGCATCGCCGAGCTGTGCCGCGAGGCGCGCGAGGTGTTACGACCGCATTTCCTTTGCGCCGACATGGGCATGAGCGGTGCCAATTTCCTGATCGCCGAAACCGGCTCGGCGCTGATCGTGACCAACGAAGGAAACGGACGCCTGGTCAGCACGCTGCCACGCGTGCACGTCGTGGTCACGGGCGTCGAGAAGGTCGTGCCGACGCTGGAGGATGCCTCGGTGCTGTTGCGCCTGCTGCCGCGCTCGGCCACCGGCCAGGCCATCACAAACTATGTCTCGGTGCTGACCGGGCCGCGCCGCGCCGGCGATGCCGACGGCCCTGAGCACTTCCACGTGATCCTCGTGGACAACGGCCGCTCGCGCCTGCTCGGCACCGAGCTCGAGCCGATGCTCGCCTGCATCCGCTGCGGGGCGTGCATGAACCACTGCCCGGTCTACCAGAACATCGGGGGGCACGCCTACGGCTGGGTCTATCCCGGTCCGATGGGCTCGGTGCTGACGCCGAGCTTTGTCGGCTTGGGCGAGGCGCGCGATTTGCCCAACGCCTCGACACTGTGCGGCGCGTGCGCCGAGGTCTGCCCGGTCGGCATCCCGCTGCCTGACCTGTTGCGTAGCCTTCGGGTGCGCCAGGTCGAGCAGCGCCTGCGGCCACGTAAGGAGCGCATCCTACTGCGCCTGTGGTCGTGGCTCGCGCAGCGCCCGACACTGTACGCGCTCGCCACACGCATCGGCGTGCGCGCGTTGCGCGCGCTCGCCAATGAGCACGGGATGATCACGCGGCTGCCGCCCAATCCGGGCTGGACCGGCGGGCGCGACTTTCCGGCGCCCGAGGGGCGCACGTTCCGCGAACTGTATGCCAGGCGGGGCCGGTCGTGAGTGCGCGTGACAGAATCCTTGCGCGCATCCGCCAGACGCGCCATCCGGATCGCCCTGCCGACCAAGGCCTGTGGGCGCGCCTCAACGCGCGCCCGCGCGGCCCGCTGCCATCCATCGAGCCTGACCTGGTGGAGCGATTCCGCCAACGCGCGATAGCGCTAGCAAGCGATGTGCGCGGACCGGTAGCGGCGAGCGAAACGCCGGTGGCGATTGCGGCTTACTTGATGGAAAAGCAATTGTCCTTGCAGGCAGTCTGCTGGCCGCCGCTTCGGAACCTGAACTGGTCGCGGGCCGGCCTCAGTGTCGAAGCGCGCGGCGCCGCCGCCGGCGATTTGGTCGGCATCACCGGGGTGTTCTGCGCGATCGCCGAAACCGGAACGCTGATGCTGCTGTCGGGGGCCGACACGCCGGCCACAGTGAGCCTGCTGCCGGAGACGCACATCGCGTTGCTGCCGCTCGCGCGCATCGTGGCGCGCATGGAGGAAGGCTGGGATTGGCTGCGCCGCGACCCGGGCACATTGCCCCGCAGCATCAATCTCATTTCCGGACCGTCACGCACCGCCGACGTCGAACAGACCGTCACGCTTGGCGCGCACGGACCTTACCGCGTATGCATCGTGCTTGTATCGGACAACCTGTAAGGCGCGGCGCTGGACCGGCCCCGAGCCGCCGCCGTGCCCGGGTCAAAGTGTAATCACCTGGTCGACGCCGCCTGCCTTCTGCAGCGCGCCGTACAGATTCGGGAAGCAGCCGATCGAGAACGCCTTGTGAATCCGGTCATCGATGCGGCGCAGCTCGCAACACTGGTCGCAGCCCATGACCAGGATGCCGTGCTTGCTCGCTACCGCGGCGAGTCGCTCGGCCGTCGGGTTGCCATCCGTCAGCAGATAGTTGTTGTCCACGAAAAAGAACATGCCGACCACGGTGACTACGTGCCGGCCCTCCTCGAGCTGCGGAAGAATCATTTTTTCGAGGATGTAGCTTGCGTTACCGGTCGAGAATATGTAGGCGACGCGCATGGTTGTTCTCCGTCACGGACCTGTTTGTTCTGTCGCTTGCCGGGCACCGGCGGCTCTCCCGGCGCCCGGGGTTCAACGCCTGGACGCTAACCGCCGCAGGGATTCGGCGGAACGCCGCCACCCCCGCCACCACCGCCCCCGCCGCTACCACCTCCGCCGCCGCTCGACGGTGCGGCCGCGGCGCGATAGCTCGCATAGGCAAACCCGGTGGCCGCGCCGGGCAGCGTGATGACGTTGACCAGCTTGCGCGTGGCGGTGTCGATGACGTCGATCGCGCCGTTGCGGATCTGGTAGAACTTTTTGCCGTTCGGCGAGAACGTGCCGGTGAACGAACTCGGCAGCGCTACGGTCTCGGTGATGAGATATGGCGGCGCCAGACCTTTCATGTCGACGATTTGGATGCCGTCCGCGCCCACGAAGGTAAGCAGCCAGATCTCGTCGCTGAAAAAAATGGCGTCGGCGCCGCTGCCCTGGATGCGCGCCACGTTCGCCTCGCTGGTGCCAGCACGACCGAGCAGGCCATTCAGGATGAAACGCGGCCCGGGGTCGGAGGCATTCACCTTGCGCAGGTAGGCGCGTGTGATGTTGTCCACGCTCGTGCCGGTCAGGCTGTCGCCCGGCAGGGAAACGTACTGGTAGTTGACGCTCGTCGCTGTGCCGCCCGTGGAGGCGAAGCTGACGTTCACCGTATAGGTCGCGCCATTGGTGAAGGCGGTGGGACTGCCCGGTGTCTGAGTGGCGAGGTCCGGGGTGAGCACATCCTTCAGATCCATGACGATGCGCTCGATCTCGAAGACATTGGCCGGGTTGGTCACGTCCCACAGGCTCTCGCTGTTGTCGCCCTCGTTTTCCACGTGCATGATGAACTCGTTGCCGACATTGCGGTTCATCAGCGAGGCCATCCACGGGCTGGTGCGCTGCCCGGAGGGGCTACACGGAACGTTGTTTGTGTTTGGCACCGGGCAGGTCGGCGCGGATCCAACTCCCCCGCGCGCCGCCGGCGCGCTCGCCCGGGAGATGACCGGCACGGCCACCTGCACGACCTGCGGAGACGCCGTAGTGAGATTGTCGATGCGGGCGCCCGTGATCGTGTCGCCCTGCACGTCCGGCCACCAAGTCCAGACCTGGCCGGCGGCGTTGCGCAAGGCGGTGGAATCACACGGCTCGCTATAGGTGTTCTTGTCGACCTCGGAGGTGCCGGTCGCCAAGCGGTTGTAGTTCAAGCGGCCCGGCGCCGTCCCGCCCGCCGGCGTGTAGAGCGAGCTGAAGGTGCCGACGACGTTGTTGTTCTGGTCCTTGACCTGACCGAGGCGCGGATAGATGAACCGCACCGGGTATCCGAAGGTGGGCGAGGCCGGGTCGGTATCGAGAAAGAACGCGTGATCGCCCATGCGCTCGGCGAACATGGTGAGCTTGCCGTCCGGGGTGGGCTCGATGCCGACCGGCGTGTAACCCATGTTGTGAAACGGCGGCGGCACGGTGATGGCGGCCGGCACCGCCTTGGCCCCAGTCAACGGCTTGGTATTGATGCCGCTGCGCGCGGTTCGCACCGCGCAGAAATCGACGGTCTGGGCCTCGGCGACACTCGTCTGGGTTCGATCGAAGTACGGACGCAGCGCTGCCTTGTCCGCAAGGGCGGCCTGCACCGCGGAGGCGCTCGTCCCAAAGCCGAGAAAGTCGGCAACCGCGTGCAGCGCGTTGACGATCGCCGATCCCACGGTTCCTTCGCGGTTGCCCTGCACGGAAGGCGAAACCACGCGTGGCAACACCTCGAGCGTCGTTGGATCGATGCCCCAGACGTTGGCCCCGGAGCCGACCCAGATCGGACCGTCGTAGAACGCCTGCTTGTGCGTGCCGCCGGAACCGGACATTCCGGTTACGGCCGTCGCCATGACGGCGTCGGTGGTGAGATCGATACGCGCAATGCTGTCGCCGACACCGTCACTATCGGAGTCGTAGAATGCGAACAGCGCCGGAGTGAGCACGGTGGCGGCCGCCGTCGGCGTCGTCGTACTCTCGGTACCGGTACAGGCACCGAGCGTCACGGCAATGCCAATTCCGGTCAACAAGGATCCCGCGGGTCGCACCATACGCGCGAAGACGCTCGGTCGTTTCATCTCTTGGTCTCCTCCTGGTGAATCGCGGCACGTCGATCGCGCCCGCGTGGCTCGAATGATATGGCTCGCCAGCATAAAGCGTACCAGCTGGCAGCTCGCGTGATGCCGCGGCCAACGTGCATGAGAACAAGGGGATAAGGCAGATCCAATATCGGCGTGCGCGCGATCGACAATGCAAAACACCCCGCTGTCCGCGGCGACATCCGTATTTTGCAACGAGCAGCAGGAATGCCCACCTCCGGCGCACGGGCCAGCGGCCGCAACCGGACTAGGCGTTATCGCCAACGCCGGATGGGATTGCCGCGCGCAGCAGAGGCGCGCGCAGTCCTGACAAGGGCAGGTGGGCGTTATAGGATCGCACCGAAGGCGGCGAGCGCAAACCATGAAACGGTGTGTTGGCATCTCGGCGGGCGTTGCGCTGGCAGTTGCAGCAGGTATCGCACTCTACTGGGGCAGTCCGGACCTCCTGCGACGCGCATCGGTACCCGCGGTGCCCGATGACGCCGTGAGCGCGTTCCTGGCGGCGCACTGGCCCGATATACTGCCCGCGCAGGGCGATCCGCCACCCCAGTTCACCGCGCTCGAGGCATCGCTCGCCCCCGAGGCCTGCGGCCAGTGCCACTCGGAGCAGTACCGCGATTGGCAAACCAGCTTGCACAGCCAGGCGGTCGGCCCGGGCTTGTTGTGGCAGTTCCGTCTCATGGATCAGCAGGCGGCCAATGCCTGCATGCGTTGCCACGCCCCGCTCGCTGAACAGAAAGCGCTGATGGCGATCGAGCACGGCTGGCCGGCCGCCCCGGCCGCAGCGCCACCGGCATATGTGTCCGAGCAACTGCATCGCCAGGGGCTGGTGTGCGCCGCCTGCCATGTCCGTGCCCACACGCGCTTCGGCCCGCCGCCGCGCGCCGTCAGCCCAACCCCGGTTCCGCACGGCGGATTTCGCGCGCATACGGCCTTCGAGGACAGTCGATTCTGCGCGGGTTGTCATCAGTTCCCTGACTCCGGTACGCGCCTCAATGGCAAGCTGCTCGAGAATACGTACGAGGAATGGCGCACGAGCCGCGCCGCCGCCGCGGGACAGACCTGCCAGACCTGCCACATGCCCGAGCGCCGCCACCTGTGGCGCGGCATTCACGATCCGCAAATGACGGCCACGGCGCTGACGGTGGCGCTCGATGTCAGCACGGCCGGCAGCGCGCGCCTGCGCGCGCAGGCGCGCGTCACCAACACCGGGGCCGGTCACCACTTTCCGACCTATGTGGTCCCCGAGGTGGTGCTGATGCTGACGCTCGTCGATGCGCAGGGACGGCGCCGCGACGAGATCGCACGCCACGTGATCGCACGGCGCGCCAACGTCGAGCTCACGCAGGAGCTGTCGGATACACGCCTCGCGAACGGCGAATCGCGCGTGCTGAACGCGGAGTTCGCCCGGCCCGCGGCAACGGGCTGGCACGTGGAGCTGCGCATGGCCGTTCACCCGGGCGCGCACTACGAACGCAGCTTCCGCCATGCCCTGGCGGGAGCCGACAACATGAACCGCGAGGCGCAGCGCCTGCTGCGCGCGGCGCTGGCGCGCATCGACACCGCTCGCTACGAGGTCACGCTCGCGTGCCGCCGCATCGACTGAGCGGCGGCACCAAACGTTGCAAATTGCTCACGCCCATTCATGCTCGCAGAGTTCTGCAATATTGCGCGTGAGCATAACCGCGCCCATTTGCAGGGAAAATCCCGTGGCACGCATTATGCTGGAACAACCGTTAATGCACGCCCACAACATGTGACACGACCGCGACGGAGAAGCGCAGTGAAAATCTGGTCTTTCGGACTGATCGTGGCAGCCGCAGCACTGGCCGTGGCGACTCCGGCGTCGTTCGCCGGTGCCGACACTGCCACGAGCGCCGCCGCCCACGACCCGGTCGCGAGCACCCCCGCACCGGAGGTCAAATCGAACCGCCTGCGCTTTCGATCCGCTTCCGGCACCTGCGCCTGCACCTGCGCCAAGGGCGGCATGGGCGAGGCTGAAATTCGCAAGGCCGAGGAGGCGCGAACCGGCGCCAAAGACTGAGCCGCGTACGGCTCGAAACCACGTCGCCCGGGGCGACCCCACGGGGCGTGAACCACAAGACGAGGAGGAGCGCGATGATGTCACCCCGATCAACCCGCAAGCCGGTCCGCCGTATCGCCGGATACGCCGGCGCCACCCTGCTGGCGACCGTGGCCGCAGTCGTGTGGTCCGTGCTGGCAACAGCGCCGCAGTCTGACGGCGGCGTGCCGGTGTCCGTGGCGGCGAACGGCTGGGGCAGCGAAGCGCTTGAGACGCTGCAGGCGCACGCCCGGGAGCTCGCGCCGATTCCGGTGGCCAATGCCTGTGGCATCGGCGCCTCTTCCTGCTTCAAGTGTCACAACGGCAAGCGCGCCGAGGCCCCCAAGATGGACAAGGACAAGGCGCCGTGGCACGCGCAGCACAAGACCGTCAACGACTCGTGCGCCGGATGCCATGGCGGCAATGCGCGCATCATCAAAAAAGAGCTGTCGCACCAGGGCATGGTGAACGATCCACGCACCAAGCCCGAACTATGCGCCTCCTGTCACAAAGCAGACGACCCGGCTGCCCTGGTGAAACGCTACGCGAAGACGCCGTAACGCAGCCATGTGCAAACAACCAACCGCATACCAGCACGTGGGGGAACCCATCATGTCAGACCATCAAAGTAACGCGCGGCGCTTGCGCCTGCGCGGCACGCTGTTAGGCGCCGTGCTCGTTGCCGGCATTCCCGCGACCGCCATGGCCGGCCCGACGATCCCGTTCGGCGATGAGGGCTACATCACGATCAGCTACGCGCTGCAGCTGTGGTCGCAGTACCGCGGCTACACCAGCCCGACCGACGACGGCAGCTCGTACGACACCTTCCTGCGCCGCAACCGGCTGCTGTTTGCCGGACAGTATAACGACTACGTTGGTTTCTACGCGCAGCTCGAGGCCGGCAACGACGACAAGCTCGGCAACGCCGACAAACCGATCTTCTATCGCGACGCCTACATTACGTTCGACTACACGGACAGCCTGCGGCTCATTGCCGGCCGATTCAAGAACACCTTCTCGCGCGAGAACCTTGAGGCCTGCCTGGAACCGCTCACGCTCGACCGCGCCGAGATCATCTCCTACACGCCGTTTGGCTCCGATGGCGGCGGCTCGCGCGACACCGGTGTCGCGCTGTGGGGCAATCTTGCCGGGGGGCTCGCGCAATACCGCGTCATGGTCGCGGACGGGCGCCAGGGCGACAACGTGGTGAAGGACTCCCCGCGCCTCACCGCCCGCCTGCACGTGTCGCTGCTCGATCCCGAAACCGACTACGGCTACCTCAGCACCTATCTCGGTACGCGCAAGGTGTTCACGGTCGGTGTCGCCTACGACTACCAGGCGGATATCGCCTACGCGAACTTCCCGGCGCGCAGTGAGCCGGTCGATTACAAGGGCTGGACGGCCGACATGCTGTTCGAATACCCGACGCGCACCGGAACCTACACCCTGTCGGCGGCCTACTTCGATTACGACACCGGGAACGCCATCAACCAGAGCCCCGACCCGACCCTGCCGGTCACCTCCCAGTTAAAGGCCTACTACGTGAAAGGCGGTTACCTGCTGCCGCACAAGGTCGGCATCGGTCGGCTGCAACCGTTCCTGCGTTACGAGGATTCCGACTACGGGGTGGACAGCGGTCTGTTCGACCAGAAATGGGTGAGCGGCGGCCTGAACTACTACATCGACGGCCAGAACCTCAAGCTCACGTTCGAGTACGCGAGCATCAAGTTCGACCAGCAGAGCCCGACGGACCCCTCGCTACAGGACTACAAACAGGCGACGCTCGCGTTCCAGCTGATTTTCTAGGCGTCCCCCGATCTCCGGACCGGGCGTGGCGGGACGCCGCAAGCTTGTCGCCCGCCGGCTTTGGCGTAAGATGCCATGTCATGTGCATCGGGCATCCGCGCCGCCGGCCGGGTGCCAACATCGCAGTCGTCAATGCGCCTCACACTGTTAGACGATCCGGGCAGGGATGCGATGGCGATCAGGGCGGGGAGCCCGACCGGCGGGACCCGCCCGCTGCCGCATGCGGTCCGGCGCGGGATCCTGGCCTGGATCGCGGGGCTCGGCGCTCTCGGGCTGGCGGTCTCGGCCGTCAGCTATGGCCTGCGTGTCGCGCCCCGTCCGGAGCTTGTGCTCGCCGCGGTGCTGCTCGTGGCGCTCGTCGCCCTTGCCTACCTGTACGTGTCGTACCGGCGCGCGCTGCACATCCTGCATCGCGGCATCCTGCAGGCGCAGGAAGGAAGGCTGCGGCCGGTTGCCGTGCCGCGCTTCGCCGATCATTTCCTGCGCCGGCTGGTGTCGGATCACAATCAGCTGATCACGAGCCTGGGCGCCACGTTTGGCGAGATGGAGCAGGTCCAGAACCGCGTGATCGGCGAGCGCAACCGCAACGACGCCATCCTGCACAGCCTGCGCGGCGCGCTGCTCTGCGTGGATGGTGACCAGCTCGTCAACCTGTCCAATCACGAGGCGCAGCGCCTGTTTGGCCTCACCAGCGGGGCGCTCGCGGGTCGCAACCTCTTCGACCTGCTGGCGCTGGAGGGCAGCGGCCGGGAGCTGCTGCGCGACGCCTTCCTGTACGAACGGCCAATCGTCAACAGCGAGATCGTGTTGCGCATCGGCGAGGAGGCGCGCTATTTCGTCCTCAACCTTTCGTTTTTCAAGTCGAAGAACCTCAACGACACCGGCGCGGTCGTGATCCTGCAGGACATCACCGACTACAAGCACCTCCAAGAGCACACCTACACGATGGAAAAGCTCGCGGCGATGGGGCAGCTCGCCGCCGGCGTGGCGCACGAGCTCAACACCCCGCTCGGCAATATCATCGGCTACGCCCAGCTGACGGACGAGGCGCGTACGGATGCCGAGCAGGTACGCCGCTATACGAAAGTCGTGTCGCACGAGGCCAAGCGCTGCGCGCGCATCGTCGATGACTTGCTCAACTACGCGCGCCGCGACCTCTGCCCGGCGGAGAGCTGCGAGCTCAACGCCATCACCCGGGACGTCGTCGAATCCGTGGTGCAGTGCCAGGGCACGCGCCTCAACGTCTCCGTGTCGTTCCACCCGGCCGCCGACGACCTGCCCGTGAAAGGCTCGCCCGGACAGCTTGATATCGTGCTCGTCAACCTTATCGTGAACGCGATCCAGGCGAGCGCCGGCAACGCGCCCCAACCGCGCGTCGCGGTACACGTGCGCCCGCTTGGGGATCGGCAGGCGACTGTGGTCGTTGAAGACAACGGCCCCGGGGTCGCCCCGGAGCTGCGCCGCCGCATCTTCGACCCCTTCTTCACGACCAAAGAGGTCGGCAAGGGCACCGGGTTCGGGCTCGCCATCAGCCAGGCGATCGTGACCCGGATCGGTGGCAGCCTGAGCTATGACGCCACGTTCAGGCAGGGGGCGCGCTTCGTGCTGACCCTGCCGCTCGCGCGTGCGGAGGCGGCGCTTCATGGCCGCTGAGATTCAGGAGCAGGTGCCAGGCGGCGGGACGGCACCGCGGCCGGTCGTCCTCGTGGTCGAGGACGACGGCAACATGCGCGAGCTGATCGCGAACGTCCTCGCCCCGTTGCCGGCCGAGCTCATTGCCACGAGGAGCGCGCAGGATGCGCTCGCGGTGCTCGAGGGCAGCGAGGTGGCCGTGGTGGTGAGCGACCTGCGCATGCCGGGCGTGGACGGCATCGAGGTGCTGCGCTTCGCCAAGCGCTGCAACGCCGCTACCCTGGTGGTGCTGATCACCGGTTACGCGACGGTGGAATCCGCGGTCGAGGCGCTCAAGAGCGGCGCCTACGACTACCTGCGCAAGCCCTTCGAACCGGCGGAGCTGCGCTGCACCGTGGAGCGCGCGCTCGAGCACTACCTGCTGTCGCGCGAGAACCTGCGGCTGCGTGCCACCAACCGCCTCTACGAGGACGGCTACGGCCTGATCGGGCGCAGCCCCGCGATGGAAACCGTCAGGCGCCTGATCAATGCCTCGGCGGGCTACGACTGCTGCGTGCTGATCTCGGGCGAAAGCGGCTGCGGCAAGGAGCTGGTCGCGCGGCAGATCCACGTGCAGAGCGCGCGCAAGGACGCGCGCTTCCTCGCGATCAACTGTGCGGCCATCCCCGAGAACATCATCGAGAGCGAGCTGTTCGGCTACCAGAAAGGCGCCTTTACCGGCGCGGATCGCAGCAAGCCGGGCCTGTTCGAGGCCGCGCACGGCGGCACACTGTTTCTCGACGAGATCAACAACGCGCCGCTCATGTTGCAGACCAAGCTGCTGCGCGTGCTGCAGGACGGCAGTTTCTTCCGCCTCGGTGAGACCGAGCCGCGCACGACTGACGCGCGCGTGCTGGTCGCCACCAACCGCAGCCTGCCCGAGCTGATCGAAAAGGGGCAGTTTCGCGAGGATCTCTACTATCGCCTCAACGTCATCGCCATCCACGTGCCGCCGCTGCGCGAGCGGCGCGACGACATTCCGCTGCTCACCAACTACTTCGTCAACCGCGTGTCGGCCGAGCTCGGCAAGAAGGTCAAGGGCGTGACGACCTCGGTCCTGCGCGCCTTCATGCGCCACGACTGGCCCGGCAACGTCCGGGAGCTCGAGAACCTGATCAAGCGCATGATCATCCTGACGGAGACCGACATGATCGACGTCGACGTGCTGCCCCCGGAGCTCTCGCAGCGCGTGGAAGTCCCAGGCCGGGCGCTCGACCACCTCGTGCCGCAGAGCCTGGAGGAGATCGAGGCGTACTTCATCGCCAAGACGCTGCGCGAGACGCAGGGCAACCGCGGGCTCGCCGCCGAGATCCTCGGCATCGACAAGTCCACGCTGTGGCGCAAGATCAAGCGCTACCAGCTGGGCGAGTGACGGGGTGCGCGCCGATGCGGCTGCCGATCTTCGCCGGATTCGCGGCGGCCGTGCTGCTCGGGCTCAATCCGCTGCTTGCCGGTGCGGCGCCCAATGAGGCGGAGAATGACTGGATCGAGCGTGCGGCCGCGCTCGTGACCGCCGCGCGCACGCACGCCGACGCCGCAACCTTTCAGCGCGAAGTGCAGGCGCATCGCGAGCGCCTGCGCGAGATCGTGCGTGCCGCGGGGTCGGCCCCGCCGCCGGAGCGGCGGCAGCTGCACGTTTCCATGATGCTGCTCAACGCGCTGCTCAAGTCCGCTTCCGACTGCCACCGGGCGGGACGCATCACCTGCCCGGCCGAGCTGCTGCGCCAGCTCGACGCGCAGGTCGCCACGGCGCGCGCCCAGCTCCGGGCGCTAAGCGGCTGACGGCGCCGACGGAGGGCTCAATCATGTGGGGAGCGGTTGCGCAGATGTTCTCCGTGGCGGCCGGCATCGTGCTCGAGGCCGGCTTCTGGATCCTCACGAGCCTGCTGGTCGGCGGTCTGGTCCGGGAGTTCCTGCCGACCACACGCCTGCGCGCTGCGATGCACGGTGCGGGTCCCTATGGCGTGGCGGGCGCGGTAGGTCTCGGGGCGCTGCTGCCGATGTGCAGCTGCGGCGTAATCCCGCTCGCCGTGAGCTTTTATCTCAGCGGAGCGCGGCTGGCGGCGGTCGTGGCCTTCGCCGTGGCGACACCCGTCATCAACCCGGCAGCGGTGATCCTGTCCTACGCCTTGCTCGGCCCCGAGCTCACGCTCGCCTATGTCGCGTTCGGGTTGGCGGCGCCGTTTCTGATGGGCTACATCGTCGAGCGCGGCGGCGCCAAGCCAACACCGGTCGCTGCGCATTTGGAATCGTGCTGCTGCGCTGGCGACGGTGCTGCCGCGGCCGCCACGGCCGAGCCTATCGGCCGGCGTATTGGCCGTGCGCTGCGCTGGGGGTTCGGCGAGCTCGGGCCCACGCTCGGGCTCTACATCGGGGTCGGTGCCGCGCTGGCCGGTGCGCTCGCGGTGGCGGTCCCGGACGACTGGATCGGCCGTTACCTTGGCGCGTCGGCGCCAATCACTTCGTTGCTCCTCGTCGCGCTCCTGGGCGCGAGCATCTACGTGTGCGCGGTTGCCCACATCCCGCTGGTGGCCGCCCTGCTCGCCGCTGGGGCCGGTCCAGGTGCGGCCATCGTGTTCCTGGTCACCGGTGCGGCCACGAATCTGCCCGAGTTCATTGCCCTTCAACGCGTGCTCGGCACGCGCGCCGTGCTGCTGTATGTAGGCGGACTGGTCGGCCTGTCGCTGCTCGCCGGCGCGCTCGTCAACCTCTGGCTCGACGGCTACGAGCCCCTCGTCGACCCCCTGCGCAGCCTGCAGTGGGGTGATCTTGCCGATCGACTGACGCCCGTGGTATCGCAACCGCTCGCCGAGGCGAGCGCGCTGGTCGTGACGGTGCTCATAGCCTGGGGCCTCGCCAACTGGTTCTACCGCCTGCCGCGGCGGCTGCGGGCGGCGCGTTCGGCAGCCGAGTAGTCGCGTTGCAAAAACCAACGCCGCAGCGACCCGCGCTTGGCAGATTGCGATTTGGCGCCGCCGCCGACACCGCGCCGACCCCGGGAGGTAGCGAAAAATTGCTGGAAAACGGCGATTCAGCTCACGGGCACGCTATTTGCTTTGCGGGTTTTTCAGTATCCGGGCACGAAGCCCTCGGTAAACGGAGTGGTACGATGAAGGACCTGGTGGTACAAAAATCTGGTTTCCTCGACTTGCTGGGACTCGACGGCCTCGCGGAAAGGTTTGGGCTGCGGGAGCGCACGCACGGTGGGCAGCGGACTTGCGCCGAACCGCGCGTGGAGTTACCCGGTCATGGACGAGTAAGACTCTCATTGTCGCTCGACTTCATGGGCGACACCTGCCTGCGCACCAACCTGATGACCAAGCGCGCGCTCGCCGAGGTGCCGGACGGCGCGATCATCGAGATCGTGACCGACAACCTGAGCTCGGTCGAGACCATCCCGTTCATGTCGCCCAACTACGACGGCGTGCATCTCGCCACGGTGCACGCGCAGTCGTGCTGGAAGATCTACATCCGCAAGGGCGACGACTCGGGACGCGCTCCCGCGGGCGGCGCTGATCAGCAACGAGGTTAACCGATGGAGCGTGTGCTCGGCCGGGTTCTGCAGCGCTACCAGGAATGGACGCAGGAAAACAAAAACCAGTTCCGCGCCTTCCTGGTCCTTGGTTTCTTCGTCGCCGTTTCGCTCTGGATCTACGCGATCGACGTGCGCTACGTCTATCTCGGCGCCTACCTGTGGTTCGGCTTTGTCTACGGCATGGCGCTGCAGTACGGCCGCTTCTGCATGGCCTCGGCCATTCGCGACCTGTTCGCCGTCGGGGTGCCGCGCATGGCCGTTGGCATCATGATTGCCATCGTGCTGTTCAGCCTGGTGTCGGCCTACGTCACGGTGGCCGGCAAGAGCACCTTCCATCCCTCCCCGATCGGGACCTATTCGGTGATTGGCGGTCTCATCTTCGGCATCGGCATGGTGTTCACGGGCGGGTGCGCCTCCGGGTCGCTCTACAAGACTGGCGAGGGCAGCGTCGCGGCGCTGCTCGTGGTGCTGTCCCTCAGCTTCACGCAGGCGTTCCTGGTCGATGCTGGCGGCTGGCTGAACAGCCTCGTGCCCTCGGCCTGGACGACCTCGGCGGCGGCGAAAAACATGCCGGAGGTCCTCACGGTGACCGACGGCTGGTATGACCAGTTCCTCGCCGGCTACGTGTGGAATCTCTCGGCGACGACGATGGCCGAGACCTTGGGCATCACCAACCCCTACGCCGGCGCCTTCCTCGGCAACTCCCTGCTCAACACCATCGTGCCCGCGCTTCTGATCCTGGTAGTGATCTACGCACGCTGGTACCGCAAGGGCTATCTGCGCGGCAAGGACATCACCTATCGCGGCTGGAGCACCGAGCTGGCCGGTTACTGGAGCATGGTCACCGCCTCGCGCCGCACCGCCATCGCCGGCCTGGTGCTGGGCGTGGCCGCCGGGTTGCAGATGTGGGTGATGCAGGGCTTGCAGCAGCGCTTCGGCATCGCCAACGCCGGGGAGATACTCGCCGGCCTCGGTCACACCGCGGGGCTGAGCATCCAGGATACCGTGTTCGACCCCGGTTACTTCTACATCACCACCCAGGAGGCCCAGGGCGCGGCCTGGGTGTTGAGCCAGCTCGGCATGGATGTCATGGACAACATCTTCCTCGGCCTTGAGAACGGCATCCCCAGCCCCCTGCTCAATCCGGTGCTGTGGATGTCGATTGCGCTGGTCGGGGGTTCCGCCGTGATGGCGCTGCTCAACGACGAGTTCAAGCTCAAGTTTCCGACCCTCGAGATCGCCACTTGGGCGATCCTGGGCGGAATCCTGATGGGGATCGGTGCCCGCGTGGGGCTCGGCTGCAACATCGGCGCGTTCTTCGCCACCGTCACGAACGGCGACCCCTCGGGCTGGCTGTTCGGGCTCGGCATGACGCTGGGCGGCTATCTCGGCGTCAAGTTCTTCAATTGGTGGATCGAGCGCCGGATGGCCAAGGAAGCCGGCGCCTGCGGTCTGTGAGTCGCTGCAACAGCTACCCGACAGGAGGGGTTGTCGTCCATGGCGGTCAAATTCGAAAAGGTCCGTGACGGACTGTACCTGCTCGACGTGCAGGGCTACGTCTGTCCGCACCCGCAGATCTACACCAAGAAGGCGCTCGAGAAGCTCAAGCCCGGCGAGGAGCTGGAATTGACCTTCGACAATCCCTCCTCCGGGGAGTCGATCCTGGCCATGTGCCAGACCGAGGGCGACGAGATCGTCGAGCAGTCACAACAGGCCGGCAAGACCATGCGCTGGCGCATCCGCAAGCACTAGGCGCGAGGCAAGCACAAGCATGAAAACGAGCCTGTGGCTGGTGATCGTGGTAGTGGCGCTGTTTCTCGGTTTCCTCATCGGCTACTCGCTCGCCCCGGCGCCGCCGCAAGCGGGCGGTAGCCTGAGCGGGGGCGGCGCCGAGCGCCCGCATTGAACGCCTGGCGCCGAACATGCACCTCGGAATCGTGGTAACGACGGACACGGGGGAACCGCACGCCGTGGGCCTTGCGCAAGCCGCCCTGCAGAAAGGCTGGGCATGCCGCTGTTTTCTCACCGACCGGGGCGTGTTGCTGCTCAATTCGCCGCGTTTCCTCGCGCTGGCGCGCGCCGGACAGTTGCGCGTGGATGTCTGTGAGCACAGTTGGGAGCAGTACGGCACGGCCGCGCCCCCGGCGGGCATTGCCATGGGCAGCCAGTATCAGAACGCCGAGCTCGCTCACCAGTGCGACCGGGTCATTGTCCTGTAGCGCCACATGAAGAAGCGAATCCTCGTCGTGGCCAGGCACAACAAGGTCGAGGCGCTGCGGGTTGCCGCCGGGCTCACGCTCCTCAGCGACGAGGTCAAGGTCGCCGTACTCGGCGGGCTGGAGGACTCGCCGCAGGTGCAAGAGCAGCGCGACATGCTGGATTTCGCCGAGGTGCCCTGCGAGCTTCTCGGGGACGATGCGCCAGGTAGGCGACGCCTGGCCGAGGACGTCTTCACCGCCGACGCGGTCTACGTCATATGACAGAGCCGAAACGGATACTGATTCTATATTCCGAAGCCGACCTGGATGCGGCGCGCCGCGACGGCATGCGCGAGCTCGCCCAATCGCTCAGCGAGCTTGGCGCCGCGGTTGCGGTCGAACCGTGCGATGGCCGCTATGCCGCCGCCCTGGACGCGATTGCCGCCGCCGACTCGGTCGTATTCTGGCACTGAGCGCCGGCCCGGTCAGTCGAGATAGTCGTAGCAGGGCAGCGTGAGGAACTCCGCGAACTCGCCGGCGGCGGTAAGGCGATCGAGCACCTGCGCGGCAAGCTCGTAGCGACCAAGGCCGAACTGGCGCTCGCCCAGGTGCTGGCGCATCTTGGCGAACTCCTCCGGCAACAGTTGGCGGAACAGCTCGAGCGTGACCTTGCGGCCGTCATCGAGCACGCCCTTGGGGCTATGGATCCAGTGCCACAGCTGGCTGCGGGAGATCTCCGCCGTGGCGGCGTCCTCCATGAGGTGGTGGATCGGCACGCATCCGGTGCCCGCCAGCCAGCTCCCGAGATACTGCAGTCCGACATCGATGTTGGTGCGCACGCCGCTCTCGGTGATGGGTCCGGGTGGTCCGAAGGCAAGCAGGTCGGCCGCCGTAACCTGAACGTCCTCACGCTTCTTGGCGATCTGGTTCGGAGTTGTCATGACCCGATCGAACACCTCGCGCGCAAGGCCGACCAGTCCGGGATGTGCTACCCAAGTGCCGTCGTGACCGTCGTTGACCTCGCGCTCCTTGTCGACACGCACACGAGCGAGCGCCTCCTCGTTGGCCTTGGGGTCATCCTTGATCGGGATCTGCGCGGCCATGCCGCCCATGGCGTGCGCGCCGCGCCGGTGGCAGGTCTTGATCGACAGCTGCGTGTAGGCGCGCATGAACGGCACGGTCATGGTAACGAGCGCGCGGTCGGCGAGGATGAAATCCGGTCGGTTGCGGAATTTCTTGATGACCGAAAAGATGTAGTCCCAGCGCCCGCAGTTGAGCCCGGCCGAATGCTCGCGCAGCTCGTAGAGAATCTCGTCCATCTCGAAGGCCGCGAGAATGGTTTCAATCAGCACCGTCGCCTTGATGGTGCCGCGCGGGATGCCGAGCTCTTCTTGTGCCAGCACGAAGACGTCGTTCCACAACCGCGCCTCCAGGTGGCTTTCGATCTTGGGCAGGTAGAAGTACGGTCCCGAGCCGCGCGCCAGCAGCTCGCGCGCGTTATGGAAGAAGTACAGCCCGAAGTCGAACAGGCTCCCGGACATTGGCTGGCCATCGACTACGACATGCTTTTCGGGCAGGTGCCAGCCGCGCGGCCGCACCATGAGCAGGGCGGTCTTTTCGTTGAGCTGGTAGCGCTTGCCCTCCGGGCTGACGAAGCCGATGGTGCGGCGCACCGCATCGCGCAGGTTGATCTGGCCCTCGATGACGTTGGCCCAGGTCGGCGCGAGCGAATCTTCGCAGTCCGCCATAAACACGTTGGCGCCGGAATTGAGCGCGTTGATGATCATCTTGCGCTCGACCGGACCGGTGATCTCCACGCGCCGGTCAGCGAGCTCGCGCGGCACCGGCAGCACCGTCCAGTCCCCGGCGCGCACTGAAGCCGTGTCCGGGAGAAATTCTGGCATCTTCCCGGCATCGAGCTCGCGCTGTCGGGCGGCGCGCCGGGCGAGCAGCTCGTTGCGGCGCGCGCCGAACGTGCGCTGTAACAGCGCGATGAACTCAAGCGCTTGCGGGGTGAGAATCTTGGCAAACGCGCCGGGCACCGGCGCGCGCACTTCGACACCCTTGAGGGACGATACGGCGAGCTGGCTCATGACAGTATCCTCCAGGGGCAAGCGGCTGCGGGCCGTCACACCCTTCGCGCCGGCGACCTGCGTGGTGCACAGCCTTGTGCTCGGCCAGATCACCCGGGAGCGGAAGTTCCATGACCCTACGCACGAAGGGTTCGACCAGAGTCCGCACGTCAACCACCCGTAACCATTAAACGCCTGCGACTGGATCGGGGCAATGGCCGCGATTTCAGGCTGCGAAAATCCTGACCGCGGCGGCCGGTGTCAGCCCGTCATGAACAGCGCTTTGACACTACCCGAAAGACAGCAATGCCCTGCCAGGACCACGGCGCGGCCTGCGGTTGCGCCAGCTGTCGACGGTACATCGCTCCTTGTCCAGAATCGTCACGGGCAGCGCGCCGCCCGAGCAGCGCGCCTCACCCCGCCGACATGGTCAACCACAGCTTGCTCGGTGCGCCCGCGACCTCGCGCACCAGACGCGGCACCAGGTACCCCGGAAGGCGTGCGGCAAGGTCAGCCATGAGCTGTCGGGCGCGACCTTCCTCGACCTCGAAATGCGCCGCCCCCTGCACGCGGTCGAGCAGATGCAGGTAGTACGGCACGACCCCGGCGGCGAACAGTGCTTCGCTGAGCCCAGCGAGCGATTCGACCGAATCGTTGACACCCTTGAGTAGGACCGACTGATTGAACAGTGTCACGCCGGCCGCGCGCAGGCGCGCGAGCGCCGCCCGCACGTCGGCGTCGATCTCGTTGGCGTGATTGGCGTGCACCACCATGACCGGCTGCAGACGGCCGCCCGCCAACCAGTCGGTGAGCTCCGTCGTCACGCGCGCCGGTAACACAATGGGGAGCCGAGTGTGGATGCGCAGGCGCTCGACGTGCGCGACTGCCGCCAGCCGGCGCGCGAGATCGGCGAGACGCCGATCGGCCAGGGCGAGCGGGTCGCCGCCGCTCAGGATCACCTCATGGATCGAGGCATCACGCGCGATGTAGTCGAGCGCCGCCTGCCAGCGATCCGATGACGCGTTGGCCTCGGCATAGGGGAAGTGGCGGCGAAAACAGTAACGACAATGCACCGCGCAGGCACCGGTCAGCGCGAGTAGCACCCGCCCGCGGTACTTGTGCAGCACGCCCGGCACCGCCATTGCTGAAAGATCGCCGACCGGGTCGGTCGTGAATTCCGGCGCCGACACGCATTCGGCGGCCAGCGGCAATACCTGGCGCAGCAATGGATCGTGAGGGTCGCCGCGGCGCATGCGTGCGGCAAAACCGCGCGGCACGCGCAGCGGAAACAGCCGGGCAGCCGTCCGCGCGGACGGCAGCCAGCCGGCATTCAGGCCGACTGTTTCCAGCAGCTCCGCCGGATCCGTGATCGCCGTTGCCAGCTCACGCTGCCAGCTCGGTGTCTGCCGCTCTTCAGCGTCTCGCCGATCGGATTGAGGCGAGGGCGGCGGGACAAGGACGTCCCGACCGCCGCTTCGCCGA
>CAYZVX010000015.1:36710-39980 GCA_964482055.1 uncultured Acidiferrobacteraceae bacterium
CGGATTGAGGCGGCGACCGCACGGATGCAGGAGGCGGCGCGATGCCGGGAGCCGTCGCCGCGGGGCGCGCGACCGGGATGTCGCGGTTGCGTCTTCGGGTTATCATAGCGCGCTCGATTTTACCCTTATCGGACAAACAGGTGTGTGATGGCGACGTACAGCACGAACGAATTCAAGGCCGGCCTCAAAGTGATGCTCGATGGCGATCCGGCGGTGATTGTCGAGAACGAGTTCGTCAAACCCGGCAAGGGCCAGGCCTTCAACCGCGTGAAAATCCGCAACCTGCGGACCGGACGCGTCATCGAACGCACCTTCAAGTCGGGCGACACCATCGAGGCGGCGGATGTCGTCGATGTGGAGATGCAGTACCTGTACAACGACGGCGAATTCTGGCACTTCATGAACCCCGAAACCTACGAGCAGCTCGCCGCCGACAAGTCCGCAATCGGGGACAACGCGAAGTGGCTGAAGGAACAGGACACCTGTTTGGTGACGCTCTTCAACGGTGTACCGCTGGCGGTCGAGCCGCCCAACACCGTGACGCTCAAGATTGTTGAGACCGACCCCGGCGTGCGCGGCGACACCTCGGGCGGAGGTGGCAAGCCGGCCAAGCTTGAGACCGGCGCGGTGGTGCGCGTGCCACTGTTCGTGCAGGAAGGCGAGACCATCAAGGTCAACACCCGCACCGGCGAGTACATCTCGCGCGCTTAGCGTTGCAAGCTTCAAGCAATAGCCTTGGAGCGTTGGCCTTGACGCTTGCACTTGGGGCTTGCAGCTTGTGGCTATTGACTGGCGCCCGTCGGCTACCCTGGAAGTCCTGA
The DNA here is from genome assembly GCA_964482055.1 of uncultured Acidiferrobacteraceae bacterium. Classification (GTDB taxonomy): domain Bacteria; phylum Pseudomonadota; class Gammaproteobacteria; order Acidiferrobacterales; family Sulfurifustaceae. The sequence goes on from CAYZVX010000015.1 coordinate 37,532, forward strand.
GACTCCGCGCCCGGATGCTGGAACGCATCCGGGCATTTTTTTCCGCGCGCGGGGTGCTCGAGGTCGAAACGCCAATTCTTTCCGGGGCGGCGACGCCGGACCCCAACCTCCTCAGCTTCGCCACACGCTACACCGGCCCGGGCGCACCACGGGGGCGGACCCTCTTCCTTCATACCTCGCCGGAGTTTCCGATGAAGCGCCTGCTCGCGGTGGGGAGCGGATCGATCTACCAGGTATGCAAGGTGTTTCGCGACGGCGAGTCGGGGCGGCAGCACAACCCGGAGTTCACCATGCTGGAGTGGTACCGCGTCGGTTACGACCACCACCGTCTGATGGACGAAGTGGCGGAGCTTGTCGGCCTCACGCTCGCGGACTGCCTGCGGTTGGCAGAGCCGGAGCGGCTCAGCTATCGCGAGGCATTTGATCGCTTCCTCGGTCTCGACCCCCATACGGCGAGCGCCGCCGAGTTCGCGCGCACGGCCGAGGCGCACGATATTCAGCTGCCGCAGGCACATGCGCGCGAACCTGACCTGGAGATGTGGCGCGACCTGCTGCTGACGCATGTGATTGAGCCCAGGCTCGGGCAAGGCCGTGCGACGTTTCTGTACGACTTTCCCGCCACCCAGGCCTCGCTCGCACGTATTGTGCCGGGGCAACCGCCGGTGGCTGCCCGCTTCGAGCTTTATATCGCGGGCATCGAGCTGGCCAACGGCTTTCATGAGCTCGCCGACGCCGCCGAGCAGCGCGCACGCTTCGAGCGCCAGCTGCACGCCCGTCAGGCCATGGGGTTGCCGGCAGTACCGCTCGACGAGCACCTGCTGGCTGCCCTCGTGGCTGGTCTGCCCGACTGCGCGGGGGTGGCCCTCGGGCTCGACCGGCTCGTCATGCTCGGTGCGGGCGCGCGTTCGATCGAGGAAGTCATGGCGTTTCCGCTCGAACGCGCATGAGTCAGGCCTGCAGCCAGAAGGTCACCGGTCCATCGTTGGTCAGCGTGACCTGCATGTCGGCGCCGAACACCCCACTCTGGACTCGCCCGTACTGCTGGCGGGCGCGCGCGACCAGAAACTCGAACAGGCGCCGTCCATCTTGCGGTGCTGCCGCGGGCGTGAAGCTCGCACGCGTGCCCTTGCGGGTGTCGGCCGCGAGCGTGAATTGCGGAATGAGCAGCAGGTTGCCCTGGATGTCCCGTACGCTCCGGTTCATCTTCCCGGCTTCGTCGGGAAACACACGATAGCCGAGCAAACGGCTTAGTAGCCGCTCGGCCTGAGCCGGCGAATCACCGCGCTCGACACCCACCAGCACGAGCAACCCGCGCTCGATGGCGGCAATCGTCTCACCCGCCACTTCGACGCGCGCGCGACTGACGCGTTGGATCAGCCCGATCATCAGTTTCGCGACACAATGCGCCCGGCACGCCAGCTCATGCCGGGCGCGACTTGTCAGCTCCTCGTGGTGCCCATTTGTTAAATGCCGGAACTGCACGCCGGCCATGTGGCGTGACGACCGCGTGACGGGTCGAACGCCAGGATAACAACCGCTAGGCGCCGGCCGCCAGGCGCAGGTCAGCTTCCGACGATGGCGAAATTGGCCGGGTAAGTTTGACTTCGGGCGGGAGCACGACTTCCATCACGATCGGCAAATGGTCGGACAGCGGGTGATTGAGTACCGCAACGTTTTCAACCTCGAGGGACGAGGAGACCAGAATATGATCGATGTTGCGGCGCGGGCGCCAGCTTGGGAACGTGTGCAACCCGTGGGTGGGCTCGCGCAGGTCAGTGCGCGCAAGCAGGCGATTTATCTCCTCGCTGTCGGACCGGCAATTGAGATCGCCCATGACAACGACGTGGCGGAACTCGCGAATAAGACCGCTGATGTGATCCAATTGCTGAAGTCGTGCGCGACGCCCGAGCGCCAGATGCAGAATCACAAGAATCAAACTGTCGTCACCAAAGCCGTAGCGGGCAATCAGCGCACCGCGGCCGGGAATCATCCCCGGCAACTTGGCTTCGGTAATCTTGGTCGGACGGAACCGTGACAGCAGCCCGATGCTGTGTTGGGCGATATGGCCGAGATTGCGGTTGGTCTGGTCGTACCAGTAGGGAAAATGGGCCTGAAGGGCCAGGTACTCGGTCTGGTTGACGAAGCCGCTACGCAGGCTGCCGGCGTCAACCTCCTGAAGGCCGACGATGTCGAAGTCGCAGACGAGGTTGGCAATCCGGTCCAGGTTGGCCCGCCGCTGCGGATAGGGCAGAACATGCTTCCAGCTGTGGGTGAAGTAGTCGCGGTAATTGCGAGTGGCAATGCCGGTCTGAATGTTGTAGCTCAGCAGCCTCAGACGCTGCGGCTGGCCAGGCAACGAGTGGCTTGTAGTGTGCATCAGCTGGGTATGGTTAGAGGTGTCGCGCCGGCCGTTCTCGCAATGGCGCGGCCACGGCGCTGTTGGCATATT
>CAYZVX010000016.1:0-5339 GCA_964482055.1 uncultured Acidiferrobacteraceae bacterium
CACCACACCGGCCGCGGCAAGGCGCGGCGTCGCCGCGTGCACCTTGCTTTCCAGCACCGAGCGGGCGAGCGTCAGGCGCGGCGCCGTGGTGGCGGCCTCGCGTGCCGGCCACAGCACGGCGGTGAGCGTGGCGAGCACCCCGAGCGCTGCACCCTTGATGAGCGGGGCGGCGGCAATGGAAAGCTCGGTAACGCTCACCACGAAGTAGAGATCGTTGATGGTGCGCGCGACCAGCGTGATCAGGAAGTGCGCAAGCGCCACACCGGCCAGTAGCCCGAACGCGGTTCCGAGCGCACCGACCACGAAGCCTTCGCGCAGCACCAGCACAAACAGCTCGCGCCGCGTGACCCCGAGCGCGCGCAGCAGTCCGAGCAGCCGGCGGCGCTGCAGCACCGCGAAGGTCATGGTGTTGTAGATGAGGAACATGCCGACCAGCAGCGCGAGCAGGCTCATGGCCGTGAGGTTGATGCGAAAGGCGCGCGTCATCTGCGCCATGGTCGCGCCGCGCGAGGCGGCCGGCACGATTTGCGCAGTGGCGGGCAGCACGGCGGCGATGCGCGCGCGGAGCATGGTGTCGTCCTCTGGCAGCACGAGGTCGATCCAGCTCAAACGGCCGGCGCGGTCGAGCAGCTCCTGCGCGGTGGCAATGTCGGCAAGCACCAGACCGTCGAGGCGCGCGCGGTTGGTGTCGTCGGTCGGGATCACGGCGGCCAGTGTGACCGCGCGGGTGCGCGCTCCGAGATGGAACGCGAAGCGCTCCCCCGGCGCGATCTCAAGGCGCCGCGCGGTGACGTCGGCCATCGCGACGGTGTCGGGCTCGGTGAGCAGGCGCGTGGCGGCGGCGCGCTCGACGCCGGCGAGGTGCTCGCGCAGACCGGCCTCGGCGAACGGATCGACGCCAAGCAGGTGCAGGGTCTCGCGCCCGACGGTGCCGTAGCCCTCGAGCACCGGGGCGGCCTCGCGTAGGCCGAGCTCGATGCGCAGCCGCCGGTAGACGTCTTCGTCGAGCCCGGTGGGGCCGCCGATGATCTGGTGGGTGGCGCGGCCGGCAACCGACTCGGTCGAAAGCGCAAACGCGCGGGCGGCGGCATCGTTGGTGAGGTCGACCGACACCACCACCGCCACGCCGAGCGCCACGCCGATGACGGTCAGGACGAACTGCCAGGGATGACGCGCGAAATGGCGCGCCGCCGCCGCGGCGACGAGGCCTTTCACCACACCACCTCGGCGGCGCGCGCGGTGATGCGCCCGTCCTCGAGGGTGAGCACCCGGTCGGCGAAGCGCGTGACCGCGCGTGAGTGCGTCACGATGAGCAGCGTCTTGCCGCGGCCGCGCAACAGGCGGTTGAACAGCTCGAGCACGCTGCGGCCGGTCTCGGCGTCGAGCGTGCCGGTCGGCTCGTCGGCCAGGATGAGCGTCGGTTCGTGGATGAGCGCGCGCGCGATGGCGACGCGCTGCTGCTCGCCGCCCGAGAGGCGGTCAGGGAACGCATCAGCGCGGTCGGCGAGGCCGACCTCCGCCAGCAGTCGGGTTGCGGCCACGCGTGCCGCCGGCGCCTGCCAGCCGTTCAGCTCGAGCGGCAGCAGCAGGTTCTCCTCGACCGAGAGCGTCGGAATCAGGTTGTAGGACTGGTAGACGAAGCCGAGGTGCTGGCGGCGAAACAGCGTGCGCTCGCGCTCCGGCAGGGCCGTGAGGTTGGTGCCGCCGATCCACACCTCGCCGGCGTCCGGGCGGTCGATGCCGCCGATGAGGTTGAGAATCGTGGACTTGCCGGAGCCGCTGCGCCCGAGCAGCGCCACGCACTCGCCGCTCGCCACCTCGAGGTCGACGCCGGCCAGCACCACGCGCGTGCGCTCGCCTTCGGTGTAGGCGCGCGTGAGCCCGCGCACTTGCAGCAGTGATGCCGGCATGGGCCAAGCATAAACGAGACGTCACGCGGGCCGAAAGCGCGCACGCGATTGTGCGCGCCGCTCGCCTCGAGCGGGTGCCGGTTGGCGTAGGCTCCGCGGCGCAGATCAGGGCGCGGCTCGCCCGAGCGCACCGTCTAGGGCAGCACCCGGTACGGCCGCATCATTTCGTGGTCCTCGTGCTCGAGGATGTGGCAGTGCCACACGTACAGGCCCGGGCGGTCAAAGCGCGCGATGAGGCGCAGCGCCTCGCCGGGATTGACGATCACGGTGTCCTTCCAGCCGGCCTCCTGCGGCGGCGGCGCCATCAAGGGGCCGAGACGCTTCAGGGTCTCGGGCTTGCCCGGCACAAAGCTCGCGACGTCGAACTTCTGCCGATCGACCACCTGGAAGAACACCAGATGCAGGTGCACGGGGTGCGCGTCGGGCGTGGTGTTGATGATGCGCCAGATCTCGGTCGTGGCGGCCTTCGGCGTCTCGGTGATCGGAGCGTCCCAGCCGAGCGGCCCCCGTTCGGCGGTGCCGAGCATGGGCTTCACGCGCCCGAACGCGTCCTCACCTTCCGTGAGCAGCAGCTCGCGCGGCTTGGCGAGACGCACGTCATGCGGGGCAATGGGCGCGCGCAGCGCGCGCGGCAGCTCGATTCCGGGAATGGCGATGTTTCGTGGCCGCGTCACGCGGAACGCCATGACCTGGCCGGTCGTGTCGGGATCGACCTCATCGCCATTCGGGTACGGGGTGCGGGCGTCGTTGCGCAGGACGACGGTCTTGCCGGGCAGTCTCGGGTCGCTGAAGTCCACGATGACATCCGCGCGCTCGGCCGGCGCCAGCAGCAGGTGCGAGAGCGTCACCGGCGCGTTCAGGAAACCGCCGTCGGCTCCGATCTGCACGAACGGTTGCCCGGAGTCGAGGGACAGGCGATAGAAGCGCGCGTTCGAGCCGTTCAGGATGCGGAAGCGATACTTGCGCGGCTCGACCTCGAGCACCGGCCAGACCTTGCCGTTGACGAGGATCGTGTCGCCGAAGACCTCGGGCTCGATCGAGGGGCTTGGCTTTCCGGTGACCGGATCCCGTGCCAGCGGCTTGTTCCTCGCGGTTTCTGTGGCTTCCTTCGCCTCTTGGCGTGTTTCGTGCTCGCCGACGTCCGCGATGTAGTGCAGCGACCCGTCTCGCTTGAACGAGCGGTCCTGGATCACGAGCGGAATGTCGTAAGCGGCGGCGGGCAGGTGGCCGGCGCGTTGCAGGCGGTCCTCGTTGTCGTCGCGTATGACATACAGGCCGGCGAGACCGGCGTAGACATTGAGGCGCGTGATGCCCATGGCGTGATCGTGGTACCAGAGCATCGTCGCTTCCTGGTCGTTCGGGTAGTCATAGACCTGGCGCGACCAGTGCGGGCCCTTTTCCTTGAAGCCGGGCGAGTACCACGCCTCCGGATAGCCGTCGCTGTGGTCCGGCACGTGCCCGCCGTGCAGGTGCACGACGGTGCGGACGAACGGCCGGCAGTGCGAGTGCTGCTGGCGGGCGTCGGGGCCGCAGTGCACGGTCGTGTCGACCGGCAGCAGGTGTTGTTCGGGCAGTGCGTTTTCCCACAGCACCTTGATGGGACGGCCGGGCTTGGCGCTGTTCGGCGCCAGCGTCGAGCGCGCGACGATGGTCGGGCCGGGATAGGTGGCCTTGCCACCGGCCGGGCCGTAGGCCCAGACGGTCGTGAGCAGCGGCTTGCCCGTGTCGGGATCGATGAGCCCGAGATCCTGGCGCACCTCGACCATGCGCATGTGGTAGTAGTCGGCGCCGGGATAGGTCTTGGTGTCGGGTACGGCGACGTTGTCGAACGGGTTGGGCAGCGCGTTGACGAACTTCGGTTGCTGTCTGGCGTCGAGCGGACCGATGGGCGGGGCGGGGGCGACCTTCGGTTTCTCGACCTCGTGGGCGCAACCGATGACGATTGACGCCACTGCGGCCATCACACCAAGGCGCATCAATCCGGCAATTCCATGTGACATTGCGCTGCTTCGGGGTTGGATGGACCGGAAGGTACCGAATCTCGCGCTTCGCTGCCATCGCGTCGCCGCCGAACTGATGTCTTCCGGCGTCACCGGCTCGCGCGTCCTTCAGACACCGTTTATGCCGACGCGCCGGCCCGTGTCTGCAGAAGCCCCTGTGCATTGCGGTAGGCAATGCGCTCCGCGACATCGGGTGGGAGCTGCGCGAGCCACTTGCGGATGTCGCTCAGCATGTAGCGGAAGTAGTACCAGCTCGCGCTGGCGTAGGTATCGGTGCCGACCATGAAGCGATCCGGGTAGCGCAGGAACAGCTCGCGCCAGGCCGGGTCGAGCGTGCCGCCGGGCGCGATGGTCCCGCGTGACAGCGCGAGATTCACCGACAGCGTGGGGTGGCGCTGGATCATGAGCTCGACCGTTCCGGGAGAGGCGTCCGTGGCGCCCGGCGCCCACAGGACACGCAGGCGCGGCTCCAACGTCAGCAGCGCGCCAATGGCCGTCGCATCGGACCGCGAGCTGAGCAGGAGCTGGTGCTCGGCGGCGAGCGCGAGCAGCCGCCGCACCACCGGCGTGTCGATTTCGTCGGCGAACAGGTTGAAGCTGCCGATGCCGCGATAGCCGCGCCGCACGGCGTCCTCGACGTAGCGCACCACGTCCGGGTCGCGATACCAGGTGAAAAGCTGCTCGCGGGTGCGGTAGGGCGTCAGGAGCGCGTGCAGGCGGTTGCGATCGGCACTCGCCAGCCGCTCGGTATTCTCGTTTGGAATGCTCCAGACCAGCGCGCCGACGACGTTGTGGCGCGTGAGCCCTTCGGTGATGGTGCGGGTCGTGTAGATGCGCCAGGTCTCGTCATTGTAGTGCATCTCGACGACGAAGATCGGGGGCTGCGGCGGGGTGTGCGGCCAGAACGCGATGGCGAGCAGCACGGGCGGCAGCAGCACGAACGGCGACCACAGCCAGCGGCGCAGGCCGCCGTACCACTTGTGTTGGCTCTTGGGCATGACCGTCGAGGCAGGCGCTCGCCTGAGGCGCAACCTATCTTATATTGCCGATCCCGGCGCGCGTAAAGTGCTGCGGCTCTGCCACCGCGGGTCGCGACCGGTCAATTGGCCTGCGGCTGGCGGCGGCCGTGCAGGAACGCCCGCAGGTGGCGCGCGGTGTGCGACTTCCCCCCGGCGCGCACAAGGTCATCGGGGGCCCCCTGGGCAACGATCCGCCCGCCGCCGTCCCCGCCCTCGGGCCCTAAGTCGATGATCCAGTCGGCCTCGGCGACGACGTCGAGGTTGTGCTCGATGACCACGACCGTGTTGCCGGCATCGACCAGGCGGTGCAGGACCCGGATGAGGCGCTCCACGTCGGCCATGTGCAGGCCGACCGTTGGCTCATCGAGCACGTACAGCGTGTGGCGGGGCGTCGCCGATTGGATCGAGGC